>CAIQBN010000459.1 GCA_903870065.1 uncultured beta proteobacterium | reverse complement strand
TGTCCAGAATCGCCTGGCTGTAGAGTCCGGACTCCAGCAGGCGCGCCTCGGCGCGAAATTTGTACAGCGCCATCTCCAGCACGGTGCGCAAATCACGGTCGGTAAAGGGCTTGAGAATGTAGCCAAATGGCTCGGTCAACTTGGCACGCTCCAGTGTTTCGTCGGCGTCGTACGCGGTCAGAAACACAATGGGCACCGTGTGATTGCTGTTGGTGCCAATGGCCTGGGCGGCGGCAATGCCGTCCATGGCGCCCGCCAACTGGATATCCATGATGACCAGATCCGGGTGTAGTTCACTCGCCATAAGGACTGCGTCCTCACCACGAGTTGTCTGGCCCGCCAAGCTGTAGCCCAGCTCGGACAACTGCATCTGAATGTCGCGCGAGACGATGGCTTCGTCTTCGACCACCAATATGCGGATTTTTTCTTTGAGTTGTGCAGGTGCAGCTGACATCGTGGCCAACGATAGACCGATAACGCTCAGAACGGAATCAGGCAAATACCTGAGCCCTGTGCAAGAAACACCCTAGCGCAGGGTGTTGGCCCCTCACTCGGTCACGGATACCAGGCCGGACCGAATTGCGTAACGCACCAGACCAGCCACTTCATGGATGTCAAGCTGGCGCATGAGCTGGGTGCGGTGCGTCTCGACCGTTTTGACGGAGAGATCAAGCCGGCGTGCGATTTCCTTGGTGCTGTGGCCCTCGGCGATCAGTTGCAGCACTTCACGCTGCCGCGGGGTCAGCGCATCCTCAGCAGGCTCGTCGCTGCGCAAGCGTTGAACGTAGTCGCTGACAACCCCTTTGGAGACGGCCGGGCTCAGGTAGGTTTCACCACGCAATACGGCAGCCAGTGCAAGCTCAAGCTCCAGCGGTGCTGCGTCTTTGAGCAAATAAGCCGCCGCGCCCTGGCGCAATGCCTGGCGCACATATTCGGCGTTTTGGTGCATGGACAGAATCAATACCCGCACCTCGGGCCAGGTCCGGCTAATTCGGCCGGTGGCCTCCAGGCCGTTGAGTCCAGGCATGGCAATGTCCATCAACACCACATCGGGTCTCAAACGCTCCGCCAGTTCAAGCAGCGCCAGTCCATCGCCGGCTTCGCCGACAACTTCCATGGCGGGGATCGATTCAAGCAGCTTGCGCAGCCCGGCACGAACCAGGGTGTGGTCATCGGCCAGCAGGACACGCACAGTGTTCAATGGACTTCCTCATGATTACGCCAGGGGCAACTGAGCTGGACGACGCTGCCCGACCCAACGGACGACTCGATTGTCAACTGCCCGCCAATGAGCGTAGCACGTTCCTGCATGCCAAGCACACCAATGCTGTCTCCGGCAATGGCGCGTGCCCGCATTTCTTCCAGATTAAAACCGCAGCCGTCGTCGGATACATACAAAACCAGCCGATCAAGGTCGCGCTCCAGGCGGATTTCGACGTTATGGGCCAGCGCATGGCGCGCGATATTGGTCAACGCCTCCTGCACGATGCGAAAGCAGGCAGTCTCGATATCGGCCGCCAGCCGCGGCTGTGAGCGCACTGGACAAAAACGCACCGAAAAGCCGCTGCGATTGGCACTCTGGTCGGCAATCCACTGCAACGCAGCAGCCAGACCGAGATCATCGAGCATCGAGGGGCGCAAATTGGTTGCCAGGCGGCGGACCTGTTTCAGTGCATCCTCCACGATACGGATGTTTTCGTGGTTGATGTCCGCCAGCGACTGGTCTTTCAGCCGTTGACTCAGTTGCAAATTGATTTTGATGGCAGTGAGCGATTGGCCAAGTTCGTCATGCAGTTCAATGGCCACACGCCGGCGTTCAACTTCCTGCACTTCAAGCACCCGCCGTGACAGCGCCTTGAGCTGACGGGTGGTATTGCGCAACCGCGTCTCCGCTTCGTGTTTGTAAAGCGCCATGGCCAAGGTGGTGCTTAATTCGCGCTCCGAAAACGGCTTCAGGATATAGCCGAACGGCTCAGTCAACTTGGCCCTCTCCAGCACATCATCTGCGGCAAATGCCGTTAAAAAAACAACCGGCACATTAAACCGTTCGCGCATGACGGCAGCGGTTGCGATGCCATCGACCGGTCCATTGAGCTGAATGTCCATGAGGACCAGGCTGGGTTGGTGCTGCGCCACCAGTTGCATAGCCATCTCGGAGCTTGACGCAATTCCGACCGACTCGTAGCCCATGGCCTGGATCTGCGACGCAATATCACGGGCAATGATGGCCTCGTCCTCGACCACCAGGATACTGGCCCGTTTTACCAATACTGGCATGGGTGTAATTCTCCGCAATCGTTCATGGGATGGCCCTGGTTTGGCGACTGCCGCCGCCCTGCGTCCACTGGGTAACCCACTGTGGCAGGTCGGCCGCCGGCATCGGTCGGGCGATTCCGTAGCCCTGCGCAAGATCACAGCCCAAGGCCAGCAGTTGCGCGCAGTGGGCATCGGTTTCAACCCCTTCGGCAATCACCTCGCGTCCGAACGCAGCAGCCAGCCCTATCACACCCCGCACAATGGCCAGGTCATCGACATCACCCAGCATGTCGCGCACAAAACTCTGGTCGATCTTGATCATTTCCGCCGGCAGGTGTTTCAAGTAAGTCAGGGAAGAATAACCGGTACCGAAGTCATCGAGGGCAAACCGCACGCCAAGCGCGCGGCATTGCTGCATGGTCCTTGATGCCTCGGCAATGTCTTGCATGGCGCTGGTTTCCAGAATCTCAAGCTCCAATTGATGGGGTGCCACCTCAGGGTGTGCACGCAGTGATGCAGC
>CAIQBN010000458.1 GCA_903870065.1 uncultured beta proteobacterium | reverse complement strand
CGCAATGCGGCGATGAAAAAGTTGTTCACTGATCCGCACTACAACGTGATGGACCGGCTCGACACCTACATCGACGACTACACCCAAAGCGACCCCTTGCCGCTGTCCATGCTGCGAAAGATGGCCAGCGCGCAGTTTCTCAAACTGGTAGATGAAGAGCCAGAGATGCCCGCGCCGGCCCTGAGCACGGGTGATACCCAGTCGCCAACCACCACGCAGACGCCACCGACGACACCGATGAGGGTCCCGGCAACCGACACAACAACGAGACACGAAGACCATGCCCACACTGATTTGCGACTGCAACCAGACCATGCCCCTGGAGCCCGAGAGCCTGGGCGCGGCACTGAATGAGCCACTGACCCTGCACAGCACACTGTGCCGCCGCGAGGCCGGTGCGTTTCAACAGGCGCTGTCCTCGGGTGACGACGTGGTCGTGGCCTGCACTCAGGAGAGCCGCCTGTTTCAGGAAATTGCAGCCCAGACCGAGGGCGCGGCAGCCGTCCCGATTCGCTTTGTCAACATCCGCGAAACCGGCGGCTGGAGCAGGGACGCCGCGCAGGCCAGCCCCAAGATTGCGGCATTGCTGGCAGTCGCCCATTTGCCCGCACCGGAGCCGGTGGCCACCGTCAGCTACCAGAGCGCCGGGCGCGTGCTCATCATTGGCGCACTGGATGCCGCCGAGCAAGCCGCCGCACTGCTGGCCGACACGCTGGACGTGACCCTGTTCAGCCTGGGTGCCGGTGAAAACGGGGGTGCACAAGAGCGCCGCTACCCGGTGTTGACCGGCAAGCTCGACCGCCTCACCGGCTGGCTGGGCGCGTTTGAGCTCAACTGGACCCAGCACAACGCCATTGACCTGGATTTGTGCACCCGTTGCAATGCCTGCCTGGACGCCTGCCCTGAAGGTGCTATTGGTTTTGATTACCAGGTTAACAACGCGTTGTGCAAATCGCACCGTGCCTGCGTGAAGGCCTGCGGGGTTGCGGGTGCCATTGACTTTAGCCGTGCGCCGCAGGCGCAAACCGAAACCTTTGACCTGGTGCTGGACCTGCGCAGCACGCCAGCATTCACCCAGCACGCCTTGCCGCAAGGCTATTTTTCAGTGGGTAGTAGCGCGCCGGGGCGCACCGACCTGATGAAGGCCGTGGTTCGATTGCGTGGTCTGGTGGGTGAGTTTGAGAAGCCCCGCTTTTTTACTTACAAACAGAAGCTGTGTGCGCACACCCGCAATACCCAGGTGGGATGCACCGCCTGTATTGACGTGTGCTCGGCGTCGGCCGTTCGCTCGGATATCAAGGGCCAGCAAATTGTGGTCAACCCCAGTCTGTGCGTGGGCTGCGGCACCTGCACCACGGTGTGCCCTAGCGGCGCGTTGACCTATGCCTACCCGCGTGCCAACGAGCAAGGCGTGGCCCTCAAAACCCTGCTCTCCACCTACGCGCGTGCCGGTGGCAAAAACGCGGCCGTGTTGCTGCACAGCCTGGAGGGGGGCGTGCGTTTGATCGGTGACCTGGGTCGTGCCGCCCGTGTTGACTCTGCCACCCGTGGCGTGCCCGCACGCGTGTTGCCGCTGGCACTGCACCACAGTGCATCCTTGGGTGTGGACCTGTGGTTGAGCGCCGTCGCCTATGGCGCGTCGCAGGTCTGGGTGCTGTTGACGGATGAGGATGCCCCCCAGTACCGCGATGCCCTACAAACGCAGATGGACGTGGCGCAAGCCATCCTGAGTGGTCTGGGCTACAGCGGCACGCATCTGCGCCTGCTGCACGCCCGCGATGCGCGTGACCTTGCCACGTTGGACGCGGACTTGCAGGCCACACCGGCACAGGGCGTAGCACACCCTGGTAGTTTTGCAGTGCAGGCCGACAAGCGCGCCACGCTGGAGCTGGCGCTGGACCACCTGATTGCCCAGGCGCCACAGAAGCCCGTCACCATAGCCTTACCCGCCAGGGGCTCGCCGCTGGGCGCGCTGACCATCAACAAGGATGCCTGCACGCTGTGCTTGAGCTGTATCAATGCCTGCCCGTCGGCCGCCCTGCAAGACAACCCGCTGGAGCCGCAGCTCAAGTTCATCGAGAAGAACTGCGTGCAGTGCGGCTTGTGTGTCAAAACCTGCCCCGAAAAGGCATTGGCGCTGTTGCCGCAGCTGAATTTGGGAGCGCAGCGCAAAGAGGCGGTGGTTCTGAACGCCATGCAGCCTTATGTGTGCATCCGCTGCAGCAAGCCATTTGGCACACTCAAAGGCATTGAGTCCATGCTGGGCAAACTGGCAGGCCACGCCATGTTTCAGGGTGCTGCCGCAGATCGGTTAAAAATGTGCGGTGACTGCCGGGTGATTGACATCCACTCCGCCGAGAATGAAGTCAAGATCACCGACATCCGATAACAGAGCAATTTACGCACCATGACACAAGCCCCGATTTCCAGCGCCGGCCTCGACGAAGAAACCGCCCGTGCAGAGCTTTATGGGCTTCTGGCCCTTTTGTACTATGCGCAACCAGCTCCTGATTTGATAGCACAACTGCGTGTGGCAGTTACCGAAGCACCCGCGGCGGGTGGTTTTCTGGAGGAGCCCTGGCGCGCCCTGGTCGGCGTTGCCCGCGAGATGGATGACGCCAGCATCGCCGCTGAATACATCACCTTGTTTGGCGGCGTTGGCAAGCCCGAGGTGTATCTGTTTGGCTCGTTTTACCTGAGCGGTTTTCTCAATGAGAAGCCGTTGGCTGCCTTGCGCGCCGACATTGCCGAACTGGGCCTGGCGCGGGATGACGCCATGTCCGAGACCGAAGACCACTTCGCCTATCTGTGTGAGGTGATGCGCTACCTGATTGCCGGTGACGATGTGGCGGTGGCCAACCTGACACGTCAGCAGGCGTTCTTTGCGACCCATGTGCAACCGTGGGCGCTGCGCATGTGCGACGCGCTGCAAGCCCACCCCAAAGCCCGCTTCTATGCGGCGGTGGCGGGGCTGACCCGAGCCTTTGTGGCTGTGGAGGCGCAGGGTTTTGATATGCTGGATTGATTTGAGGGCAAAAGGCCCATTGGCCTGCGTGAAATAAGCGTGAATAGCTATCATTGTTGTAGCGATCGTATGTCCTGGCCGAAAGCGGTTCGGGTCGCCTTAGAAATTGCATGGGGGCTTGAATGCTGGAAATAGCCTGCTGATCGCGGCGCTATTTGGCGGATTACCCGGATGGATGGGAACCTAAACTGGTTTTAATCCATTCACAGGGTATCCCATGTTTTCTTCAGACCGCGTCAATCCAGTTGCACTGATCGAAGAGAGTTTGCCCTTTCGCGTAGAGGTTGCGTCGCGGCAACACTTGCAGGATGTCGCCAATTTGAGGGCAGCAACCTATGGCAAGCATCTGCCAGAATTGGCTGAATCGCTGAGCCAGCCAGAGCCTGCCGACTTCGCCCGCGGATGCGAGGTATTTGTCGCCAGATCAAAATTTGATGGCAGTCTATTGGGCACGCTCAGAACCCACTCCAATGTTTTCAACCCCTTGCCTTTGCAGGAATCCCTGGAATTGCCTGAGCGATTTCGCGGTACACGCATGTTGGAAACTACCCGCTTGTGTGTCAAGGGAAGCGCCGGAGCATCGACTGTGCGAACCGCTTTGTTCAAGGCGATGCATTTGTACTGCCTGGAGCAGAACGTGGATTGGATGCTGGCAGCAGCACGCCGACCAGTCGACCGGATCCACGACGGCTTGCTCTTCGTGGACGTCAAAGAGCCCGGCGTCTATTACCCAATGGCGCACGCTGGCGGCGTCCCACACCGGGTGCTGTGTATGTCAGCCATCGATTTGCAACGCCAATGGCGGGTCAGACAACATCCGCTCTACCGCTTTGGATTCGAGACGCACCACCAGGACATTGATCTATCGATGGCACAAGACCTGAACTTTGACTGGCAATGCCCCGACAGTGGTTCTAACGT
>CAIQBN010000457.1 GCA_903870065.1 uncultured beta proteobacterium | reverse complement strand
GCGGGCTCAGGCTGCCAACTAGCCACCCATGCGGGCATCTGGTCTGCCGGCATGGGCCGGGCAATGCCATAACCCTGTGCCAGTTCGCAGCCGAGGTGCAGCAGCAAGGTACCATGGGCCACCGTTTCCACCCCCTCGGCAATCACCTCGCGCTTGAATGCGGCTGCCAGGCCAATTATTCCTTGCAGGATAGCCAGATCATCAGGATCGTCCAGCATGTCACGCACAAAACTCTGGTCAATTTTGAGCAGGGCAACACGCAGTCGCTTGAGGTAGGTCAGCGATGAGTAGCCCGTTCCAAAGTCATCGAGTGCAAACATCACCCCAGTCTCGGCACAGGCCTCAATCACCTCTGACACCTGCGCGATATCCTGCAAGGCACTGGTCTCCAGCACTTCGAGTTCCAGACAGGCGGGGTCCACCGCCGGGTGAACTGCCAGGATCGCGCGCAGCCGTTCCACAAAATTGCTTTGTTGCAACTGGCGCGCACCCACATTCACGCTGACAGGCAACTTCAGCCCCTGTGCACGCCACAACTCCACCTGGGTCAGCGCGGCGTCAATCACCCACTCGCCCACGCCAACGGCCAAAGGATGATCTTCAATGGCGGGCAGAAATGCCGCCGGGTACAGCATTCCTTTGTCGGGGTGATTCCAGCGGATCAGCGCCTCCACACCCACCACCTCGCCGCTGCGCATATTGACTTTGGGTTGGTAATGCAAAACAAATTCCTGCCGCTCCAGCGCCTGGCGGATCCGCTCCAGGCTTTCGTGGTGGCCGCGAATGCTGCTGTCCTGAACGGCATCAAAAATGTGGTGGCGATTTTTGCCGGCAACTTTGGCCTGGTACATGGCCTGATCGGCCTGGCGCAACAACTGATCGGCATCCACATCTTGCTCCTGCGGATAAAAGGTGACGCCCACGCTGGCGGAGACCTGCAGCGACAGCGGTCCAACCTGCACCGGATGCGCCGCCGCGGTCAGCAGGCGGGTCAGCATGGGCAGGCAGGCCGCTGAGTCTTCCAGATCGCTTAACACCGCCACAAACTCGTCGCCGCCAAGCCGTGCCAGGGTGTCGCCCTCGCGCAATGCCTGCTTCATACGATGTGCCAGCGCAACCAGAACCTGATCACCCGCGCCATGTCCCTGGTTGTCATTGATCGCCTTGAAGCCATCCAGGTCCAAATACGCCACCGCCAGGTGCTGGCCGCGCCGCGCGGCTTGCGCCATGGCCTGGCGCAAGCGATCGGCCAGCAGCACACGGTTGGGCAAATTGGTCAGCGCGTCAAAGTGGGCGATATGCTCAAGCTGCTTTTGGTGCTCCTTGATTGCAGTGATGTCCGAAAACAAACCCACGTATTGCCGCACGCTGCCATCCGCATCGCGCACCGCACTGATGGTGAGCAGTTCGGCGAACACCTCACCGTCCTTGCGGCGATTCCAGACTTCTCCACTCCAGTGCCCCTGCTCCAGCAATCCGCGCCACATTGAGGCATAAAACGCCTTGTCCTGGCGGCCCGAACTCAGCATGCGGGGATTTTGGCCAAGAGCTTCCTCCCGGCTGTAACCCGTGATCCGCGTAAAGGCTTCGTTGACATCAATGATGACGCCGTCGCTGTTGGCGATGGTGATGCCCTCGCGGGCGTGTGCAAACACATTGGCCGCCAATTGCAACTTGGCATGCGCTTGTTTTCGGTCGGAGATATTGCGAATGGTCGAGAGGATAGCCAATTCACCACCCAGAACAAGGGGCCGGCCTGTCACCTCGACATCAAAGGCGGCCCCATCGAGCCGCAGGTAACGCTCCTCAATCAGCGGTGCGGTGGCTCCGGTTTCGGCTACTGTCTTTTGCCGTTGCAGCACCAACTCGTGGAAGTCCGGATGGATCAATTGCAGTACGGGTTTGCCAATCAGGTCATTCACTGTCCTGGCGCCAAACATCACAACCGCTGCCGGATTGACAAATATCAGCTTGCCATCACGGTGCAGCACGATCGCATCGGGCGCCAGCTCCACCACGCCGCGAAAGCGCATTTCGCTCTCTTGCAAGGCGGACTCTGCCACCAATCGCTCCAGCTCACCGGCCGCGCGCACCGCCACGCGTGCCAGTGTGGTCTCAGCGTGATCCCGATTGACCAGGGGGCTTCTGCCAATTGCCGCAATGAGGCCAATGGGGCGCCCGGTGTGGCCCACCAAGGTGACACCAATGTAACTTTCTGCCTGCAATGCTTGCAACCCCACATCGAGCGGGAAAAGCTGTTGCACACCGGTCGGAAAGCAACAAACCTTTTGTTCCAGCACGTCGCCACAGGGCGTGCCGTGCAAGGCATAGGTTTGGTTGCCCGCCAGCTTGCCCCCATGCCAAACCGCCAGGGTGGTGGCATTGCG
>CAIQBN010000456.1 GCA_903870065.1 uncultured beta proteobacterium | reverse complement strand
CGGGATCGATAGACAGGTCCGGTCCGCCACCGGGTAGTTGCAGGTGAGGGGCTTGCGCAAATTCATGGTATCCCAGTCCAACCGTCTCTTTCTTGCAGCCGCCGTGCTTTGGTGCATGGTGTTGGCGGGTTCGTTTGGTTGGAATTGGTATCTGGCGGGCGAACAGGGCATGGAAAACGCGTTCATCGATGCCCGTGCCAGCATGAACAAGGACATTTCGTTTCGGCGCTGGGCCAATGACCATGGCGGCGTTTACGTCCCCGTAACACCTACGCAAAAGTCAATACCCTGGTTGGAGCATGTGCCAGGGCGCGACGTAACCACCACGGACGGACGCGCGTTGACCTTGTTGAACCCGGCCAGCGTTTTGCGCCAGGTGATGGACCGGTACACGCTGGAGTATGGAGTGCGCGGCCGGATCATTGGGCTCAAGCAGCTCAACCCTGCCAATGCACCGGACGCGTGGGAACGCGCGCAACTGCTTGCGTTCGAACGGGGTGACAAGACCGAGGTCTGGGAACGCGATCAAATCGATGGCAAGCCCCACCTGCGCCATCTGCGTGCCATGTGGATGGAGCCCGGCTGCGATAAATGCCATGGCATTCTGGGATACAAGACCGGTGACCTGCGCGGCGCCATTGGTTTGAGTCTGCCGTTGGGCCCTTACTTGGCCTTGATTCATGAGTCGCGGGTTGCCCTGGGCTTAACCCACGGTGGCATCTGGCTGGCCGGAATGCTGGGTCTGGGCCTGTCGGCGCGACGGTTTCGTCGCCACGACAGGGCCACTGCGCTTCAGGAGAGGCGCCGCAAACGCGCCCAGTTCCGACTGGAAGATCGTGAGCGCAAATTGGTTGCCCTGCGAGATGAGTTGCAGGCCACCCTGAACGCCATTCCAGACCTGATGTTCGAGTGGGGTCTGGATGGATGCATTCATAGTTACCGTACCGCTCGTACCGAGTTGCTGGCATTGCCGCCCGAAGAATTCCTGGGTCGCAACCTGTCCCAGGTATTGCCGCCGGATGTGGCGCGGGTCTGTCTGGCCGCCCTGCAAGAGGCGCACGAGAACGGCGAAGCGTCGGGTGTGCAATACGCACTGACATTGCCGGCTGGCACCAAATGGTTCGAACTTTCGGTGGCGCGCAAGGGGGCTGCTCATACCGAGAATCCCCGCTTTATAGTGCTCGCGCGCGACGTCACCGAGCGGAAAAAAGTGGAGCAGGACCTACTGGAGTCCGGTGCGCTCAATGCGCAAATCATCGCTGGTGCGCAAATTGGCATCGTGGTGTATGGCCTGGACATGTGCTACCAAGTCTGGAACCCCTTCATGGAGCACATGACCGGTTTGAAAGCTTTGGATCTCGTGGGCCGCAAACCGCTGGACGTGTTTCCATTTCTCAAAGACAGTGGCGTGATTGCCAATCTGGAGTCGGCGCTGGCAGGGAAATCCGTAGAGGCCTCAGAGTTTCCGTTTGAGGTTGCGCAGACGGGTGTGCAGGGTTGGGCGCGCGACCGCACCGCAAGCTTGCGCGCACCCGATGGCCGTGTTGTGGGCGCGATCGCCATGATTACGGACATCACACACCGCAAGGGCGCAGAAGCACGGCAGAAGCTGGCCGCAGGCGTATTTACCTACGCGCGTGAGGGCATCACCATCACCGATGCAACCGGCAGCATTCTGGAGGTGAATGATGCCTTCACCCGCATCACCGGTTACAGCCGTGATGAGGTCCTGGGCAAGAATCCGCGCCTGCTGCAGTCCGGTCGCCAGTCGCCGCAGTTTTACGACGAGATGTGGCGTGACTTGACAGCACATGGCTATTGGAGTGGTGAGATCTGGAACCGCCACAAGGAAGGGTATGTGTACGCTGAAACCCTCACCATCAGTGCGGTGCGGGGAGCTGACGGTGCCACCCAGAACTACATTGCCTTGTTTGCGGACATCACCGAAAGCAAGGAGCATGCACAGCAACTGGAGCACACTGCGCACTTTGATGCGCTCACGGGCTTGCCCAATCGTGTCTTGCTGGCCGACCGTTTGCGGCAGGCCATGATCCAGACTCAGCGGCGCAATCAGTCGCTGGTGGTGGCCTACATGGACTTGGACGGGTTCAAAGAGGTGAACGACCGTCACGGGCACGGCGTTGGTGACATATTGTTGGTGGCGATAGCCGAGCGCCTGAAATCCACACTGCGAGAAGGCGATACATTGGCCCGCATTGGTGGCGATGAATTTGTCGCCGTGATGCTGGACCTGACCCAGTGGAATGACTGTGAACCCATTTTGGCAAGGCTGTGCAAGGTTGCATCTGACACGGTCATGGTGGGCGACATCGCGTTGCGGGTTTCTGTCAGCATCGGCGTGACAACTTCCAATCCGCAAGGGGACGACGCAGACCTGCTGATTCGACACGCCGATCAGGCGATGTATACCGCCAAGCAGGCGGGCAAGAACCGCTACCATCTGTTTGACCTCGCGCAGGATGATGCGGTGAGACAGCAGCGCGAAAGCATTGAAGGCATCCGCCTGGCACTAGAGCAGCGCGAGTTTGTCTTGTATTACCAGCCCAAGGTGGATATGCGGTCGGGTTTGGTTGTGGGTGTTGAAGCACTGATACGCTGGCAGCACCCCGAACGGGGTTTGCTGGCCCCGGCGGCTTTTCTTCCTGCCATTGAAGACCATCCGTTCAGTATTAGTCTGGGGGACTGGGTGATGGATGCGACGATGGTGCAAATCGCACAGTGGCAGGAGCAGGGCTTGCATCTGCGTGTGAGCGTCAACGTAGGGGCGCTGCAATTGCAATCCGATGGATTTGTCGAACGATTGTCAGAGTTGCTGGCGCGCCACCCCATGGTCGCTCCCGAATGTCTGGAACTTGAGATTCTGGAAACCAGTGCATTAAAAGATGTATCGCGCGTCTCGGACATCATGCATGCTTGCAAGGCCATGGGAGTGCGCTTCTCACTGGACGACTTTGGTACCGGGTATTCGTCGCTTACCTACCTCAAATACCTGCCCGCCCAAACACTCAAGATCGACCAGAGTTTTGTGCGCGACATGCTCGAAGACGCCGATGACCTGGCCATCGTCAAGGGTGTGGTGGGTCTTGCACGCGTATTTGGCCGCGAGGTCATAGCAGAAGGGGTGGAGACCCAGGCACATGGCGCGCTATTGCAGACGATTGACTGTGCGTTGGCGCAAGGGTATGGCATTGCCAGGCCCATGCCGGCGCAGGCTGTTTTGCCATGGGTTCACGGTTGGCATGCCAATCCGTCCTGGACAGCCTGAATACGGGGCGTGGTTTGATGTCGCGTCGTTTTGGTTACACACTGAACGCGTGATGTTTGTAGCGACTATTGGGCCAGGTTTGGGCTTGCTTCTTCCGAGCGAGTAGGTTGACCGTCAGATGGTCAGCGTTACGACGACCGGTGCATGGTCGCTTGGGCGCTCGTTTTTTCTTGGGGTTTTATCCACCGCGCAGCCCGTGGCCATGTCCTTGAGCGCATTGCTGATCAGGATGTGGTCGATGCGCAGGCCGCGGTTGCGCCTAAAGCCCATGTCCCGGTAATCCCACCACGAAAAGCTCTTGGGCGGTTGTTCGAACAGCCGAAAGCTGTCGTGCAGGCCCAACGAGACCAATGCGCGCAGGTGGTAGCGTTCTTCTTCGGTGCAGTGGATGGTGTCTTTCAGGCCAATAGGGTCCCACACGTCCAGGTCATCGAAGGTGATGTTGTAGTCGCCCATCAGCACCAGTTGGGGGTGCGCTTCCATCTCGGCCTTGACCCATTGACGCAGGCCCTTGAGCCATTCCATCTTGTATTCGAACTTGTCACTGCCAGGCTCCTGGCCGTTGGGAAAGTAGGCGCCGATGACGCGCACGCCCGTTGC
This sequence comes from uncultured beta proteobacterium, assembly GCA_903870065.1. GTDB lineage: Bacteria > Pseudomonadota > Gammaproteobacteria > Burkholderiales > Burkholderiaceae_C > Allorhodoferax. Next base: position 387 of record CAIQBN010000456.1, on the reverse strand, counting down.
ACCGTACAGGGTGCCCTCCGGTAGCACCGTGCCGGCAATGACGCGTGCCATGTCGTCGTCAAAGCCGGGGATGTTTTTCACCACGTCGGTGACTGGCGAGCGTGAGAGAAGGGCAACGCCGTTGTACGTCTTCTGGCCAAACCACTGGGCGCAGTAGCCCGCTGCCTCGAAGGCCCCGGCGGGGAATTTGTCGTCCGTCATCTTCAGTTCTTGAAGCGCCAGCACATCGACCGGGTTGTGGCTGAGCCAGTCCAGCACCTGGGGCAGGCGCACGGACAGGGAGTTGACGTTCCAGGTGGCAAGTTTCATGTGTGACTACCAGCATTTTCGGACGGATAAGCCGTTCAACCGCACGAGCCGCAGTATAGACCGCAGCAACAGGCTTCG
>CAIQBN010000455.1 GCA_903870065.1 uncultured beta proteobacterium | reverse complement strand
GGCCTTTTCACGCAATGCGGCTTCAACCTCTTGGACAGACGTCCAACGCGGCGCCCGCACCACCAGTCCGTCAGGACCGACCACAAAACCAATCGTGCGCCGCTTGGCACGCTGAAACAGGTAACCCACCACCGCGTCACCTAAGCGCACTTCACGATTCGCCTGGGGATGGGCAAAAGATGCTGGCAGGATCGCCTGGTTCAATGCTTGCGCCAGCCGATGGGGCACTCCAACCTCGACTGGCGCTATAACATCAGGAGCGCCTTGCGCAGTATCCGCGAGGGCTGGAGGCCCAAAAAGATCTAAGGTATATTGAAAAAAGCTACGCATGGAGTTCGCAATGCGTGGTCAATGGCACTAGCGGTAGGCCTCGGGGTCGAGGCGCCGCATCTCAGCTTCAATCCAGTCTTCCACTTCTTGCATCAGTTCCTTGTGGTGCCGACCCACACTGGCAATGGGCTTGCCAATGGATACATCGACAACACCGGGCGTCTTGATAAAGGCCTTGCGCGGCCAACACTTGGCTGAAGTGACCGCGATCGGAATGACCGGCGCGCCCGTTTGGACTGCCAAACGGGTGCCACTGGTCTCATAAATACCTTTTTGCCCTCGCTCTATCCGGGTGCCCTCCGGAAACATGATGATCCAGATACCCTGCGCCAGGCGCTCCTTGCCCTGGGCCACTACTTTCTTGAACGCCTGCGTGCGCAAACTGCGATCAATGTGAATCATGTCCAGCAGCCCGATCGCCCAACCAAAAAAAGGAACATACAACAGCTCCTTCTTGAACACATAGGCCAGAGGATGGGGCATGATGGCGGGCATCAAAAATGTCTCAAACGTGGACTGGTGCTTGACCAGCAACACGGCCGGAGTCACGGCACCGACTGGCAGATTTTCCATTCCACTGATCCGGGTCTCAATCCCCAAAATAACCCGCCCAGAATGCACACTGCTCAGACCCAGCCAGGCCGCGGCAATACGGTAGCGCTGCGCCCGGCCCATGCCGAAAAGTGCACCGACAACAATCGTGAGTGCGTAGGGGATCACGGTCAGCGCCATCCAGGCCATGTGAATCATCGAACGAAGCAAGGACATAAAGAAAAATAAGCTTGTAGCCCCCGAATTTATTTGCTTAAGCGCTACCAAAAAAATAGCGTCAAAGATCTGCCGCCTGTGATGCCCGGGCCTCCGGCCCGACCAGAAACTCGGCAAATGCAGCCAGATCGCTATGCACGATGGTGTTGGCTGGGTATCCTTCTGGCAACGCCATCTCCCGCAGGTGAGCCGCCTTTCCTGTGAGAACCAAATGGGGCAAGCAACCTGCCGCGAGCGCCGCATCCAGGTCGCGCAGCGAGTCACCAACAGCCGGCACACCTTGCAAGTCCAAACCGTAGCGCTCGCCGATTTGCTCAAAGAGTCCGGCCTTGGGCTTGCGACAGTGGCACCCCTCGTCGGGCGCATGCGGACAATAAAAAACCGCGTCAATTCGCCCGCCCACCGCAGCGAGCATGGTGTGCATCTTGGAGTGCATTGCATTGAGTGAAGCCACGTCAAACAAGCCGCGCCCCAGCCCGGACTGGTTGGTCGCCACGACCACATGCCACCCTGCATGGTTGAGTCTCGCTATGGCGTCCAGCGCACCGGGCAAAGGCTGCCACTCAGACGGCGATTTAACATACTCGGCACTGTCTTCATTGATCGTGCCATCGCGGTCAAGAATGACAAGTTTCATGCTGCGAGCCGTGAGAGGTCTGCCACCCGGTTCATGGCCTCATGCAAGGTCTTGAGCAAGCCCTGGCGGTTCAGGCGCAGGTCCATTTGTTCTGCATTGACCATCACACTGTCAAAGAAGGCATCTACCGGTGCGCGCAATGCCGCCAGGGTTTGCAGGGACCCGGTGTAGTCGCCAACTTCCAGCTGCGCCTGTGCCCGCGGCGCCACAGCCTGCATGGCGGCAAACAGGGCTTTCTCGGCCGGTTCCTGCAGCAGCAATTCGCTCACGTGAGGATCTACATCATCCGCCTTTTTCAGGATATTGCTGATCCGCTTGTTTGCTGCGGCCAGCGCCGGTGCTTCGGGCAACGCAGCAAAAGAGCGTACGGCAGCCAAACGCTTGGGCACATCACCCAAGCGCTGCGGGCGCAACGCGAGCACTGCATCGACCT
>CAIQBN010000454.1 GCA_903870065.1 uncultured beta proteobacterium | reverse complement strand
CGGACCTAATTTGCCCTATTTTTAGGCATTCGGCACAGTTGATCCCCGGCTCTGGCCGGGTTTTTTTTGAAGCAAAGCGGGCGGTGCGGAATGTTTTTTCGGCTCTTCGTAGTGTTGATCTGCCTGCACCTATCACCTTGGGCCAGAGCTGACGCTTGGTTGCCTGCCCGTTCAAAAAGCGAGGTTCGCGCAGTCTGGTTGTGGGGTGATAATGCGGCCGGCACCTCGGATGAGCGCCAAAAGTCCCAGTATCTTCTGGAACTTGTCAGTGACACCAATCGGCAGCGGGAGTTCTTCCACCGCGTGCTGCGATTGGGTATCAACCGTGTTTACCTGAATGTCAATCTCGACACCGAGGGCCGGTTTGCCTTTGCCGGGCATCTGGATGCACTGGCCGGGTTCATTGAAAAAGCGCATTCCTCGCGCATTCAGATTTACGCATTGTTCGGCCATGGGAGTTATGCCAAGCGGGAGAATCACCACAAAATCAATGGTCCGGGTGGCCTGATTGATGCCATCAACGCATTCAATGCGCTGCACCGGTCCGGGTTTGATGGTGTGCAGTCGGATGTAGAGCCTTACTTCGATCCGGCCACCGGTGCTCCCACTGATCTTTTGGTGGTGGGCCCGCCTTTTCTCCAGTTAACGCGGGGCATGGCTGACCGTTTGGCGCGGTACCAACGCCCGCAGGGCGGAGCAATTCCACTTGAGGCTGCAATACCGTTCTGGTACTCCATGGTCGCAGATGATGGGTCCCCGCCCAGGGTTGTGCAATTTGAGAGTAAGTCCGATACGCTGGATCGGCACATACTGCGAATTGTCTCGAGCGTGGCAGTGATGGCTTACCGTGATCGTGCAGACGGGCCTAACGGTGTGATCGCGTTGGCGATCCCGACCATCCAGGCCGCGCAAGAGTTCGGCAAAGAAGTGTTGATTGCGCTGGAAACCCAAAAGCCCAATCCAAAGTTTGGTGTCACATCCCACATTACCCTTTTTGAAGAAGGTACTGCGGGTGCTGGCAGGCTGAGCGAGGAAGTGTCACGCCACTTTGCCAAGGAGCCTGCGTTTCGGGGAATTGCCTGGCACCACTACGAGTCCCTACTTTCTTTGGGTGACGGGCGCCCGCTTGACCCTTCTCTGCTTAAGCAGGGCGTTTTGTGGGGTGGTGCCGTGGCAACCGGAGTTCGCGTCTGGGACGTCAGCGGAAACTATGGCCACTACGGCAACCAGGAACGCAGCAACCAGATCGCCTCAGCGCAGCTTGATGGGCACATGCTAGTGGACCTTGTGACCCTGGGTGGTTGGGGTTCGGGCATCAGCCTGACCCTTTCGCGTCCGGAAAAAGGCGAGTTTTTCGATGCCGGGAAGCATGTAGCGGTGGAGATTGTGTACTGCGCCAACGTGCGCGCGATCCTGCAACTTGCAGACGCGCGTTGGCACGCTTTGGACGATTCGATTCCGATTGGCGAGTTGAATGCAACCGGGGCCAGTGCCCGCCGAGTTCGCGTGGCAATCGGCAGGATGCACCCGATCTGGCGGGTCGTGGTGGCTGAGGATCCGCGGTTCGTTTTTTCCGGTTCAGACGAATATGGCTGGATTGATCGCACCCGCATCGCAAGCTTGTTCCTGCGATTTCCAAGTCCGCAAAAGGGTAGGTTCGAGTTGATCGACTTGCGTTTCGTGGGCGCTGAGGAAGCTGTAGCGAGGCCGTTGCCGAGCGAGTGCAAAGGCATGGGAGGGTCCGCATCGTGACGGCCGTTCTCGCCTGGTTTTTTATTGTCTTCAGTGCAACGAGTCTACTTTTTAGTCTAATCCTGTGCGCGTTGTCGGTTGTTGCCCTGAGGCGCGAACATCGCTGGATGCTGTCTTTCGAAGATCGGATTAAAGAGCGCTGGGCGGTTTTGCCGTCCATCTCCATTGTCATTCCGGCTTTCAACGAAGAAGACTCGATCATTGCATCGATCAAGGCGGTACTCAAGTCGCGCTATCCCCGGGTCGAAGTGATCGTGGTGAACGACGGTTCTGCAGACCAAACCTTAAGCCGGGTTCTAGAAGCTTTTCCGCTCAGGCGGGTGGCCGTACCAGCGGGTGCTGGAATGTCGTCTGAGCCAGTGCGCGGCGTCTGGAGTGACCCGGACGGCCGAATTGTGCTGATTGACAAGCACAATGGCGGCAAGGCCGATGCGCTGAATGCTGGCATCAATCTGGCACGCTCGCCTCTGGTTTGCGTGGTAGACGCCGACACACTTCTGGAGCGCGATACCTTGCTGCAGCTGGCCGAGCCGTTCTTTGACAATCCAAATATGCTCGTGGCCGGCGGTTTTATTCGCCTGCGTCGTCCTGAACGCACTGGTGCCCTGGCATCCGTTTTGTACTGGCTGCAAGAGCTTGAATACGCCCGAAGCTACGGTTGCTTTCGGGCGGGCCTCAACGTTATTCACGCCAATGTGATCATCTCAGGCGCGTTGGGATTGTTTCGCCGGGCTGCTGTGCTGGAGGTTGGCGGTTATGACCCTTTGGCTGTGGGTGAGGACATGGAATTGGTTTTGCGCCTGCACGAACACTACATGCGCAAACGACGCTCATACGCAATCGCACAAATTGGATTTGCCGTTTCCCGAACTGCCGCTTGTGACACCATGGATTTGCTTGGCCGCCAGCGAATGCGTTGGCAACGCGGCTTGTTGTCGTCGCTGAGGGCCTACCGCAGTATGGCGTTTTCACCGCGCGCCGGTGCAGTTGGGATGGTGGCCCTGCCGTATTTGTCAATATTTGACGCACTTGGACCGGTCGTAGAAGTGCTCGGCCTGTTGTACCTCGTCGGTACAACACTTTTGGGTGTGTTGCCGAGCTCTTTTGTTGCCATGTTTTTTGCAACCCTATTCATCGGTTCGATCAACAATCTACTTTGTCTCGCACTAGACCAAACATACCTGGCGCGACAGTCGTCGTTAGGAGCACGGGCAATGATGTGGTTGATGGGATTGACCGAGCCGTTTTGGTACCACTGGGTGAATCTGTGGTGGCGACTTCGGGGCACCTACACTTACCTGAGCACAGTGCAAACCAGAACCGCTTGGACTATGCGCGAAAAAACTTGACTCTGGTGATGGCGCAACTTTGCGCGCTGACTGGCTCTTTCATGCGAGTGTTTTCAATTTGAGGAGGGTATTGCGTTGATTCAATTGCAGGCTGATTTACCCTCTGGCCTCAAGACGTGGCTGTTAAAGGACACGGATTTCACCATTGGACGTTCTGCAGACTGCCAGATTCACCTCGAACATTCCAGTGTTTCAAAGATTCACGCAACGGTCAGGTGGCTGGCGGGCAATTACAGCCTGCACGACGAAGGCAGCTCGAACGGTAGTTGGATTGATGGACAGTCCTTCTCGTCGATTCGTTTTGACGACGCCATCAACGTCATATTCGGAACGCTCGAATGCAATTTGCAGATTCTTGATCCGTTATTTGTGTCGGATCATTTTGGACGCTTTCGGGTCGCCACCGCTTCGGTCCGGGTCGGACGATCGGCTACCAACGATTGGGTTATCGACCACCCCACGGTGTCCGCAGAGCACTTTATCCTGGAGTGTCAGGAGGATACGGTGCGTCTTTTGAATGTCAGCCGCCAGGGAACGCGTGTTGGAGGCCTGCCTATTGCTGAAACGGTGCTGGCAGTTGGCGATGAAATCACCATCGGTGATCTGAAACTGGTCTACCTCAAATCACCACTGATGGCAGTTGCAGCGGTCTTTGATCCGCCGCAAGTTACCGGAAGAAACGCGGTTTGTCGGGCGTCCGTCTCCGGTGCACTGGGTCGCGATCAGGTCACCGCGATATCAGCATATCTTGCCGCGGCAGTGGAAAGCGGCGCACACACGATTGAACTCGAACTGGGTCGCTGCAGCGCTTTGCACCCGCATGTGCTCGATGTTTTGGTGGCAACAGCCAGAAAGTGCGAATCATCCCGCGGCTTGATTCTGCTCAACCCGGCACCGCCCGTGGAACGGGCGGTGGCGTTGGCCAATGCAAGCCAGTGGCTAAGAATTGCACGCAGTCCACGCTAACTTGGCCGTTGCTCCCGATCGAAGTCTAAAGAACAAGCCAGACGAGTCCACTTATGACGCACACACGAATCATTGGGCAGGCAAGTAGCAAACCAGAGGGTGATGTGCAGTCTGCAATCGCTTTGGTACCGCATCGTCCAGGGCGATTTCTGCCACCGGGAACCCGCCTTCACGAGTTCGAGATCATTGACGTACTGGCGGCGGGAGGCTTTGGTGTGGTGTACCGCGCCCAAGATCACTCCCTCGACCGTCGCGTAGCCATCAAGGAGTACATGCCAGCTACTCTGGCAGAGCGCACCCGTGGCGTTACGGTGTCACCGGTCGCCGGTGACCAGGGCGAAACATTTCAGGCGGGCTTGCAAAGCTTTGTCAATGAAGCTCGCTTACTGGCGCATTTTGACCACCCGGCGCTGATCAAGGTTTATCGCTTTTGGGAAGCCAATGGCACGGCCTACATGGCAATGCCGCTGTTGGCCGGAAAGACATTGCATGCAACACTTGCTGAACTGGGTCAGT
>CAIQBN010000453.1 GCA_903870065.1 uncultured beta proteobacterium | reverse complement strand
TTCAGCCCGGTCGACAAGATGAAGCTGGTGGAAATCATCCGTGGTGCCAAGACCGACGACGAAACCGTGGCCCGCGCCTATGACTATGTACAGGCGCTGGGCAAATTGCCGATTGTTGTGAACGATTCCCGCGGTTTCTTCACCAGCCGCGTGTTTGGCACCTTTGTCCTGGAAGGCATCGCCATGCTGGGCGAAGGCATTCCCGCTGCGGCGATTGAGAACGCGGGGATTCAGTGCGGCATGCCGGTGGGGCCGCTGGCGGTGATAGACGAGACCTCACTGTCGCTGAGCGTACACGTCATGGACCAGACCCAGGCCGACTACGCCGCCGAGGGCAAGACCTACACACCCTCCCCCGGCGAAGCCATTGCGCGGCGCATGGTCACCGAACTGGGTCGCGCCGGACGCGCGGCGGGCGGTGGCTTTTACGAGTACCCCACCGAAGAACAAACGAAGAAGGGTGCAAAGAAGTTCCTGTGGCCACAGCTCAAGCCCCTGTTCGAGAAGGCGGAAGCGCAGTGGTCCATCACCGACCTGAAGGACCGTCTGCTGTACCGTCAGGCGGTGGAGACCGCGCGTTGCCTGAGTGAGAACGTGTTGACCACGGTGCACGACGCCAACATCGGCTCAATCTTCGGCATCGGCTTTCCGGCCTGGACCGGCGGCGCCATGCAATTCATCTACGGCATGGGTGTGGAGGCCTTCGAAGCGCGTGCAGCCGAACTGGCGCTGCAGTATGGTGCGGGCTTCGCGTTGACAGATGCGGTGAAGGCCGCCGTGCGCAAACACCAGCCAATTTATTGAATCTGAATACGGTCGCGCAATAGCCTGAAAAGCGGCTAGGTAGTGACCCTCAGATGTCGATGCTAAGTGCATGAATTAATTGATTAATTTCCAGGCCATGGCGCCAGGCTTCGACTGCACGACAACCTGAAACACAAACATGAACTAATTTCATAGACTTGCGGTTCTGTTTGTAAACTTCGAAACACCATGCGCAAGGTTTGGGAATTTTTTGCAACATGCGTTGCGCTGCTATTGAGCGTGCCTGGCCACGCAGCCCAGGCAACGTCTGCTGAGGTGCCAAGCCCGACGTCGACTCGCCCCAACATCGTGGTACTGGTCGCAGACGACTGGGGCTTTACTGATGTTGGCGCATTTGGCGGCGAAATTGCCACGCCGAATATCGACGCGCTGGCGCAGCAAGGAACCCGCTTTACTAACTTCCATGCGGCGGCCTCCTGCTCCCCAACCCGCTCGATGCTGCTCACCGGGGTAGACAACCACCGCAATGGCGTCGGCAACCTGCGCGAGGCCATGCCCCGCGAGCATCTGGGCAAGCCCGGCTATTTGGGTTCCATGACGCCCAATGTGGTGACGGTGGCCACCCTGCTGCAAGACAGCGGCTACCGCACCTACATCACCGGCAAGTGGAACGTAGGCTCCGAGCCCTACAACCTGCCCAACCGCCGCGGCTTTGACCGCTCCATCGTCCAGGGCGATACCGGCTCTGACAACTGGGTTCCCAGCCAACGCTACCTGCCGCATTCCGCCACGGTCGAGTGGTTTGAAGATGGCAGGCCCGCCACCATGCCTGCCGAGTACTACTCGTCGACCTACTTTGTGGACCGCATGTTGGGTTACCTCAAAGCCGATGCGCCGTCCGGCAAAGGCAAACCTTTTTTTGCCTACCTGGGCTTTCAGGCCAACCATGTGCCAATTCAGGCACCCCGTGCATTTGTTGAAAAGTACCGCGGCAAATACAAGGACGGCT
>CAIQBN010000452.1 GCA_903870065.1 uncultured beta proteobacterium | reverse complement strand
GTCGGTGTTTTGCATAAGCACATCCACGCCCTGGTTGATCAGGGCTGTGGCGGCTTCGGTTTCTTTCGGGGGATCGAACCAAGTATTGACCCATATTACCTTGGTGGTGACTTTTGGGTTGACGGCTTGGGCGCACAATGTGAACGCATTCAGATTGCGCACTATTTCGGGGATCGTAAATGGTGCAACGACACCGATAACGTTCTTTTTGGTCATCTTTCCGGCAATGGTGCCATTGAGGCAAGCGCCTTCATAAGTCCGTATGTCGTAAATACCCAGGTTGGGGCCCAATGGCACTGACTTAGGGAAAAACGCCTGCCATATTGACATCACGCTGCGCCTGCAATTGCGCCTTGAGCACAGCGCGTGGTTGAGTCAGCAGCGCGTGTGGTTTGGGTCTTCGCTTGACCGCGCGTGGCTCAACCCGACCTGGGCGGTAGGGTAACTTCATCTTCGCGATTGCCCGAATCAGCACATCGCACAAGTAGATCACGCGCTCACTTGTTGCAAGGCACAGTTGCTGCCCAAACGCACGCATATGCTGCATCGCCGCCGTAAAACTCAGCGTGCGCGGGGGGCGGTTCGCCCGACAGGCTGCCTGCGCCATCGTTGAGCGAACCAAGTTGTATGCCAAAAAATGTGCTCCCACCTCCTTGACTACCATCTCAGGGGTCTTGCAGCGCAGGTGCTCCATTTGCATCATTGTTTTGACAGCTCGAATATCAAGCTCGATATGCCAGCGCCAGGTGTAAAGCTCATTGAGTTCGCGGGCACTGACAGCTTTGACATCGCTTAGGCTGGTAATCAATATCCATTCGCCTGAACGGGTTTCGCGCACCTGTAGGCTCTCGGGTGTTGCTTCATATTCTTGGTCTGTCATCCACTTGGGCTGCGCCGGACGGCACCACGTCACCACATGATCGCGTTTGCCCAGGCGCTTGCCACGCCTGAAGTCTGTCTTGCGCCTTTGGTGTTGCCGGCTGACAAAGTCAATTCCACGCGCCATGAGTCTGGCCACGCAAAAGTAGCCTGCGTAACAGCGATCCATCAACAAGATATTGCCGCTCTGCAGGGCCTTGTCAAGCTCGCGCAGCATGGCCGTCTCGCCAGTGAGTTTGCCAATACAGGCTCCCTGCACCCAGTCCAGTACCACACCACAGCTCAATGAGATGAGGCCTACGATGCGCATCACTGGAAAACCCAAGCCAGTCTTTTGCTGTGTATTTTGCGGGTATGTGGCTTGATTGGCCTCGCTATCGGGCATATCAACGGTGGTGCCATCGACCAAAAAAATGTCGCGTCCTCGCCAGCGCCAGTCATTGATCTGTGCTTTGCACAAGCGTTGGGCAACTGCATTGCCCAGGGCAGGCAACAGCGTCGCACCAAGGCGTGCGCGCGCCTTGCAGTAGGCTCCTGTGTCAGGACTCGTTTCACGGAGGTCTTGCGCCACGCGAAGGTTGATGTTGTTTGCCACTGCATTCTGGCAACTGTGGTCGGCACCAAGTACCTGCTGCAAAAACAGACCCACGGTTACCAGTGGTGTGTAGCAGCGGTTACGTTGATGTGGGGAGTGCTGCTCTACCAAAGACTTCAACGTCTCGCAGTCAAGCAAGGCGCTCAAGGCATTGGCTCCAGTTTGTGCAAATTGACTCAGTAATTGTTTGATTTGCGATGGCAGCGATTTGCCGCCACCGCTGGTGCTGCTGCTTTTGGTAGTATCCATTTGGGCTGATTCCTTCTTTGTACGTGTACCGGCTTCGATACCCGCATCGTACTGGCTGCAGGCAATCAGCCCACTTTTTTGGCCGACGGTTTTGAATATAAGTGGTTGTTTTTATGAACCAATTTCCTTAAGTCAGTGCCATTG
>CAIQBN010000451.1 GCA_903870065.1 uncultured beta proteobacterium | reverse complement strand
GCTGATGATTACGAGGCGTTGTTGCCTTGGGCCATCGCGCTTCCAGCGGACTGACCGCCCCAGACAACGCCACATCAAACGGCGGCTTCATGCAAGGGCGCGGTTAATTGACCGCATACTTACAGTTTTGCGATTTGCCTGCTCCATAGCAGCCGTCGGCAGCCATGGACTGATGGCAGGTTTGTGACGAACTTTTGGTAAAAGTGGGCACCTCCAATGAGCCAGCTGCGGTCTTTAATGGTGGGCTGCTTACAGTATTGATTGTGCTGCATTTGCCAGTCTTTGCTTCTCTTGTGAGACTTGTGCAGCAACGACATTGCGGTCGTCGACACGGCACAGAGTTTCATGACACTGCTCATGGGGTAAAAGGCCGCTGACTCACAGTACCGAATACGCATTTTCCCAGCCATCAATGACTCAGCACTGAAGCAAAGGGGTCCAATGGTTTGCCACTCTGATAATCTTTCGCATGAGTAATAGTTTTCGCCCAATATCATTAGTCTGAGAGACAAGTCAACCGGCCAATGACTAGGGTCACCAACGCGCTGAGTGCTCCCGCAGCACAGACTCTGCCATTTCAAATTCGAACTTCTCCAGTATGCCGACCAATTGCAGCAAGGTCGTACGCACCGCAGAGGGCAAAGACTGACCCAGCAACTGTTGCACCGTATCCAACGCTTCTGGATCGGCACTTTGCAACTGGGTGCGCAAAAAGACAAGCTCAGAACTTAAAGCGTCAGTCATCTTTTGATCTTCAGTGCCTGGCGGGGGCATTTCGGGTGCAGGCGACAGCCCTGCCACATTGCGTAGCCCTTCAAGCACCAACTCCAACGAAGTCACTGTGCATTGCAACGACGTTTCGACGTCCTGAAGTAGGCCTTGGCCACAGGACTGCTCCAACGCGTCGGCATGGAACTGCACCACCTTTGCACCTATGGTTCCTGCATTGCCTTTGAGCGTATGGGCCAGACGCTGCGCGCCTGTGAGATCACCGGAAGCAACGGCACTGCGAAAGTCAACTTCAAATGCGGACTGAGACTGCAGAAATTTATTCAATTGGCGGCGATAGAGGTCTGCATTGCCCAACATACTGGCCATGCCGGCAGCTGCGTCAATACCGACAATGGCACTGAGGTCACCCGCAGCGGACGTTAGGTGCCCGTCGCCAGCCGAACGCTGCACTCCGGCGGAATCGCCTACCCAGCGTGCCAGCGTTGCAAACATCTGGGGCACATTCACCGGCTTGGCTATGTAATCGTTCATCCCTGCCTGCTGAACGCGCTCCCTGTCGCTGGACATGGCATCGGCAGTCATTGCAATTACGACCAGGTCTTTCAAGCCCGAATTAAGGCGGATGCGCCGTGTGGCTTCATACCCGTCCATCACCGGCATCTGGCAATCCATGAGCACTGCGGAGAACTGACGGTCGTTGGCCAACGTATCCAGTGCCTCCTGCCCGTTGTTGGCGAGCACTACGTCCACACCTGCCTGGCGCAACAACGCAACGGCCAACTCCTGATTCATTTCGTTGTCCTCTGCCAGCAATACGCGCGCACCTGCGACACGGTCCATGTCGCGATTCAACTGGTCCGGGCGCTCAAGGGACCGAATTTCCTGATCCCCAAGAAGTTCCTTGCGATCTAGGGCGGCCGCTACAGCCTCCAGCAAAGTGGAACGGGTCACCGGTTTGGTCAATAGGCTCTTCACAAAGGCCGCTACTCCTGCGGGGGCACTTGCCAACTGGTCGCGTCCATAAGAGGTAACCAGCACAGTCGCTGGCAAGTCTGCAACAGGCAGTGCGATCTGCAGCTTCTCGATACAGCGGATGCCATCCAATACGGGCATTTTCCAGTCGATGAGCATCAGCGCATAAGGCAGGGCTGCCTCGTTGGCACGCACTACTTCTGCCGCTGCCTGCGCGCCATCGGAGCGCGTTTCAACTTGCATGCCAAACCCTGTGAGCATGCTTGCAAGGATTTCACGCGCGGCTGCATTGTCATCCACAATCAGCGCACGCACACCCTGCAACTCCTGCGCAACAAACATCCGCCGCGGTTGCGCTTGTAACTGCAGTCCAAGGTCCACATGGAAGTGGAACGTAGATCCGAAACCAGGTTGCGACTCCGCCCAAACCTTGCCGTTCATGCCTTCAATCAGTTGCTTGGAAATTGCCAGCCCGAGTCCAGTGCCACCGTATTTGCGCGTGGTCGATGCATCAGCCTGGCTGAACGACTGGAACAGCCTGCTGCACTGTTCTGGGGTCATTCCGATGCCCGTATCGCGAATTGAAAAATGCAACTCAACTCGGGTGGCATCGCGCCGTGAAACGCTGACACTGACCACGACCTCTCCATGCTCAGTAAACTTAACCGCATTGGAGCCAAGGTTGACCAGAACCTGCCCCAGACGCAATGGGTCGCCTATCAATGCAGTGGGCACATCGTCATCCAGCTGAAACAAAAGCTCCAACCCCTTGTCTTCAGCACGCATGCCTACCAGGTTGACCAGATGGTCCATCACATCTTCGAGACGGAAATCAGTTTGCTCGATGCTCAGCTTGCCGGCTTCGATTTTTGAGAAGTCCAGGATGTCGTTGATGATGCCCAGCAGACTCTCTGCAGAACGGTGTGCCTTTTCCACATAGTTGCGTTGTTTGGAATCCAAACCGGTTTGCAATGCCAAGTACGACATGCCGATGATGGAATTCATCGGGGTGCGGATTTCATGGGACATGTTCGCCAGAAAATCACTCTTGGCCCGGGTGGCCTCCTCCGCCCGCTCCTTGGCGGTACGCAATTCCCCTTCGGCCAGGTCACGGCTCTCCCCTACCAGCACGATCCACCAGGTGATAAGGCTGGCTAGCAAGGCCAGACCCAGGAATGCGCGCATTGCAAAGGCCTGCAGAGGAACTTGCAACTCTGGCATGGCAAGCTTGACTGCAGATGGCAAGGTAAGCCACAAGGCCAATGCAACTACCGAAGACAAGACGATCCAAATGAGTAAAAAATTCGCAACCCGCAAGGTGATTTGCATGCGCAGGGGACGTGGCCACAGCCGGTTCAAAACTGAGTGCATTGCCTCCCGGTAATACGAAACTGGCCCCTTGACCACGGGCTTACAACTGTCGTGGCAGGTGGACTCCAGCGTGCAGCACAAGGAACAAATGGCTCCACCGTGATGCGGGCAATGGGCGGAGTCCGCAGGCTCGTAATCCTGGCCACACACCGTGCAACGCACCAGTGTCTTAACGTCAACCGGGAAATCACTGCGGCGCGCAATGTAGTAGCGCCCGCCTGTCCACCATGCCATGACGGGGGACAACACAAACGCGACAACGGCTGCAATGAGCCACGAATAGGCCTGCGCCATGTCACCCCACCAACCGGTAAAAGCGATGGATGCGGCAACGGAGCCAGCCACCATGCTCACAACACCCACTGGGTTGACGTTGTACAAATGCGCCCGCTTGAATTCGACAACTGGCGGGCTGAGGCCCAGCGGTTTGTTCACTGCCAGATCAGCGACCACCGCGCATATCCACGCCACGGCGATATTGGAGTACATGCCCAACACACTGTTCATGGCCTCAAACAGGTCCATCTCCATTAGCAACAGGGCAATACCGCAATTGAAGATCAGCCAGACAACCCGACCCGGATGGGAATGGGTCAGTCGCGAGAAAAAATTCGACCATGCCAGCGACCCAGCGTAGGCGTTGGTCACGTTCACCTTGAGCTCAGAAACAATTACCAATATGGCGCTGACGAGCAGAGCGGTTTCCGGATTCGCAATGGCGAATTGAAAGGCGTGGTTGAAAATCTGGATAGGCTCCTTGGCGTCTGCAATTGCCAGCCCAGCGACCACTGCGACAGCCGCCAACAAGGCTCCGCCGAGCTGTTTGACAAATGCAATGAGAATCCAGCCCGGTCCTCCGGTGAACATGTTGAACCACCAGCTCCAGCGGTTGCCTTTGTCTCGCGGAGGCATGAAGCGCAGGTAGTCCACCTGCTCGCCGATTTGGGCGATTAACGAAAACGAAATGCCGGCCGCGATGCCGAAATGCAACCAGTCAAATTCGCGGCTCTTGGAAACTTCACCAGTGAATCCAACCAGCATCTGCACAGCTTCGGGCTGGCGTGTAAAAACAAAGTAGAACGGTGCCACCAGAAGCACGATCCAAAGGAGCTGGGTCCAACGGTGGAACCGGTTGATCGCAGTGACACCGTAAAAAACGATGGGTATCACCACGACCGTACAAAGTATGTACCCCAACCAGAGCGGAATGCCAAAACAGAGTTTGACGGCCTGCGCCATGATGGCGGTTTCCAGAGCCAAAAAGATAAAAGTGAACGATGCGTAGATCAGCGAGGTAAAGGTGGAGCCTACGTACCCGAAACCTGCTGCACGGGTCAGCAGGTCCATATCTATGCTGTGCTTGGCAGAGTAGTGGCAAATAGGCCACCCCACCGCCAGAATAATTACAGCGGCAAATACCATAGCCCACAGGGCATTGCTAAAACCAAAATCCAGCAACAACAGTGCGCCAATGGCCTCGTACGACAGCGCGGAATTGGTCCCGATCATGGTGGTGCCAATCACCGCCGGCGACCATTTCCGGAAGCTGGCCGGTGAGTATCGCAAGGCATAGTCCTCAATGGACTCTGTGGCTACCCATTTGTTGTACTGGCGACGCTGCGCCGCTACGGTTTCAGAAGCCATGCTTACTCCACCCCGGGTTGTTGCAAACGCGCCATTTGCGCAGCCTTGCCCTGCAAATCATCGTCAGAGTCCGCAAACTGTTGCGCGGTGGCCTGAAATTCATCCTGCAACTCCAGGAAGGCATCCACCATATCGGCATCAAAGTGCGTCCCCTTGCCCTCCACAATGATGGCGACTGCCCGCGCGTGGGGCATTCCGTCTTTGTAGACGCGGCGGCTGATCAAAGCGTCATACACATCGGCAACCGCCATCAATCTGGCGGAAATTGGGATTGCATCACCTTGCAGTCCCAGGGGGTAGCCACTACCGTCCCATTTCTCCTGGTGTCCGTATGCAATTTCCTTTGCGTAGCGCAGAAAGTCCACTTCCATGCCCAACTGCTTCTCAGCAGCTGCGATAGCATCGCGCCCCAGCGTGGTGTGGGTTTTCATGATTTCAAACTCGTCCGGGGTAAAACGCCCGGGTTTTAGCAGAATGCGGTCCGGGATACCGACTTTGCCGATATCGTGCAGCGGGGCTGACTTGTACAGCATGTCGATATTTGCCGGAGTAAGAAAGTACCCGAACCTGGGGTGGTCACTGAGTTTTTCTGCCAGCACTTTGACGTAATGCTGTGTGCGGCGGATGTGGTTGCCGGTATCTGAATCCCGTGTCTCGGCCAACGAGGCCATGGCGAGAATGGTGACGTCCTGGATGGCAGCGAGCTCCCGGCCGCGGCGCCGCACTTCGGTGTCCAGAAATACATTCTGATCCCGCATGAAATCGGCCACCTGTTTGTTTTCTAACTGCGTGCGCACCCGGGCCAGCATAGTGGCGGGTGAAATCGGCTTGGAGATGTAGTCCGCAGCGCCGAGCTCAAGACCGCGACGCTCATCGTCGGCGGAGGACATGGCAGTCAGAAAAATAACCGGGATGTATCGGGTTGCATCATCGGCTTTCAGCGCCTGGAGTACCTCATAGCCGGACATGCCGGGCATCATGATGTCGAGCAAAACGATGTCGGGTCTGGGCTCGGAGCGGGCATACGCCAACGCTTTTTCTCCAGAGTTTGCGACCTTCAATCGGTAGGTGCCCTTGAGCAAGGATGACATCAGAGAGAGATTGTCAGCCGAATCGTCGACCACCAGAACCGTAGGCCTGCTTGAGAAGTCCAATGAGTTCGAATTATTCAAAAAGCCTCCATTTCGACTCCAAGCGGGGCCAAATTTCCATGAATTGGTTCAATCAGATGCTTCGCGTTTTTACCATGCCAATAGCTCCACCATAGTGTTTTTGATCCATCCCCGCGCTGCAGCCTCACTCGTTCTTGTCCAGTTCAAAGCGTTTTACCAACAATTCATGTCTTGAATCGAGCGCATCTCAATGACTGCTGTCAGGAGGCCATTTAACGGGTCGTCAGGACCGCAATGGGCACGATCCCGACGGACATCAACTGCCGCCGAATTCGGTCGAATTGCACCTCCGGATAGCCGACCGTCGGGAGCACCCGCAATCAGCCCATAGGAGCCATCCACAACGTTAAATCCTATGACCGGTTGCGCCACGGAGCCGAATTTCGATTCGCTACATTGCTGACCTTCATTTAGGCTGGACTGGGTCGCATCCCCAGCAGGCGGGTAGTCCGCACTGTGATCGACAAAAAACTGGTTTGCGACACCTCAATCGAGAGTTAGGTTGCTATTACTTCGTTGTGTCGACGTACTCTAGGGTCAACTTTAGTGTTGTAAACGGGCGGCTCAGGCATCCGCGGCTGCGCCGGACAACACGTGCATCTTGTCAAAAAAGCTGTCAAAAAAGCTTGTCAGTACGTTGTCCGGACGATATGATCTGCCGCATCGAATCCAAAAAAGGTGAAACCATGACTGCAGCCGTCGCATCGAAATCCGAACGCATCGACGTTCGGGCCAGCCTGCCGGTCAAACAGCTGTTACAGGAGGCGGCACGCGCGGCCCACAAGAACGTCAGCGAGTTCATGTTGGATGCGGCGGTCTTGGCTGCCAACCAGATGCTGGCCGATCGGCTTCGTTTCGAACTGTCACCACAGCAATGGAAAGCCTTTCAGGCGGCATTGGATCAGCCGGTGAGCGCCAAGCCCAAGTTGAAGAAACTGCTCGCCGAGCCGGGGTTACTGGGTTGATCGCAAGAACTTACGAGTCAGTTCGCAAGTTGGCGGTGTCCGATCACTTGGACGCTTTTGATTGTGGTCAGCCTGCCCTGAACATCTACCTACAGCGTTTTGCATTGGGCAATCAAAAAGCCAACGGCGCCCAAACCTATGTTGCCTGTTGTGCCCAGGACGTTGTAGGTTACTACAGCCTCGCTGTTGGCAGCGTGGAACCCAGCATTGCAGCACCCCGTGTTGTCAAAGGTATGCCCAAGCATCCGGTGCCGGTCATGCTCTTGGCCCGGCTTGCAGTTGACAACGCGTACCAGGGCGTGGGTCTGGGTCGCTCCTTGCTCAAGGACGCGTTGATTCGCACGGTCAGAGCGGCCGACATTGCCGGTATTCGGGCCTTGCTGGTGCATGCCAAGGATGAAGCAGCCAGAAGCTGGTACCTCCAGTGGGAGTTCGAGCCAAGTGTCACCGACCCCTTGCATCTCTACCTGCTCATGAAAGACCTCAAGGCGATGGTGCCAAGCTCGGCCTGAAGCTTTTAAAAGATCCAGCCATGACCCCTTCGTCCCTTGCAATGCCCGCACCGCTGTTTCATGGCACCCTAGTGACGCAGCGAAAAGCCGGACGCCCGTTGGGGGCAAAGGCTCAAGTGGTTCAGGACCCCCGTGCACTGGGTATCCACCACTTCGCCTTCGTGCGCTCCAGCATCCTGGGCCTGGATCTGGCGGAGTCCTTTGATCGCTACTTGGCCTGGTCCGAAACCACTACGGACCTGCGCTACGTACAGAACCGTCGGGAAGCGCTGCTCAAGCGCATCATCGAAGCCGGCCGCCAGCACGACGCGACCCTTGCCTCGCATTCCAAAATCACCCATTTACTGGACTTGCTGCGCAGTGATGCGGCGCCGCCCAAGGCAGTC
>CAIQBN010000450.1 GCA_903870065.1 uncultured beta proteobacterium | reverse complement strand
GCGTGGTTTACGCCTGGTGGCGTGGCTGCGCTCCGGCGGCGCATCGGAGTTGTCGCTTCGCAATGGCCTGTGGGGCGAAGCCTACGAACGCGTGCGTCGTTTGCTACGGTCCGGAAAACGATTGGAACTCGAGAGTGACAGGCGGCTCAGAGACTTCCTCGCTGCATTACAAGCCTCCCCCAATGGCGTGGTTCTGCTGGACGCCGATACGCGTATCGAGTGGTTTAACCAGACTGCTGCCGGGCATTTTGGCTTGGATGTGCGGCGTGATCTACAACAGCATATTGTTAATTTGGTGCGCGATCCTGCCTTTGCAGCCTACCTGGCGGTTCGCAATTTCATGCAGGACGTGGCCATGCCGGGTCGTGACAGCAGTAGCAGCAAGCCGGTGAAATTATCAGTGCACTTGCACCCCTATGGTGAGGGCCGCATGTTGCTTTTGTCGCGGGATGTCACTGCACTGGAGCAGGCCGAGGTGATGCGACGTGACTTCGTAGCCAACGTGTCGCATGAAATTCGAACGCCATTGACCGTGCTCGCAGGTTTTGTCGAGACGTTGCAGACACTGCCACTTGATGAAGTTGAGCGGCATCGATACCTGGATTTGATGGCGCAGCAGGCGCAGCGCATGCAGACGCTGGTCAGCGATTTGTTGACCTTGTCTCGACTCGAAGGGAGTCCACTTCCATCTAACCTGGAGTGGGCTTCAATTGACGTTCTGTTCAAACAGTGCGAGCAGGATGCGCGCAATTTGTCGCAGCTGTTGTGGGGAACGGCCCACCACTTCTCGTTTGAGTCATCGTCCGGGTGTGCACTGTCGGGATCGGCGAGCGAGTTATACAGCGCAATTTCTAATTTGATCAGCAACGCGGTCCGGTATACACCGGTTGGAAAGCACATCGATGTCAAGTTTCGCTTGTTGCCAGGGGGGGCTGCGACCATTGCGGTCACGGATCAGGGCGTCGGAATTGCGCAGGAACACATTCCCCGGCTGACCGAGCGCTTTTATCGGGTTGACCGGAGCCGGTCCCGGGATACCGGAGGCACCGGTTTGGGCTTGGCCATTGTCAAGCATGTAGCCCAGCGCCACGGAGCCGAGTTGAGCATTGACAGTGTTCCAGGAAAGGGTTCGACTTTCTCATTGTTGTTTCCGGCCAATCGGGTGCGGGCTCCACACGTCATGGTGTCGTCCGCTTGATTAATCTGACTTCTTTAAAAAAAGCATGACCGACTCACCTTCGATTCCTGGGTGTTGAATCAGACTTTTGAGAGTCCAGGCAGCCAGATCAATGTCAGGTAACGGTGAAAAGTCTGACTGTGGTTCGGCCAGAAGCCACGGGCAGCTCGGCTGTGGCTGCATGGGTATGAGCTGCAGTTTTCCATAGAACTGAAATGCAGCAATTTGACCTTGCCCCAGGCCTAGCGTTTCGATACAACCTGGGCCTGAGATTTGCGCAGCAGTGCGATGAACCAATGTGTTGTAGCTTTGCGCGTAGTTCAGCAGTGGCATCCATAGCGTCGTGACGAGAAGCCAACTCAATGCAGCGCCACCGGCCGGCAGCACCAGGCTCTTCCATATGGCTGCCTGATGCCGGCCAGCACGCCACTTCACCAACCACGCCCAGGCAAAGCTTGCGGCGCAGGCACAGGCAAATGCAATTGGCGAAAACGATGCTTCAAAGCCAGGGGCTAGACGGGCAACGTTGGCTGCCGGTTGGGCGGGGACGCCCGTTTGCATTGCAATCCAGACCACCCAGATGATGAATGCACATCCCGAAAAAAATAGCAGTGTGAACCAGTCAATCAGGGCAGCAACCTGACGCTTCAAGGTTGGCAAGGCAAACGCAGCCAGCGCGGCCATTGCGGGCAATGCAAGCAGCAAACTTCGGTCAGGCGATTTCGTAGTCAGCGTTGCTCCAAGGCAGGTGCAAACGAACAATAGGGGTAAAGCAATATGTCGGCTAATGCTTTGATTGAACAGCTGGTGGCGCCAGCGCCAAACGGTCCAAAGTGCCAACGGCCAGGCAGGCCAGGTAAACCACACCAGCAGCTCAAAATGACCTTGCCAGTCGCTCCATACCGCCTTTGGAAGCTCAATTTTCCAGCGCAGTAAATCCAGTCCAAAGGACAGAGTGGCTGCCATCAAAGTCACAACTGTGATAACAATGCTTTCCCGCACAGTGCGCTGGACGTTGATGGTGCCACTTAGTTCCGTGTGCCGGTCAACATAATGCAGGGCGGCACTTCCAAATCCAAGCAGAAGCGCTATGCTGGGAGCACCAGAGAGTGACAACCCCATCAGTGCGCTTGCCGCGGCCACCAGTGGCCCGAATTGCCGATAAGGAAGGGCTCCCATTGCGAAGAAGAGCAGGGCAGTGAACCCGAGTTGTGCCAGTGCCGGAGTGGTTTCGTGGGAAAGTTGAGCCAATCCCAGGCAGGCAATGAAGGCGAGCAATCCCCCGTCGGCCATCGCGCGGGAGTAGTCAGCAGGCAGCGCCTCTCCGCCAAAAGCAAAGGCAACGGGTTGAGCAGCAGGATTACGCGCAAGGTAGTAGGTCCCGTACCAAGTTGCGACCATGGCAAGCGCAAGCAACATTCCGAAGGGGATTCGCACCATGAAGTCGGCACTAGCCCAAGCGGGTGTGAGTCCAATAGCCCAGGCGCCGAGCCAATAGGGCAGTGTGGCGGGGTTTTGCGCTGGCGTACCCATCAATGTCGGCATTAGCCAGTGCGAGCTGCCATTGGCCAGTTCGGCCATATAGCCCAGTGACGCCATGTCAGCGCTCTTCCAGGCATCGCGACCTATGAATCCGGGCAGGACATAGGCGCAGCACAGGAGCAGCAAGGCCCAGCGTGGAAAGCGGCGGGCGCCGGCTTGGGTGACGATGGCAGGGGTTGGTGGGTTCACTGGGTACAGCGATCTGGCAAAAAAAAGCAGCTCGGGAATCCGGGCTGCTTTTTTGGTGGTGGCTCAGGCAAAAAACCTGAAGTCGATTTACTTGGCTGCAGTTTTGCCGAAGCGATTGCGGAACCGCTCCACACGACCACCCATGTTATCCACGGATTTTTGTGTACCAGTGTAGAAAGGATGCGATTCGCTCGTGGTATCGAGCTTGTACAAAGGCAGCTTGCGGCCGTCTTCCATGTCGATCATTTCTTTGGTATTTGCGCAGGAACGTGTCACAAACTTGAAGTTATTGGACATGTCCATAAAGCACACTTCACGGTAATTGGGGTGAATGCCTTCTTTCATACTATCTCCATCAATAGCAATAGCCGCGCTGGCCAATCCAGCGTACTTTTCGCGAAAACCCAAGATTGTAACCCAATCACTCCGGATGCGCCTGGCAAGAATGTTGGGTAAGGGGCCACACGCAGTGTGCGAACTCGGGCTAATTTTCTAGCCGCCCCGGCGCATCATGTCAAAGAATTCACCGTTGGTCTTGGTAGCACGCATTTGCTTGAGCACCATTTCCATGGCCTCCACTTCGTCCATGTTGTAGAGAAACTGACGCAGGATGCGGGTCTTTTGCAGAATTTCCGGTTGCAACAGCAATTCTTCACGGCGTGTGCCGCTGCGGTTGAGCTGGATGGAAGGAAAAACGCGTTTCTCATACAGACGGCGATCCAAGTGAATTTCGGAATTTCCGGTTCCTTTGAATTCTTCGAAAATCACTTCATCCATACGACTGCCTGTATCCACCAAGGCGGTGGCGATGATGGTGAGTGACCCGCCTTCCTCCACGTTGCGCGCGGCACCCAGGAATCGCTTGGGACGCTGCAGGGCGTTGGAGTCCACGCCACCGGTCAGCACCTTGCCGGAGGAGGGCACCACGTTGTTGTAGGCGCGGGCAAGGCGTGTGATGGAGTCCAGCAGAATCACCACGTCTTTTTTTAGTTCGACCAGTCGCTTGGCACGCTCGATTACCATTTCAGCCACATGCACGTGGCGGGCGGCCGGTTCGTCAAAGGTGGAGGCAATCACCTCGCCCTTGACGGTGCGCTGCATTTCGGTCACTTCCTCTGGACGTTCATCGATCAGAAGTACCATCAAATAGCTCTCAGGGTAGTTGGTGCTGATGGCATGCGCGATGTGCTGCATCATCACTGTCTTACCGCTCTTGGGTTGCGCCACGATCAGCGCGCGTTGGCCCTTTCCAATGGGCGCGATAATGTCGATGACACGTCCGGTGATGTTTTCGTCACCCTTGATTTCACGCTCCAGCTTCATTTGCTCTTTGGGGAACAGGGGCGTCAGGTTTTCAAACATCACTTTGTGTTTGTTCTCTTCCGGGCCGCCACCATTCACCTTGTCAAGTTTGTTGAGCGCAAAGTAACGCTCACCGTCCTTGGGTGTGCGCACCTCGCCTTCAATCATGTCGCCGGTGTGCAGGTTGAAGCGGCGCACCTGACTAGGACTGATATAGATGTCATCGGTGCTGGCGGTATAGCTGGTGTCGGGGCTACGCAAAAAACCAAATCCATCGGGCAGGATTTCCAGCACACCATCGGCAATGATTTGCTCACCCGTTCGGGCCCGCTTCTTGATGATGGCAAACATCAGCTCCTGCTTGCGCATGCGCCCGGTGTTTTCAATTTCAAGCTCTTCAGCCTGTTTGAGGACTTCCGATACGTGCAGTGCCTTGAGTTCGTTTAAATGCATGGAAATGGTCCCGGTTGGGAGTAGACCGAAATTTCGGTGTTTGGGAAAGTCAGGGGAGAGGGGTGAGGCAGCAACTGTCGTTTATGACTCGGTGTTCTTAGCCCGGGTAGCGGGACCAGTCCTTGTGGGTGTCTGGTAAACGATGAGAATTATGACAGGAAATAGACCTGTGCCGAACTACTTGGCTTGCTTATTGATGAGGGTAAACCCCGCTCAGGTTTCCCGAACAGGCATTGTGCATTCCAGATCATGGGCGCGCGCAACGCGTTCAAATGTGTTCGCACGCGTTGCGTTAGCAGTGAGGTGATTTGACCTGTTAGTTCAACTGTTGGTCAATAAATGCAACCAGTTGGGCCTTGCTAAGAGCCCCCACTTTGGTGGCAGCCAATTGGCCGTCCTTGAATAACATCAGTGTGGGGATGCCGCGAATGCCAAATTTGGCAGGAATTTCGCGGTTGTCATCAACATTCATTTTGGCAATGTTGAGTTTGCCTTCATAGGCCGTGGAGACTTCATCCAGAATCGGGGCAATCATCTTGCAGGGCCCGCACCATTCGGCCCAATAGTCCACCAGAACGGGTTGTGCCGATTTGAGCACATCCTCTTCAAAAGTGGCGTCGGTTACATGTTTAATCAGAGCGCTGGCCATAAGTGGTCCTTTTGGAGTTTGCGATACAGCTAAAGTGGCGGCAATTGTGACAGAAACCAGTGCGCTTCATGCCGACAGTAACTATGAGTGGCATAGTAAGAATCGATTGCTGCAGACTGACTTGCCCCCTTTTCTCTGGTTCACAGGCCCTGTGCGCAGTCGATACATGATTGCCATCGAATGGAATTGCCGCCATGCTTACCTTGCTGAGTGACAATGAACAACTATCAAGAAACAGCAGGCCGCATGAATCCAGAAGAATTTTTATCACTGCCGGTCGTGGTCATCGGGGGAGGTCCGGCGGGTTTGATGGCTGCGCAAATTCTCAGCGATGAAGGCCAGACGGTGCACCTGTTTGACGCGATGCCTTCAATTGGCCGCAAATTCTTGCTTGCTGGCAAGGGCGGTTTGAATTTGACGCATTCGGAAAGCGCAGACATCTTTGCCGGGCGTTATGGTGCACGACGCGTGGTGCTTGAAAAGTTGCTCAATGACTTCGGACCTGGCGCAGTGCGTGAATGGGCGCGCAGCCTGGGGGTTGAGACGTTCGTAGGGTCGTCCGGGCGCGTGTTTCCTGAAGATATGAAGGCAGCGCCGCTGTTACGCGCCTGGTTGCAGCGGTTGCGCCATCCCGCCTGTGGCCCAGGGGTTGTTTTTCATATGCGCCACCGATGGACGGGCTGGCTGGACCATGCATCCAACAGGTTGACCTTTGAAGGTCCACAAGGTGCGGTGCAGGTTGAGGCGCGCGTTGCAGTGCTTGCGCTTGGTGGCGGCAGTTGGGCCCGGTTGGGGTCCAATGGTGCATGGGTGCCTTTGTTAGTGGAGCGCGGCGTTGCAGTGGCTCCGTTGCTCCCCGCCAATTGTGGCTTTGATGTCAAGGACGGTTGGAGCGAATACTTTGGTAGCCGTTTTGCCGGGCAGGCGTTCAAGTCGGTGGCAATTTCCCTGACGACTGGTCCTGGAGCGCAGTTCTCACGCAAGGGCGAATTTGTGGCGACCGCCACAGGCGTGGAAGGCAGTTTGGTGTATGCCGCGTCCAACCTGCTGCGTGACGAAATTATCCGAACAGGTAGCGCGACCTTTTATCTTGATCTGTTGCCGGATGTGCCGCTTGATCGGGTTTTGGAAGAAGTTCGCCATCCAAGGGGGAGTAGATCACTATCCAGCCACCTGAAAAGTAGATTGAAGATTGACGGAATCAAATCGGCCGTCCTGCATGAATTGCTGCCAAAGGATGTGTTTGGGGATCCTTTGCGGTTGGCCACCGCCATCAAGGCGCTTGCGGTGACACTAACCGCTGCCCGCCCAATCGATGAAGCAATTAGTACTGCGGGCGGTGTGCTGTTTGAGGCACTGACGACCGAACTGATGGTGGAGTCGTTACCGGGCGTTTTTTGCGCAGGCGAAATGCTGGATTGGGAGGCTCCCACAGGGGGTTACCTGCTACAGGCCTGTTTTGCCAGCGGCTGGCGTGCCGGGCGCGGTGCTCTGGCCTATTTGCAAGAGAAAACGGATGGCGCTATTGCGTGCGGTTTTGATGGCTCAGTTGTTGAATGAGCCCATCACACGCATCCTCCACCAGATCAAGAACATACTCAAACCCACTGGCTGCACCGTAATACGGATCAGGAACCACATCGCTTTCCAAGCGCACGCAGAACTCGGTAAGGCGTCGTACATTGTGCTGAAATTGTGGTGGACATCGTTCCTGCACCAGCGC
>CAIQBN010000449.1 GCA_903870065.1 uncultured beta proteobacterium | reverse complement strand
TGGGTTTACAAGATGCAACCCAACCGGTATTCCCTGACTTAACTCCTCAGAGCTTAGAAGAATACCAAGAAGCTAAAGCTTCTTTGTCGGCTTTGCAGCCTGATTGTCCGCATGAGGAAATCATCGACCTTTTTGCAAAACTGCTGCCAACGCTCGCCCAGCCCAGAAAAAGCCTTTGGCGTACCGGCAAGAACGCTCCTGCTTTGCGGGCAAGGTGGCGCTGGGTTCTGTCGGCAAAGCACGAGTCTGGTAGGCGTGCTGGTGAGCCAATGGCCACAGGCAGGGATGAGGCCATAGCCTGGTTTGAGAGGTTTTTTGGCTACGTTTCCAAGTCTGACTTTTTGACCGGCAAGTCTGGTGCATGGGCTTGCGATTTGGGGTGGCTGGTTAACCAATCGAATTTCGAGAAAGTGCTGTCCGGCGTGTACGAAAACAAGGAGTTGGCCGCATGACTTTCGAGCTAGAACCGTTCGACTTCCTTCCCGAGGTTGACCCGCTTGCTTCCCTGAAAAGCGCGGAAACCGAGACCGCAGTTCTTTCGATTTTGATCAGCTTTCCGGCTGCGTTTGACGAGGTTTCTGACAAGCTAAAACCTGCCTTTTTCAGCAGCGAATTCAACCGGATTTTGTTCGCAGAAATCGAGCGCCAGATCGTTGCCTGCCGCAGCTTTGACGCGGTGACGCTGGCCGACGCTTTGCATGGCAAGGCAACGCTGAGCGAGTTGCACGCTATCGCGACATCGCACGACTATTCGGCTCGGGGAATCGGGCGCATGGTGCAGAGCCTGAGCGATCGCTACAAGGCCATGCAGCTTCATGCGCTGAGCCAAAAAATGGCTGTTCTCGCGTTCGAGACAACCCCGATTCAGGACCGGATTGATACCGCGATGTCCGAGCTGGTAAAGCTCGATGAAGTCGAGGATGCCGACGAGTGGATCGGTGCGCATGAGGCCGCAATTGCCCACCTAGACCTGCTCGAATCGCGCCATGAGGGCATGGTGTCTGGCATCGAGACCGGGCTGATCGACTTCGATGAATTGCTCGATGGCGGGCTGCAAAAGGGCAATCTGGTGGTGATCGGCGCGCGCCCGTCGATGGGAAAAACCGCGCTGGCCATGACCATCGGTCTGCACATTGCGCAGAAGTTCTCGGTCGGATTGTTGAGCATGGAAATGCCGCACAACGATGTGCGCGACAGGCAGGCCGCGATCCTCTCACACGCCAGCATTGGCTTGATCAAGCGGCCGGCAAAAGGGCTTGATTACGACCGGATTGTCGAAGGCGTGGAGCGGTCAAAAGCGTTGAAGTTTTACGTGTCCGACAAGTCGGGTCTGAACATCCTGCAGGTTCGCAGCAAAGCCCGGTCAATCAAGCGAAAACACGGGCTTGACGTGCTGATCGTGGACTACATCGGCCTGATGTCCGGCCTCGATTCCAAACAAAACCGGGCGTACCAGATCGAGGAAATCAGCCGGGGTCTGAAGGCGCTGGCGAAGGATTTGGGCATTGTGGTCGTCTGTCTGGCCCAGGTCAACCGTGCTGCCGCTGCGCGTGGCAACAACCCGCCAGGGCTGCATGAGCTGCGTGACTCTGGCGCGATTGAGCAAGACGCTGATGTGGTGGCGTTCATTCATCGCCCGATCATGGAAAACCCGGATGTCGGGCCTGAGTTCATCAATTACGGGGTGCTCCGGGTGGCGAAAAACAGGCAGGGCAGGTGCGGTGATGTGAACCTGTTTTACCAGGGCGAATACACGAAATTCAGTTCCTGGAGCGGTTCCGCGCCCGCCAAATCAAAGGCAAAACAACCGACAAAGGGGTTTGGACATGACGACTGATCTTTACGTGCTGGAGTGGTCAAAAAAAGCAGGGATGCCGCATGTACAGCGCCTGGAAGAAACGCTGAGCGCCAACCGCAAGGCTTACCGGGACGACAAGGCTGTGGGCGACTACATCCCCATTGCCGTGGGCACTGTTGAGGAAATGTCTGAGGCCGCCGATGCCATTCGCCCGACGTTGATGGCGCGCCGTCCGAACAAAGCCGAGGTGCTGTCGCTGTGATGCATGACCCCATACCTGCAAAAAATGCTTGCCCACTGCGTCTGGATGGCCGAGCGGGAGAAGTCCTACGCCTGGTGGGCCGCCAACAACTACGCGCAGATGGACCCGGCGCTGGAAGAGCTACCGGCATTGCTCACGGCCGAGATGCGCAGCCGCAACCCCAAGCCGGACACAGATCAACCAGCGCCTGTCGCATCGCTGGACAAACTGCGCAGGCTTCGCGCTGGTGTGAGGTGATGCAATGAACGTCACATTCCCCTGGCCACCGTCCGTGCTGAGTCCTAACGTGCGCGCCCACTGGTCCAAGAAAAGCAAGGCGGCCAAGTCGCTTCGCCGTGTCTGCCACCTGCTCACGCTCGAAGCCGGTATCCGTGGCGTGCCATGGGATGGCGACATTCACCTGTTCGTTGATTACTACCCGCCGGACCGCCGCGCCCGGGACCAAGACAACATGATTGCAGCAAGCAAGGCGCTGTTCGATGGCCTTGCCGACGCCCTGAGTGTCAACGACAAGCGGTTCAGGCTTCACCCGTACGTCAAGGAGGAGATTGGGGGCATGGTGAAGGTGAAGATTTGCGAGGGACCGACGGCATGATCCAGGTGCAGTGCTTTAACCCCCAGCAAGCCCACGCCGCAATGATGGCGCACGTTTGGCCATGGGTGAAGTCCCATACCATGGCCGAGCGCCCGGTCGTGCTGGAGGCCCGCCTGCATGAGGATGTGAAGTCCGACCAGCAGCGCCGCTATTACCACGGCGTGATCCTGACTGAGATCGCAAAGCAGGCCACCGTCAACGGGCAGAAGTTCCCCATGGCGGTATGGAAGGAGCACTTCCGCTCTGAGTACCTCGGGTTCAAGACCGTGACCAGCATCAACCCAATGACCGGAAAGAAGCATCGCCGCCGGGTGCGAGTATCAACAGAAGACCTTGGGGTGAAGGGTTACAACAAGCTGATTGAGCGCGTGACCGCCTTCGCTGTGACTGAGCTCGGGGTGCAGTTCCCAGAGGTTGGCAGGGGTGGATACGTCGATCCCGACACCGGGGAGATCATGCAATGAGATGCGCCCTGTGCCACCGATCGATCAAACAGGCGTACTTCACCAGCGCCGGTAAAACCTTTGGCCCAACCTGCGGCGCACGACTGGGGCTCAGCGCTGCGCAATCGCCCGTTACGCCGGTCCAAGGGCCACCAAAGCGCCGCAGGGCACGCCGGGTGCAATGGCGCGATGTGGTGCTGCAAAGCGGGCAGGGCGCATTGTTTGAGGGGTTGACGGTATGAGATCAAAGAACAGCGCCCCCATCACCGCATCCGAAAGCCGCCACCTCGGTCGCGTCAAGTCGCTGGCGTGCAGCGTGTGTGACACCCCAGGACCAGTAGAGGCGCACCACATCAAACAGGGCTGTCACTTCACCGCCGTGGCAGTCTGCCCAGATTGCCATAGGGGCAGTTTTGCAGGGTGGCACGGACAAAAGCGCGCATGGATAGCCAGGAAGCTCGGGGAGATCGATGCGCTCAACATCACTTTGCAGAGGCTTGCCGCATGACTGAAACCAAGTCCCCCGCAGACATAGCCCAGGCCTGCCGCGTGGCCGCTGACGACCTGCTGGACATCGCCACCGACCTGGATTACTACCTACTCCAGGCAGACCGGGCGAAGTACATTGTCTCCATGTCCGCGCTGCTCATGATGTACGCCAAAGACATCGAGGGAAAAAAGCCATGAAGCGTCTTGACCGGTATGGCTGCTTCAATCGCGCCCCGTTCGTCGAGGAATACCAGACCGCCCACGGAGAACACATCAAGACCTTCAGCAACCCCGACTGTCAATTCACCCTCAGTGAGCTCGGGCGCACCGACCCGCGCTGTGCAGGGTGCAAACACCAAGGAGATGCCCATGGCACGAATCAGTAAGTGCGACAAGCTAACAGACCACGACCGCCTGAAGCTGGTGGGCAGGATAGGCGAGGGCGCATCGTGGCGCGACCTGGAAGCCGAGTTCAATATTCCATTCGGCACAATCCGCGAATGGGCAGAGCGCAACGGCCACGGACGCAGCCCGACAGCCAGCAAGCGC
Source organism: uncultured beta proteobacterium (assembly GCA_903870065.1). Classification (GTDB taxonomy): domain Bacteria; phylum Pseudomonadota; class Gammaproteobacteria; order Burkholderiales; family Burkholderiaceae_C; genus Allorhodoferax. The sequence continues at coordinate 257 of CAIQBN010000449.1, read as the reverse complement.
AAGATGGTAGAGGACCTGCTAGCCACTCCCGAAACCGCACAGCAGCCCAATGAAACCGCACATCAACCCGTACAGCGTGCGGTTTCCACCGGCAACCCCGAAGTAGACGCAGCCGCACAGGAAGACGTGCGCGACATGCGTCTGGGGCTTCAGGCCGCACGCCTAGCCCTCAAGGTCAGCGCCATGGGGCTAAAGCAAATGGCCGACGAACAGATCGCAGACCCCAAGGCCAGCAAGCTCTGGAGCGAGTGCATCGC
>CAIQBN010000448.1 GCA_903870065.1 uncultured beta proteobacterium | reverse complement strand
GCCACTGACACCTCGTTGAGCCAATTCGCCCGCGCCCACCCAACGCTCGGCGCGCATCAACAGTTCGAACGCGAGTGCGCCGCCAGCCGCCATTCCACCCGGCAGCAGCCAGCCCAGCGCATCGCGCCAGGTCGCTACTGCGGTTTTGTGCTTCAGCGAAGTTCCCGTCAACTTGGCACTCCATGAAAAGGGTGACAGGTTTGCCATCAGACCGCTATTCCAGAAGCAGCCCGGCACCCTTGCAAAGTTCTGCGGGTGGTTACGGGCATGCGCGTGTTTGCATCACCACGCGCTTCTGAGAATCAAGGTTTCCAGATTCGAATTGTAGTCATAGAAGTCGCCAACAAAGTGGTAGCCATGGGTGCGATTCAAACTGATGTGGACTCATATTCCCTCGCCCCAGCGGGGCATAAGCGCTAACTTAATTTTCATGGAAAAGTTTTCTCGCACTGATATTTCCGTTCGCGCGGAGCTTCGCGCAATTTGGCTGCTATTGCGCCCCATTTGCCCAAACAATCGCGCAACGAAAGATCTGGATTGCAGGCCTTGCGCAGGAGCATGTGCATGAGAGCATATTCACGCCAGCGAGAACGGCGCGTTAGCGCGGCTGCGGGTTGGGTATCCCCAGGGGGAAAATCGCTCAGCCGTGAGGATAAGCGTCTCAATCAGACAGGCGACAAGCAGTTTTCCTTGCAGCCAGGCTTTGGCACTGTCCTCGTCATATTTTTTGAGGTGCCCGAGCTGCAGCAAGGACTTCAGTCTCTTGAAGGCCAACTCAACCTGCCAGCGCTTGCGATAAAACTCCATGATGGCCTGCGCACTGGGCTCCATCAGGGTGGTCAACACAATGACATAGCCAGCGGCCTCCATGGTTTGGGGCTTGACTTGGCGATCTTTCTTTCTTGCTTCCTGTTCAATCTCTGCTTGCGCGGTTTGCGTCTGTGCGACAGTCTTCTTGTAGGCGCACACGCGTACCGCCATACGCCCTTTGCCATCGTCTGCCCATGCTGGCCAGTCACCGGCCTGTCCGACACGCAGCGTGCGCAGCTTGGACAACACATCGAATGCCTGACCTTGCGCGTCACAAAGTGGCAAATTGGTCAAGTTCATGCGCAGCACCGCATCGGCCTTGTGCTCAATGACGTGACGCAAGCCGCGTCGATTGGCAAATCCTCGATCAGCCATGACAACGTCACCCGCATTGATGACAAAGTGAGTCAGGCTCTCTCCGACTTTGGCCTGAGTGACGTGCACTTCGTCACAGCTCAGGGTGCGCAGATTGAGAGCATAGTGCAGCCGCCAAGTCGATCCCGTCGCTCCGGGCTCGCACACCGAACTGCCATCGATCAAGCGAACGCATCGGTCTGCCAAGAACTCTTCTGCGGCGACGTTCAACGACATGCTTGCAGCGAGTTCTTGAGCCATCCATTGGAACCATGGGCCACAGGTACGCAGGCGCTTGAGCAGCGCAACATCGGAGACCTGCGCCATATCGCCCGCACTCGCGCGCGCAGCGGTTTCTCGCAACGAGCATCCGTCAGCCAAATGAATCAACATGACGCGCAACAAGCACTCGACATCACGAAAACCCCGCATCCGTCTTTGTATCGCGCCGAGCTCACTCGCCTTGGCTTGCCAATGTGCCGGCAGCATGTCCGTCACCACACTCCAGTCCGACGCAATTGTGGAAATTTCGCCTGAAACCAAATGCCTTTCAAATACAGCGTCGACTCCTTCGTCCTCAAATGTCATATCCATGGCACCTCATCAATCAATGACGAGGTGAAGGGTAACACAATGGGATATTTTAAGTTAGCGCTTATGCCCCTGCGGGCGGTCTGCGGCACCTTGCATCTGGCCGGACAGCAGTCGGTGCGTGCCCGGACTGGCGG
>CAIQBN010000447.1 GCA_903870065.1 uncultured beta proteobacterium | reverse complement strand
CGCACGTCAAAGAAGTTTTGGCACATCCATTTGCGCGCTTGGCCCACCTCATCGGCGCTGCCTTTGCGCTTTTCTTTGGCAGGCTTCTTCTTTTTTGCGTCAGTTGCTACGTTTTCAGTAGCGTCTTCCGCAGATTCCTCAGGGGCTGCAGCCAGATTTAATGCCGAATACGCCCGCTGGTGCTCCAGGTTCAAAATGGCTTTCTCACGCACATAGATTTCAAAGCGTTTTTCACCGGGAGCGAATTTCTCTTCAAATCGCTGCCCATCCGGCGCAGGCTCGGCGTTGTCGTCTGCCTTGACCAGTCCGATGAAATTGCGAATCTTGCGTTTGAGCGACACGTCCGTCACCAGCCCATGGCCGGATTCCGCATCCATGCGCGGCATGTTGCCTGCATCTGGGTCGCCATTGGGGTTGCCGTCTTTCACGTCAAAGATGAGAACGAAGTCGTAGCGATTGGAGAGATTCATGATGGGGTTCCTTCGGTGATGGGGGTGGAGTCGTCAGGTTTTTTGGCAAAGAAGTCTTGGCGCTGGTGGTAGTAGCCCAGTGCAAAGCCGCCTTGGTCGCGCAACATCAGGTGCGCGGGCATGCTGGGAACGCCGTGGAGCACCTTGCCGATGTAGTCATCCGGAGTGTGGTCATGAAATGCGCGATAGAGCATGCGCTTGCCCTTGTCGTCGAGCTTCTTAATATGGTGTCTGGTCAGATTTAGCAAAGTCGGGTACACCGACGCTGGCGTGCTGGAGGCCGCGCCGTAGTAGCGATCCCGAATGGTGGCGTTCAAACCGGGGCTGGCTTCTTCCTGAATTTTTTCCAGTACGGCAAACAAACGTCCCATTCGGTAGCCGGGGTTGGTGTTGGTAAGGTCAAGCATGGGCAAAAACTCCTTCTCGGGGGGCTGGTGGTTGGGTGTGACAGAGGAACGGCGAATCTGGCGGTTGAGGCAGGCTTTGATGGCTGCTGCGCGGTAGTAGTTAACGTTTTGTTCAGCCCGGCAGCGCCCCACGGCGACGTTGAGCCACAGGCTGGGGTACGGAACGTCTGGCCCAGCAAAGACCGCATCGACGATTGCACCGCCAAGATTCGGCGGAAGTCGGTCAATATCGCCAAAGGGCTGACTGCTGGTGGCCAGGCACACGGCTTGCAACAATCGCTTCAAACTCGGGTATTGCGGGTCGTATTGGCCACGCACCATTTCGAGGTCGTTGAAGTGCTGGCCGATGCGCTCACCCAGTTCAGCCAACGGCAAGCAGTGATAGAAACGAATGCTGATGCGGGCCGCATTGGGGGCAAGGCCAAGCACATGGAAGCGGTTGTTGTCATCCACTCCGCCGAACTTTCCAGCTTGAATTGCGGTGAACAAAGCTTGAGCGGCACGGGTGCCCCGGTCGGGGTCATCTTTGGGTGGATCACCAAAAATATCAGGGATAACCGATTCAAACTCCGATTCTCTTTCTGACCAGAACACAGTGGACGCATCACCTATCTGAATTCGCTGAGTCGAGTCTCTTCGCAGCAAATGATTCAACGCTGTGGCATACGAAAAAGCGGCGGGCTTACCAATTGGGAATATGAAGCCTTGCTCTTTTCCATACGAGGAATAGGCGGGTGCTTCTTTTGAATTTGCTGCTGCCAACGGCGAGGGTTTGGAACAAACGCCGTACACCTTCGGATGTAAACGTGCAATTTCTTCACGCTTTCCGGTTACCAAGCAAACCCCCGTCTGCACAGCGCTACAGGCATCCTCATCTTCGTCGGTGCCAATGCCCTGACTAACGTGGTTTTGGAGCCAGGATTCATGAATTACGGGTTCGACAGCATCGACAAGCCGAAAAGTCATATTCGCACCCGCTATCTTCACCATCTCGACGGCGTCAGGTCTGCTGAAAACTTCTTTATATTCGCCTTGCCTATAAAACTTGGCCACTGCCGCGAGTCCAATTGATTCTGGGTACCTCAAAGCCATTGCCTCAACGCGTGCGATGAATGCACCAAGTTGTTTGGTGGCCTTTTCAACAGAATCGCTTGGATCAATTTCACCGTTTGGTTTTCGCTTTGGCTCACCAAGCACAAAGCCGTAGTGATCCCACAGGAGATTAGGCTGCGCCCAAGCATTCTTACCTGATCGAATTTCAGACTGAGGAACCAGTACTGCGCTGCCCCTCTTGTTTTCTTGATCGGCGCGCGACATCACGCTGACAACTTGACCCGAGTGATCAAGCACGATAAAGAATGGAATCGCTTTTAACTCCCAACCGGGTGGTGCCAGTTGTGCGCGAGCATAGTAGTCATTGAGTGCTTGGAGAATCATCCACGTGCCTCCTCAAACGGGGGGACTTCAATCATGCCTGCCACCATCTTGGCGTTGAAAAAACGTGGCTGCGGGTCGGACGGGTGGGTGAAGTCCAGGTCATGCAACATCCAGCCCAGCTCGCGAGTCTCCCCAATGGGCGTCGCGGAAGGCGTATCGGGCGTTACCAGGCTGAAGGCGGCGGCAAATTCCCGGCAACCCAAATACGGTTGGTTCACACATTGACCCTTGGTGGCGCGGCGGGCGAACATTTCGGTGTACTTCATCAAGGGCTCGTTGCCACCGGGAGCCAGCGACAAATCGGCATGAATGCGGTAGGCCACATCGCGCAAAAAGTAGCCGGCACGTTGTTGGCGCTCGTCCTCGATGTAGAGCGCAAGCTGGCCACTGCCCGCCGCCATCGCCTGCTGCACATTGCGGGTCGACACCACGGCGCTCACTTCGTTGCGCCGCAAGTTGATCCAGCGAATGGGCTTGAGCACTTCAATGCGATGCACCCGCCAACGAATAGCGGGCTTCCACAAAATAGCCTCAAAAATGGACCGGGCAGACGAGGGCGTCATCACGTCATAAGAGACGCGCTCAACCTTCATTTCCGGGCGGGTAAAGCAGGCGAACGGGCCTGAAACTTCAAGACAAAAACTGGGCATGGTTTTCCTTCAAACAGTAAAGCCGCCAGGGTTGTAAATATCTTCATCCAGCTTCAGGCCGAGCATGGAGTCATACAGGTTGTCCGCATTCACTTGCACGTAAAGCCCCGGCATGGGCAGCGTCAAGCCGCCCTGCGCCAACATCTTGTCGGCCTCGCGTTTATGAATGGTGACGGTGTAGCGTTGTAGCTTTCGCATCAGCCAGCGGGCCGGGCCCTCTGCGGCCAGCATGCCAAGCAGTTTTTCAATCTCGTCACTGTGTTCGGCATAACGAACAACAACGGTGGCCGAGTCTTTGTCATCAATCAAGCGGAAGGCTTCGGCTGCCGAACGAAATTGAACGCCCAGCGTTTTGGGTTCTACCTTGAGCATGGGTACGATCTTTTTGCCATCCAGATCAACCTTGCTGTAGAAGTCCCGGAAGTAGGTGGCAAACAAAGCCCGTGCCAGCGGGTCGGCCTGCTGGCCGTGCAAGGTGCTGACACAGGCTTGCGCCGCTTTGCGTAAGTGCCCAATAGGCGGCGGCTCAGGCGGAACAAACACCACAACGCGGCCTTTGCGAGGCAAGCGTCCTTCGCGGTTGCAACGTCCTGCGGCCTGCGCAATGGAGTCCAACCCCGCCAAGGCGCGATAAACCACAGGGAAATCAATGTCCACCCCGGCCTCGACCAACTGCGTGCTGACCACGCGCAGTGGTTGTAGGTCGAGCCCATCGCGCTTGGCTTTGAGCCGTGCTTTGACCTGGTCAATGACGGCTTTTCTATGCGCGCCACACATGAGGGCAGACAAATGCAAAGTGCCCGGCGGCAGCAAACGATGCAACTCCCGGGCCGCTTTGCGGGTGCTGACGATGGCCAGCACGCAATCTTCGGCAGCAATCTTCTCGGCCACTTCGGCCCACGGAGTGCTTATGTTCCAGTCTGGCGGCAGTTCCACTGTCACCCGTTTGAGCGCATCAAACAGGGCATCAGGGTGGTCAATGATTTCGCGCACATTGTCCAGCCCGCGCAGGTTGTTGCTCTTGTCGAAATAGTCGGTGCTGTTGAGCGCGGGCTGGGTGGCGGTGCACAGCACCACGGTCACGCCGTAATGTTTCACCAGCAGATTCAACGCATCCAGAATGGGTTGCAGAAACTCGGGCGGCAGTTGCTGCGCTTCGTCCAGCACGATGATGCTGTTGACGATGTTGTGCAGCTTGCGGCAGCGCGAGGTTTTGGCCGCGAACAAGGACTCGAACAACTGAACATTGGTAGTGACGACCAGCGGTGCATCCCAGTTTTCGCAGGCGAGGCGGCTGCGGGCGGTCTCAAGCCGGTCCGCCGCATCGGCTTGGCTGTGATGCTCGATCAGCACCTCGTCACCCAGCGTTTTGAAAACCTCGCGGAACACGTCGGCAGTTTGCTCGATGATGCTGGTGTAGGGAATGGCGTAGATCACGCGGCGCTTGCTGTGTGCTTGAGCGTGGTTCAGGGCAAATGCCAGACTGGACAAGGTCTTGCCGCCGCCGGTAGGCACGGTGAGCGAGTAGAACCCGGCGGGCAGCGCCGCCTTGTCGCGGCACTGGCGCAGGATGTCGGCGCGCAAAGTGTTGACATCGGAGGGCGTAGCGCTGGCAGCCTTGGCAACCATGTGCGCATCCAAAGCCAGACGCATTTGTTCTAGCGTCGGGAAGCCATCGCGCCGGGCGGGCTTGTCTGCGTCAAAGTGCGCTTCGGTGTCCAGAAAATCGGCGTCTACCAGACAGGAGAACAACAGCCGAACCCATAAAGCGAAGCCTGCAGCACCACCCGGAATTTGACGCAGATCGGGATTGAAACTTCCTGAACTGAGAATGCTGGTTGGTGGGTGTGCGTCCTTGGCTTCTTGCAGTTCAGTCTGGGAATCGGTTTCCGCCAGCCGCTTTTTGAGGCCGATATCCCAATCGTCCAACCCGGCGTGGTGGCCAGCTATCAAATATGCCAACACGTTGGCGGACAACTTGCCGTTGGCACCATGCGTTTTTTCCAACGACTCCAACGCCCACAACGCCCCAGCCGCAGAATGCGTCTTCTCGCGTCCGCCTACTTTGCCTTCAATGTGCGCGTCCGGATTTTCAGCACAGGCTACATAACGCTGAAAGCCAGGACGGTATTTGCCAAGGTCATGCCACAAGCCCGCCAGATAAGCCCATCTGCAAGACGGTTCACCTAAATCAAAAGGCGAAGAAAAAGAGGCTGCCAATCCCGCGACGGCATACAAATGCGTCGCAAGCAAATGCCCGCCCGAGTGCGCCAATGGCTTTGAAAGCATAGATTTCCTCCCTTGAATTTTTTTGATTTGCCTGTAGCTTATCCCTTCATAGGCTCACCTGCCGAGCCTGCACCTTAGACCTCAAAAATATTTCCGCCCATCTTTCCAGCAGCCCCGCCACCGCCCACCACTGGGTCTTTGCCACCAATGCATCACATCGAGCACCGTGGATGAGGATCTTGATGACCGACTCGCGGTGGTCGGTGTAGAGCAGGTATACCTCAGCGCCGATATGCTGAGGTGTGTGCACTTTATTTGACGTGGTCGGACTGCGGGTTTCAGGACCGTTCAGCACAGTACCCACATGCAACAAGGGTCAGCTCCGCAAGACCCAGTTGCAGCTGCGCTGAAAGCTTCAAAGCGCCCCAGCTCGAAGCCAAGGCACGGACCATTCCCCCTACAAACCCTTGGCGATGCGCGCCACGGATTCGGCATCGGGCAACATGGCAATTGCGCCGATGAGGGTATCCTTGACCTGCAGCAGCAACGCATTGGTGTGGG
>CAIQBN010000446.1 GCA_903870065.1 uncultured beta proteobacterium | reverse complement strand
TCACCCGTGTCGCTCTGGGTGGAAGACTTCAGCGCCATACGGATGCTGATAGACGAAATACGCGAACGCGGCATCCAGGATTTTTCCACTTTCATGCGCGTACACCCCGACTTCGTGACCCGCTGCATGGAAGAAATCCGCGTCATCGATGTCAACCAGCACACCTTGCAGATGTTTGGAGCGCCCACAAAAGAAGCGCTGATGCAACAGCTTGACAAGGTGTTTCGAGACGAAATGGTCGATTCGTTCCAGGAGCAGTTGCTGGACCTGTGGAACGGCAAAACCTTTCAGCAGCGCGAAGTCATCAACCACCGTTTGACGGGAGAGGCGCTGCACATCCACATGCAGTTTGACGTGATGCCCGGCCACGAATCGCGCTGGGACATGGTGCTGGTGTCGCTGGTGGACATCTCCGCACGCAAGAAGGCCGAGGCCTACCTGGAATACCTGGGCAAGCACGATGTGCTGACCAAACTGCGCAACCGCGCCTACTTTGCCGAAGAGGTCAACCGCCTGGCACGCAAAGGCCCGTGGCCGGTCAGCGTACTGGCCGTTGACGTGAACGGACTAAAACGCATCAACGACGAGCAAGGCCATGCCGCCGGCGATGCCATGCTGCGCCGCGCGGGCGAGGTACTGGCCAAATCGGTCGATGCCCCGGCATGTGCCGCGCGCATTGGCGGCGACGAATTTGTGGTGCTGCTGCCCGCCACCGACGAGCGCGGAGCCCAGGCGCTGATGGAGCGCATCCACTCCGTGCTGGAGCTGAACAACCAATTTTACCCCGGCAACGAGCTCACCATGGCCATGGGCCTGGCCACCTGCGTGGCCGGTGGCTCGCTGGACATGACCATACAAGCCGCCGACCATGCCATGTACCGGACCAAGGCCGCTCACTACGAAGCACGTCACATCGCGCGGCGCGAAGGCATTGAAAATTTATAGCAACAAAAATATTATCCAAAAGCGAAAAATGCCATTTTGGTAACAAATCAATGCTCTCCACCCATGACCAAGCCGCCACCCACTGAGGTTTCCAGCGGCACTGGTGGGCGGAATGAAACGCCCAGTGCGCTGCTGCACGCCACACGGCCAGCACGCATCTATTTCGCATTCATCTTTGTGGTCGCCGCTTTCGCGATAGCGATGCTGGGCCTGTGGTTGGCCCAAAGTCGCGACACGATTTCAGACATTGCCAACACCGTCACCAAAGAGTCCATCCCTGCATCGGTAGAAAAACTCGAGCTTTCCAAGACATTGGAAATTGTTCGCGCCGAAGGCGATCGGGCCCTGTTTGGCGATGATTTTTCTGTTCGCAACGAGGCCTATTTCACCCTGACGCAATTGATCCGCCGGAAGGAAGTGGCAGAAGATGCCAGATCGCTGGAATTTGTGCAGGCGGTACTCGCCCTTGTTGAGGCAAAAGAAAACATCAGCCGAAATGAGTTATCCGGGCAATGGTCTATTTTGAATACGGCCATCAACAGATACTCCAAAGAAATATCTGC
>CAIQBN010000445.1 GCA_903870065.1 uncultured beta proteobacterium | reverse complement strand
TTGCTGATCCGCTTGTTTGCTGCGGCCAGCGCCGGTGCTTCGGGCAACGCAGCAAAAGAGCGTACGGCAGCCAAACGCTTGGGCACATCACCCAAGCGCTGCGGGCGCAACGCGAGCACTGCATCGACCTCTTGTGCACTGTAGCCTTGCTCACGCAGGCTTCCCGCCAAGCGGTCGTAAATAAAATCCTGCAACTTGGCCTGGTTGGCTGCAAAGTCCGCCTGTTCCTTGTCGGACCATAGCTCCAGCATGGAACCAAACGCCCGGCTCGCATTGCCCAAAATGGTGTCCAGATTCAGTGAAAAATCGGCCTCCATCAGGATGCGAATGACTCCCAGGGCATGGCGACGCAGTGCAAACGGGTCTTTGTCCCCCGTGGGTAAATTACCGATACCGAACATGCCCACCAGCGTCTCGAGCTTGTCGGCGAGTGCGAGCACACTGCCAGTGTGGTTGCGCGGCAGGGCATCACCCGCAAACCGGGGCTTATAGTGGTCTTCGATGGCAATGGCAACGCCGTCACGCAAGCCATCATGGCGTGCATAGTAGCCCCCCATGATGCCTTGCAACTCTGGGAATTCGCCCACCATGTCGGTCAGCAAATCGGTCTTGGCTAGTTGCGCGGCTTGTTGCACCTTGCTCGACAACACGTCAAGCTCATCTTTGGCATGCGCGGTATACGGTGTTGTGGCGTTGCGTAGTTGCTCGACGATGCGCCCGGCGATGTCGGCCACGCGCTGCGCCCGTTCTCCCTGGGTGCCCAGTTTGTTATGGTACACGACTTTGGCCAGACCTTCGACGCGCGACGCCAACGTTTTCTTGCGGTCCTGGTCAAAGAAGAATTTGGCGTCGGCCAAGCGCGGCCGCACGACCCTTTCGTTGCCACCTATAACAGCACTGGCATCGGCAGGGCTAATGTTGCTGACCACCAGAAACTGGTTGGTCAACTTACCGGCGGCGTCCAGCAGCGGGAAGTACTTCTGGTTGGCCTTCATGGTCAGGATCAGGCATTCTTGCGGAACATCCAAAAATTCCTTTTCAAACTGGCAGACCAGCACATTGGGGCGCTCCACCAGGGCTGTGACTTCGTCGAGCAAGGCATCGTCGTCAATCGGTCGGCATCCCCCACCAACCCGTGCTGCAGCGGCGGCCAACTGGCGTGTGATCTCCGATCTGCGCTCGGCAAACGAAGCGATCACTGCACCGTCCTCGCGCAGCGTCGTGGCATAACTGTCAGCATCCAAAAACATCACTGGCGACAGCACCGCTTCAAAACGGTGGCCCTGTGTGGTGTGCCCGGCGGTAAGACCCAACACCTTGACCGGCACCACGGTTTTGCCGTGCAGCGCCACCAGTCCGTGCGCCGGACGCACAAAATTCACGCTGCTCCACCCTGGCAGGGGGCAGTCACGCTCGAGCTGGTAACTCATGACCTTGGGAATGGGCAAGCGGGAAATCGTTTCTTCCAACGCTTTCTGCAAACCGGTATCCAGGGTCGCACCGGTGACCAGACTGTCATAAAACAAAGCCTCGGCCTTGCCATCCAGCGCACGCTTGAGTTGAGACACCGTAGCAACCGAATCGCTGACATCGGCGCCAAGTGCCTGCAGCTTCTTGATCAAGGCCGGTGTGGCGTTGCCGCTGGAATCCAGGCCAACCGACACGGGCATTAACTTTTGCTGTACCGCCTTGTCCGCTGCTTTGAGCCAAACGTGGCTGATGTGCGCTGCCAGCCGACGCGGTGACGCATAGGCAGTGGTTACGGAGTCGCCATTGATCAGGCCAAGGGCACGTAACTGGTCCGCCAACTGCGTGGCAAAGGCGTCGCCCAATTTCTTGAGCGCTTTGGGTGGCAGCTCTTCTACGAACAGTTCAACGAGAAGGTTCTTGGTCGTCATCATGCGGCTTTCTTGGTCGTCATCTGTTCGACCCATTCACGCGGGGCCAGGGGAAAACCAAGGCGTTCGCGACTCTCAAAATAACTTTGGGCCACGGCGCGGGCCAAATTGCGGATGCGCCCGATATAGGCCGCGCGCTCAGTCACACTGATGGCGCCACGTGCATCGAGCAAATTGAAACTGTGCGCGCCTTTAAGCACTTGCTCATAGGCGGGCAAGGCCAGTTGCTGCTCGATCAGGTGTTTAGCCTGTTTTTCGTGTGCCGAAAAGGCGGTGAACAGGAAATCAGCGTCGCTGTGTTCAAAGTTATAGGTGGACTGCTCGACTTCGTTTTGCTTGTACACATCACCGTAGCTCAATCCTTGTGTCCATGTTAGGTTGTAGACATTGTCGACACCCTGCAGATACATGGCCAGTCGCTCCAACCCATAGGTTATTTCCCCGGTAATAGGCCTGCAATCAATGCCACCGACTTGCTGAAAGTAGGTGAACTGCGTCACTTCCATGCCGTTGAGCCAGACCTCCCATCCTAATCCCCAAGCGCCCAATGTCGGGTTTTCCCAGTCATCTTCAACAAACCGGATGTCGTTCTTTTTCAAGTCAAATCCCAGCGCCTCTAACGAGCCCAAATAGAGCTCAAGGATGTTGCTCGGCGCCGGTTTCAGGACAACTTGGTACTGATAATAGTGCTGCAAGCGGTTGGGATTCTCGCCATAGCGACCGTCCTTGGGGCGCCGACTGGGTTGAACGTAGGCAGCCTTCCATGGCTCAGGGCCTAGAGCCCTCAAAAAGGTCGCCGTGTGCGAGGTACCGGCACCGACCTCCATGTCATAGGGCTGCAACAATGCGCAGCCGTGGTCGGCCCAATAGGCCTGCAATTTCAGGATGATTTGTTGAAATGTGAGCATTCCCTGATTTTACAGGGGTGAAACTTTAGCGTGGCCCGGTCCGTCCTGCGCGAGCAGCTATTAAAACAATAGCAAGCGAAAAAATCCATAGGGGCCAAAGTCCAAATCGCGAGACCCACCATGCATAGGGCGTGATACCGTTTCGGCCCTCAACCGTCGCAACCAGGACACCCCGTGACAGGCGGGGCAAGGAATGGGTGACGCGTCCCGCGTGGTCGATAACCACTGTAGGACCGGTGTTGGTGGCCCGAACCATGGGTCGCTCAAACTCCAGTGCGCGCATGCGGCTAATTTGAAGATGCTGGTCGATCGCGATGCTGTCGCCAAACCAACCAATGTTGCTGGCATTCACAAATACCGTCGGGGCCAATGCGGCGTCCTGAAAGCGAACGCCAAGCTCCTCGCCGAATAAATCCTCATAACAAATGTTGGCAGCAAAGCGTTGACTCTTCCAGGCAAACGAAGCTTGTCCGACGGCGCCGCGGTTGAAGTCGCCAAGCGGTATGTTCATCATCCGCGTAAACCACTTGAACAGCGGTGGTATGAACTCGCCAAATGGCACCAAGTGGTGTTTATCGTAGCGCCATTGCGTCAAGTGGTCCGGAGAGAGGCCCCACACTGAGTTGGTGTACCCATGTGCCATGTCACCCAAAGGAATACCCAGCAGTGCGGCTTGAGACCGTTTTGAAAACCGTTCTCTTAGCGCGTCCCAGAACTCTTGGGGCAGGTCCTGCGGCAACAGCGGGATCGCGGTCTCTGGCGCAACGATTAAATCGGTCGTACTCCCATACAGTTGCTCTCCATACCAGCTCAGCGCGAGGGGGACACCAGAGCCGGATTGAAACTTCTCATCCTGCGGGATGTTGCCCTGCAGAAGGGTCACGGAGAAGTTTCCTGCTGAAGATGTCCAGCGGCTGAGGTTGTTGGAAGCTGTCACGGCGATAGTGAGAATCAATGCCAGTAGCAATGCCATGCGAATGCCCGGTGGGACCGCTACTGCCGCAGCGACCCAGGCGGCCAGGGCACCAACGCCATACACGCCAATCCACGGTATCAATGTTGCCAAAGGGCCATCGATGTGTGCATAGCCAGCGGCACCCCAGCCAAATCCTGTTAACCAGGTTCCGCGTGCCATCTCGGCCATTGTCCAGACGCCCGCAAAGACAAAGGCCGACAGTATGGCACCACGGTCACGGAGCAGCCAATAGAGCGCGCATGCCGCCGCGTAATAGGTGCCCAGCGCGACTGCCAGTGCAACGATAGCGGCGACTGCCAGGGCTCCATGCAGCCCACCGTAGGTATGCATGGAAATGTAGAGCCACCAAAAGGTAGCGCACAACCATACCGTAGCGAAAAGCCAACCCGTCACGGCGGCTTGCTTCCAGGTACTTAACTGCTGCAATGCCGCCAACAGCACCATCAGTGCAAGACATTGAAGCCACCAGACTGCCTCACCCGCGCTATAAAAAGCACTGAAAGGCCAGGTGATGCCAATTGAGTGCAGGCATGCTGCGATGCAAACCAGGCCACGTTGGAAGGCGACTCCCCCTGTCGGCGCTGCCAGCCAACTCCTTGCTGGCTGGGAGTTAATCACGCGCGACTTGGACGCTTGCGACCTTGAACCACTTGACGGCGCCACCTTTTGTGTGAAGTACGACAAAATCCAGGCCGCACAGGGTGCAGCGTTCGCCTCGTTTCGGGACATGCCCCATCTCGTGCGCGATCAAGCCCCCAATGGTGTCAAACTGATCATCGGGGTCTGTCCCAACTAGCGTTACCGAAAAAGCATCATTGACCCGCTCAATTGGTGTGTCACCGCTTACACGGTAGGTTCGGTCTGCCAATGCAAAAATATCACCATCGTCTTCGACAATATCAAATTCATCTTCGATTTCGCCAACAATCTGCTCCAGTACATCTTCAATGGTGATCAGACCGGCGACCCGACCAAACTCATCAATAACGATCGCCAGGTGGTTGCGGTTACCTCTGAAATCGCGTAACAGGTCATTGAGTCCTTTGGTTTCCGGCACAAACACAGCGGGACGAAGCAATGCCCGGATGTTGAGCTCCGGTGCACGCTGCAACTTGAGCAAGTCTTTGGCCATCAAAATGCCTATGACATTCTCTCTCTCAGCTTCGTACACCGGAAAGCGGGAATGGGCTGTGTCAATAACAGTGTTGAGCAATACGTCAATAGGGGCTTGAATATTGATCATGTCCATGCGGGTTGCCGCGACCATGACGTCGCCGGCGGTCATGTCAGCCATGCGAATGACGCCTTCGAGCATCACCCGGGACTCCGCGCCAATGATGTTGTTGTCTTCTGCCTCCGCCAGTGTCTCAATTAACTCCGCCGTAGAGTCAGGGCCGGGATGTATGAACTCTGCAATTTTTCGCAGAAAAGTTCGCTTGTCCTCTTTTTCAGGCGTTCGCGGGGGATGGGGGTCTGACACTGACGTTTTGGCAAGATTTGCCGTTATTTCGGAGCCCCTAGGATAGCGGATTTATGAGCCGGACTAACCCATGGTTTGCCCGACTGTGCGTTAAGGCGGTATTCGAGCTATCGCATCAACGGCGCTACGCCGTATCGCCTGCACCTCGGCGAGAAAGTGCCAGAATTGCTTGGCTTGTTGCTTGAGGTGGTAGTCAGTTTGCGCCACCTGCTCCTCAACCATCTCGGTCACGTGACTGTCAAATGAGGCCGCAGGCAGTTGCAAGTAAGCCTCACTTTCACTTCCGTCGCGTTCGACCCTTCCACCGGCTCTCCTGGCAATCTTCAGCATTGCTTCATTTTCACTGAGTGCGTGAATGAACATCATGCTGATCCCATCGTTTACCGCATGCATGGACGCACGTTCAAATAGTCGCGCGCCATAACCGCGACCACGGGCCCTAGGCAGCACAGAAACACCAAACTCAGCGCATGACTCGTAGCGAGTGTCGTTTGCATACGCCAAGTGAGCCATCGCAATCAGTTCAAGCCTTCGGTTATAGATTCCGAAAATTTCGTCGCGATTGAAGTCAAGATGGTCAACATACTTTTGAATCTGCTCATCCTGCGCCATGTAGCCGAACCGCAAATAGCGGTCCCGGGGCTCAAGTGACCGAAGATGCTTTGCAATGCGGTCTTTGTGGTTGGACCCCAGCGATCGGATAGGAATTACCCAAGGCGCTGGCTTTTGCGCGTCCGCTGGCTCATTGTCAGGTGGCGGTCGCAAAAGCGTCCGGCCAACCTCGAACGAGGCCTTAATGAGATTTGTTGCATCAACCATGGGCACAATATAGTTTTTATCGCTAGTATTTGCATACCAAAGTACATGAGTGTCAGATTTTTGCAGCGTTCGCGAGGCAATTGAGGGTCGCCTGTCGCGGGCGGCTTTAATTTGCGCTTGGCCGCAGTTGCGATTGCCTCAGTGGCCAATCAACGCTGCATCTCACAGGAGACATTGACGTCATCGCTTCCAAATTACTCTCATTTAACGAAATTTAACCGCTATTGACAGCGTTTTTCGCAATGATAGAAGCATCTCAAAGAATTCGCGCAGCAGTTTCAGACGTTGCCGCACTTCGCGCATTTGCGGAGAACCAGCCAGGCCTTCGCGACGCCACCATTGCCATCAAGTCCTTTCAGTCTAGGCGCTTTGTGGGGACCTATTCAGACCTATTGCGTTCCACTCAATATAGCGGTGCCTCACACTTTTTTTTGGAGGAGTTGTACAGCGACAGGGATTATTCACAACGTGACGCCCAATTCGCTCGGGTTGCAGGAGTTTTGCAGCGTGTCTTTCCGCAACACGTTGTAGCAACTGCAGTCGCCCTCGCAGAGCTTCACCTTTTGACTGAACGTTTGGACCAGCAAATGGCTCTAGCCTGGCTTGGCCGCCACAGTTCAGGGCACTGGGATGAATCGGCGCGGTATGTAGCGTGCTGGGCGACCGTGGACAAGGAAACAGACAGACAGACGCAGTTGCAAAACGTCGTTGCCGTCGGACGTGAATTAAATCGTTTGACTAAAATTACTGGCCTTCGGATGCTGCTTCGGATGATGCGCAAACCGGCAACAAGTGCAGGACTCGGATCTTTACAAAGCTTCCTTGAGGCAGGTTTTGATACGTTTGCAGAGATGTCCAGCAAGGGGGATTCTGCACAATTCTTCTTAAAAACCATTGAAGAACGTGAATCCCAATGGATTGAACTTCTTTTTTCCTCCGATTCGATGACGGCTACGACCGCGTTGCGTAAAGCAGTAGACCTCAAAGGTCCGTAGAGCCGTTGAGGTCGAAAATTAAAGGTGATCTGGTAAATTTCAATTCAAAACCACAATAGGAAACGCCCCCTCAAATGAGGGGGCGTTTTCGGTTTAATAGCCTGACGATGACCTACTTTCACACGGGAACCCGCACTATCATCGGCGCAGAAGCGTTTCACTGTCCTGTTCGGGATGGGAAGGAGTGGTACCACCTCGCTATGGTCGTCAGGCATAACTTTTTGTCATCTTGACTAAGTCAAGACAACCAATTTATAGAGCTAATCAGCTTCATCGCTTTAACGAACCTATTGTAATTACTTACGGATAGGATTTTTGAATGCGTCAACTTGGCATAACTTCCCTGATCATATGAAGCACCTTTCGATGCTAGATCAAAGTTATAGGGTCAAG
>CAIQBN010000444.1 GCA_903870065.1 uncultured beta proteobacterium | reverse complement strand
CTTGTATCGGAAGCGTTCAAAAAATACACGCAGCGCTGGATGGCTTCGAGCAGATTGCTCAGGTGGGCCTTTTGGGCTACCAGAAGTTCGTGCGGGTTGTTAACTTGCGTCACAGCCGCAGTCCCTGCGCCATTGCAATCCGGACAAAGGGCGCGAAGTTGCCTTCAATGGCTGCGGACATTACGTCCACAGGCAAGCCGAGCTGAAGTTCCAGCCGGTTTTTAATGCGTGCGCGTTGCAGCAAGCCAATTTCCGGGTTGGATTGCACGAGCAAGTCAACATCGCCCCCACGTCGACTTTCGTCCAGGCGCGACCCATACAGCCAGGCTTTGGCTTCCTCACCCGCAAACTCGTGGATGACGGACCGGATAGCGTGAATTTGATCGGTTGTGAGGCGCATGGAGCCGATTATTCCACGCTGACGTTCTTCCCATAGCCGCTATTGCGGATGGTCCTGGGTTGGGGGTTGGCATCAAAGATGGCAAATTAGTCCGCAATATTTTGAATTAGCTGTTTGTTGACAATGACTTGGGATGATGTAAAAGTTCGCAACATGACGCAAATTTACGATTCACCCCATCAGTTTGAACCCCTGTTGGCCAGTGCGCATGACCTGGCCGGGTGGCCATTGAGCCTGGGGTGATGCGAACGCGGGAAGTGAGTGTTGGGCGGCACATTGCGCGGTTTCGCAAGAAGCGTGGAGCGTTACTACGCACTTCTGGATGCAGCCGACGCGCCGAGAAAGGGTGACACGCCCCAGGGCAAGGTCCGGTTCGGGTTGCCATTGCATGCGTTGCGGTTCTATTTTCCGGCTCTGTGGCCAGAGGCTGAAGCGGATGCGCAGGGTTGAGGGTGTGGCTTGTGTGCGTTGTTGCGCAAACTTTATGCCACACTGAGTTGAATTTGGGGGCCGGGGATCGGTTTCTGAGGTGTTAATGGCGTTCAATAATGGGTTTTCCGGATGCGGCGCTGTACAAAACATCGGGGCAAACGTCGGCACCATTGGGCCAGACTACGGTACCCAGTTCAGGGTCAACCTTGGCCAGCCGGAAGAATTCGTCATCGAGAAGTGCGGCAAATATGCCACTGTAGTTTTTGACGATGGAATCCATTTCAACCACTGCGTGAAGCCCGTCTTCAAAAGTCAGGTCAAGGCGACGCATCGGTAGTGGATGGGCCAGCGTAACATCTATCAAGAACATAACTACTACTCCAATGGCGCTATGTTGTGCAATTGCGCTGATTGTCGGGCCAATTGCCAATTGCCAATTGCCAGTCTGCCATCAATTCGTCTTGATGCAAGGTAGCCCATTCAATTACCAGCCCAAGTGCACGTGGAGGAAACTTCCCTGCTAACACCGCGATGGTTTGGATGTCAATTTCGATCTTGTAGTCACCATACCGCGCGTGAAAATGAGGCGGATTGTGTTCGTTGTAATACATCGCAATGATGATTCCAAAGAAGCGGCTTATTTCAGGCATGGGCATTCCAGTGTTTGGACATTTTTCAACCTTTTCTTATGGCGCTGTGAACCGTGTGGATCTATGGGGCTTGGTGAGGGCCGTCAGCTTGCGTCCAGCCGTAAGCCCTGCGGCAATTTGGCTAAAGTCGATGTTCATGTGCTGTTTCGGCTTGGTAAAGGTCAGGCCGCATGCTGCTGCTCCCAATAAAAGTCTTCCAGCTCACGCCAGGTGCGGGTCAGTAACTGGGCCCAGGCCGGGGGCCCACTGCAGGGCAATGTCCCAGTCGCTGTTCGCGTGCGCAGTGCCTTTGGCCCGGCTTCCGACCAGCACGGAAAACACCAGCTCCGGCTGCACCTGGAGAACTGCACGCACACCATCCAGTGGCGTGGCAATAGGTGTGGTTTGGACCGAATCGGCGTGCGCTGGCATAGAGCCGATTATTCCATGCTGACGTTCACTGCAAAGCCGTGCTTTCTGAGCGGGTCGTGTTGCTCATGTTGGCAATATTGGATCAGGAGACGCCGCCGCCGCGCCAGCGAATACACCATGAAGGTGTTGATCCAAAGTCAAGAGACTGAGGCCAACGCAAATAGCAGTGGCGGCAATCACCGCGTCTGGCAGTTTGGTTTTCCGCGTTTGCCGCAAATCGATCGCGATATCTTCAATCGCTCTGGTTAATGGCAAGTTGGTATCCAGAAGATATTTACTGCCACTCATCACGCATCCTGGCCTGCAATACTACTAGGTCGCCGGAGAAGCATTTAGAGTGCTCCAGTCCACCAGCCAGACTTAACAGTGATTCGTCGGCAGAATTGATTTGCGGTGGCTGTTGCCTTGCACGCAAAAACTCAGCGAAGTCGACCACCTGTGCCAGGACAGGCTCAGATAGCCCCCTTATTGCCTCAAAAAGTCTGCCAGTTGCATTCATTGAGCTACTCCTCTAGTGACGATGTTCATGTAATCTTAATCCTGCCCAAACAGATCGCGGGTGTAGACCTTGCCAGTCACATCGCTCAGGGCGGCGGTCATGCGGTTGGCGACGATCACGTCAGCCTCTTGCTTGAACTGCGCCAGGTCATTGACCACACGGCTGTTGAAGAACTTGGCTTCCTTCAGAGCAGGCTCATAAACAATCACCTCCACGCCCTTGGCCTTGATGCGCTTCATGATGCCCTGGATGCTGCTGTTGCGGTAGTTGTCGCTGCCAGCCTTCATGACCAGGCGGTGGATGCCGACCACTTTGGGGTTGCGTTTCAAGATCTCGGCGGCGCAAAAGTCTTTGCGGGTGGTGTTGCTGTTCACTATTGCCGACATGATGTTTTGCGGCACGGCATCGTAGTTGGCCAGCAGTTGCTTGGTGTCTTTGGGCAGGGTGGCTTTGAAGTTGAGTGGCTTGTGGGCCAGGTAGTGCGCAAGCTCGGTGTCTTCTATGGGGCTCTGCTTGCGGTTAAGCATGGCCACCTTGTCAGGCAAGATATCGATCGCCACCACTTGGTTGTGCTGGGCTAGCAATACGGCATTGGAAAGCCCGACGAAGCCAACGCCGGCAATAGATATCTTTCATGGTGCCAATATACTGGAGCCGGCGGCATGCAGGGCTGTCAAAAATTGTTCGGTCGCCAGCTAAAAAAGTTTGATTGGCGATACATGGTTAGGAAATGGAATGAAGCAATATTTGGATTTGGTGAGAGACGTTCTTGCCAATGGAAATGAGAAGTCGGATCGCACCGGCACGGGGACGATCTCGGCATTTGGCCGGATGATGCGGTTCGATCTGTCGGCTGGCTTTCCGCTGTTGACCACCAAGAAAGTGCACTTCAAGAGCATTGCACATGAACTTCTCTGGTTCTTGAAGGGCACCGACGACACGGCATACCTTCAGGAACATGGCGTCACCATTTGGCGGGAGTGGCAAACAGCGGTTGCTGGCCCTGATGGGCGAGAGCACTTAAGTGTTGGACCTCTGTACGGCACGAATTGGCTCCGCTTCCCTGGCGCTAACGGAAATGAGATTAATCAGATCGACAACCTGATTAAGGAAATCAAGGAGCGGCCAGACAGTCGTAGGTTGATTGTGAGCGCATGGAACCCCGCCACGCTGCCGGATCCCAAATTGAGCCCGCAAGACAATGTGAGGCGAGGGCTCGCAGCGCTTGCGCCTTGCCATGCATTCTTTCAGTTTGCGGTGGCCGACGGCAAGCTGTCTTGCATGCTGACGCAAAGGTCTGGTGACGTCTTCCTTGGTGTTCCGTTCAACATCGCCAGTTATGCGCTATTGACAATCATGGTTGCGCAACAGACGGATTTGTTGCCAGGCGATTTCATTTGGTCAGGCGGTGACGTTCACGTCTACAAAAACCACCTTGATCAGATCAACGAGCAATTGCAGCGCGAGCCACGTGCGCTTCCCAAGTTGGTTATTGCCCGTAAGCCGGAATCCATTTATGACTATAAATTTGAAGATTTTCAGCTTGTGAACTATGACCCACATCCTGCAATTAAGGCGCCGGTTGCAATTTAGGACGCGTTGGCCGTCAGATCTTCCTTAAGATTGAGGCAAATTGCGTCGTAGGATGCGCGGAACTCGTCAGGTGTCAGTTTTTGTCCGAGTCCATCTACCAATCGATCGACTTGATCAGTGAAGGCTTCGGTCGCGCGATCCAAGAGTGCAGCTCGCAGGTCATCACCTTTTTGGAATTTGTGTTCCTCAATCAGATGGATTAACAATCGGGTGATGAACCGGTGCCGGAACAAATGTGCCGACGCCCGAGTTGTAACACCAGAATGGCGGCGCATCATGCCAATCTCGTTGCTAAGAGTTGCGGCTGTAAGAGGTAATCCGGTCCGTTCTGAAATGAACAGGTAGCCATGATCAGCATCTCTTCCGATCGTCTTTCGGACAACCGGTTTTCGAAAAATCTCGATAAAGTTGTCCAGATCGGCCAAGTCCTGTTTCAAAACAGGGATCTCGCGTTTGTGCTCTGTGCGCCGCTTCAATGTATAAAAGGTCAAGAGCCGTTTGAGCGAACGAAGAGCTTGTTTCACATCCCCCACCTTTAACAAAGCCACTTCCCCGATACGCGCACCCGTGATTGGAACCATAACAATTCCTGAATGATGCTGCGCAAGTGGACTTTCTTGGTGGTGACCAGGGGAAAGCCTTCGTTCAGGTCAAAACGCATCTGGTAGCCAAATACGCTTTGCGTGCCGGTGCCCGTTGTAGTGTGATGGGCCGGTTGTCAGCCGATCAAAATGGACGCGTCGGTATTTTCAAGAATGTTACGACGCACGTCTTCCTTCATCCAGAGGTCACGTACGTCGATTGGATTGAAGTCATCGGTCAAAATGATCGCAGGCGTGTTTGGCGGAAAGCTGAATCGGGTGATCAGTGCCTGTCGCAGCACATCGCGGGCCATGGGGTGAATCGGTTCGCTTGCGTACAACGTGGCGTCCGGGGTGCGTTGCGCGCCGCGGTATGCGATGACTGTCAAATTGCCGACCTTGTCCAGGGCATTTTGCGCCATCACCGGATAAATATCGACCCGCTCGAACACCGACTGCAAGGTGCGGATCACCGATGCGGTCATGAAATTATCCCGCTGCAGACTTCCGATCAGGTTGATTGCAAGAACCCCCTGTGGATTCAAGCGCTGTTCGATCAACTGCATGGCTTCGACGCTGAGCAAATGGCCGGGTGTCGTGTCACCATTAAAGACATCAAGGACGATGTAGTCGTAACGGGTGGTGATGCGGGTCAGAAAGTGCCGTGCATCCTCGATGTGGACCGGTATTGCGGCCGGGAAATTGAAGTGCTTGCGTGCAAGATTGGCAACTTCGGGGTCGATATCGACCACTTCAGTGGCAATGCCTTGCGCTGCATACCAGCGCGGAACGAAACCGGCACCCAGCCCGATTACCAGACTGCTGCGCCCCGCAGGGTGCAGTGCGCGGGGCAGGAATTGCAAGGGGTACGTGAATTCGTAGACCGACAAGCCGGTTGCGACATCGCCGCCGCCCTGAATCAGGCCGTCGATCGCCAGTTCGCGGGTGTGTTTTTCGGCAAAGCGGTAGTCGACGACGCGCAGATTGCCATAAAAGCTATCGCGCTTTTCAATGACGCTGGCTCGCGTTCCATCGGCCAAAACCTTGTCCGGCAGTACATCCTTTGGCGCTAGGAGAAAGGCTATGGGCAACAGCACGGCAACGAGCCATTGCCGGCGAAACGCGACAAAATACCCTGCTCCAAGGGTCAATAACACCATTCCCGCAAGCAAAAAAATCCGACTGACACCCAGTACGCCAATCAGAAAAAACCCGGTTACCACGGTGCCAACAAAACTTCCAATGGTCGACAAGGCATACAAACCGCCGACCGTGCGCCCCAGACTGCGCAATTCAACGGCCACCAGACGAACCAAAAAAGGCGAAACGCAGCCAAGAAAGAAAAGGGAGGGCCCGAAAAGCAGTCCCGATGCAAGCAGTGAGCCTGTGCGTAAACCCAGACCGACGCAGGCGCTCAGCACCGATGCCTGTAGCACGGGGATGGCCAGCACGCAGACCCCGGCGGCAAGAACAATAGCGTAGAGGACAGCGGGGGAGCCCCTGCGGTCAGCCAACCAGCCGCCAAAGGCATACCCAAACGCCAATGCGACCAGCGTCACGGTAATGAGCGAAGTCCACACGAATAGTGAAACGCCAAAGAACGGTCCGATAACGCGCGAGCCAAGAACCTCTACCACCATCACAATGGCACCGCACAGACCGGTGGTCAGCAGCAAATAGAAGCTAAAAAACTTGCTCGCAGGAATGCTCTTTGGGGCTGAACGGGACATCGGGATCCAAAAGAAGAAGGGTGGCGACTCAGTCCAATTTTAGGGAGAAAGCGGCCCGCATCGCGAGAAGGCACAGCTTGATCAAGCAATTGACAGCACTTCTCGCCAGCGAAACAATCGAACTTAACCGGTTAGACAGACTGTATCTGAGAATCATGAGGTCACTATCCATGTTGACGACACGCTTTGCCCCTATTAACTGCCCTCCCATGCGATTTCATATTGCGGACGTGACGACGCCCGCTTTGTTGCGTTATGTGATCTTGTTGGCACTGCAGTGCGCTCTGTTGCTCCCCGGCGTTGCGCGGTGTGAAGACTCCGGCTGGAGCCTGGGCGGCTACGCCGGCAAATACTACGACTCGGAGCCGGCTGGCTTGACCCAGGGAAGGGCCAATTTTCTGAACCAAAATTTGTTTGCACTGACCGCGAGCAAAACCATCTGGCGCTCCGACACACTGCCCTTGTCGCTGGAGATAGATGGCATGCTGGGGCAACAATTTGGCTTGGAGACGTTGACCGAGGTGGCCGTTGCCCCCGTTTTGCGCTGGAGCAGCTTTCCGTGGAACCATTGGCTGCAAACTGACTTGCGCGTGGGGCCCCTGGGTATTTCTTACACGTCCAGAGTCAGCCACTTGGAGCGTGGTGCCGATGGCAATGGCAGCCAGACACTGAACTACCTGCTCATTGAGCTGGCGTTTTCAAGTCCGGCACAAAGATCAAACGAGCTCTTTGTTCGGCTGCACCACCGTTGCGCCGTATATGACCTGCTAAACAACTTTGGAGCCAATGGCGAGGACTTTCTCGCCTTTGGTTTTCGAAGGCGGTTCTAAACGCGGCGCGTGTGCAAGTTAAAGCCCGCTGGTGTCGGTCAGGTTGCGCAGCAGGTGCTCAATCAGGCCAAAATTTTCATGGTAATCGCCGGTCATGGTGCAGTTGTTGTGCGTGACGGTGCCGGTAAAGTGGTCTTTGCGTGCGTCGAGTGTTCCCACACGGGTTATTGTGCACACCCGCGTCATGGTGTTGGCGCTGGCGTCAAACGTCACTTTGGTGTCGATCTGGTCCACTAAATTGACGGTCACCATGGCGCTGGTGTCCATTTTGAATGTCCCTTTGACCGCGACGGTGCCGTTGTGTGTTGCATGACCCGCCTCAAAGGGTCGGCCCACTCGGTTGGACTTTGAATCACTGGCCGAACTCACCGGTGAAGCGTCCCTGGGAACAAGCGGATTGCTGCCCACCGGGGTTTGGGTTTCGAGTTTTTCGCCAGGACGCCCCGCACAGTCTGTCATGGTGACTTTCAGATCAACCGCGCCGGTGGCCACATCGAATGTGCCACTCACCACCCGCGTGCCGCCCTTGCCGCAATTTTGTGTCAGGTTGATCGGGGCGGATGCCGCGAACGCAGTCGCGCTACTCAATACGGTTAAACCAATGGCCAGTGATATCCATGTGTGTTTCATAAAAAGGCT
>CAIQBN010000443.1 GCA_903870065.1 uncultured beta proteobacterium | reverse complement strand
CACCAGGTCAAGGCGCTGGAGGAGCACATTGGGCGACCGCTGTTTCGCCGCACCGCGCGAGGCCTGGTGCTGACCGACGAAGGCAGCACACTGGCCCCCACGGTGGCCGACAGCTTTGCCCGCATCGAGCGGCAGATTGATGCGTTTCGTGCCGGTGGGCCTATCGAAGTGTTGACAGTGGGCGTGGTGGGCACCTTTGCCGTGGGCTTTTTGCTGGAGCGGCTGGCCGACTTTCGAAGCCAGCACCCGCGTATTGAGCTGCGCTTGCTGACCCACAACAACAAGGTCGATCTGTCGGCCGAAAGCCTGGACTACTGTGTCCGTTTTGGCGATGGCGCCTGGCGCAGCGTGGAGGCTGACCACCTGATGGCCGCGCCCTTGTCGCCCCTGTGTGCCCCCGCCGCGCTGGCGCAGCTGCGCCACCCCGATGACCTGAGCAAGCTCACATTGCTGCGCTCCTACCGCAATGTGGACTGGCAGACCTGGCTGCGTGCGGCGGGGGCCAGCGGTATTACGCCGCGCGGGCCTTTGTTTGACGCCTCGGCCCTGATGGTGCAAGCCGCCATGGTGGGCGAGGGCGTGGCACTGGCGCCGCCGCGCATGTTCCTGCGCGAGCTAACCCAGGGCCGCCTGGCCCAGCCGTTTGATCTGGAGGTGGATGTGGGCGGTTACTGGCTGACCCGGCTGTTATCCAAGGAAGCGACGCCCGCGATGCGCGCGTTCAGGGCCTGGTTGCTGGCTGTGGTTTAGGCCAGGAACAAGGCGACCAAGGCCAGCGCCGCCAAGGCAGCCAGGAGCAACGCTATTTAGGCATGTGAAGTTTCCGGCAACTTGCGCACATCGCGTATGCCAGGATGCTGCCAGGCCCACGCGGCCAGGGCCAGGGCACCGATTCCACCCAGCCCCATCGCGTAGCGCAATCCCACGTGTTCGCCCAGATAGCCTCCGAGCAGGGCACCGGGGCCGGCGGGCAGCAGAATCAGCCAGCGCATGGTGCTGGTCATGCGTCCCAGCAAGGGCTCCGGCGTCACTGCCTGACGCAAAGCCAGAAAGTTGATGAACAGCAGCACCGCACCCGTACCGAAACACAGCAGCATAAAAACGAACGACGCGATGCCCCACGCATTGGCGGGTGCAAAGGCCAGCTGCAGCCAGCCCAGACCACACACTGCAAAACCCAGTACCAGACAGGGGCCGGGGCCGATGCGCCGCGAGACGCGGTGCCCGAAGATGCTGGCCATGACTGTGCCCGCACCCAGGCCCATGTAACACAGCCCAACCTGGTTTTCCGATAGTCCGAGTTCACGTGTTGCAAACAGAATCTGCACCACCATTGCGCACTGGTGCCACATCTGCCAGGCCCCAACCGATATCGACAGCGATACCAGTAGCGGCTGACCCGCCACGAATCGCAAGCCCTCTTTGAGGTCGCGCCAGAAATGGGTTTCTTCCCGCGCCACACGGTTCTCGACCACCTTGAGTCCGCGCAGAATCATGACGCTTCCGGCCAGCAACACGGCATCGGCCAGAAGTGCAAAGGGCGCTCCAGTGACTTTGATAAGTGCGCCGGCCACACCGGGGCCGGCCACTTCGGCACCTGAAGATGCCAGCGCATTCTTGGCGTGGGCTTCCACCAGCCGCTCACGCGGCACCACCTGGGTCAACACAATTTGGGCGGCCGTCCCCGCTGTCACAAACACACAACCGATGGAAAACGCCACGGCGTACATGAATGGCATGCTGAGCCAGCCCAGATACCAGCCCAGCGGCACACTGGCCAGGACCAGGGCAATGCTGGCTTCCCCGATCACATACACCGGCAACTTGCGCACCCGGTCCAGCCACACACCGGCGGGCAGCGACAGCAACACAAAAGGCAGCAACTCCATCGCTGTGAGCACCCCCATTTGGGACGGTGTGGCGTGCAACAGCACTGCCGCAGTCAGAGGCAATGCCAGCATGGTGATCTGGCCACCGAAAGAGCTGATCAGGATGGACAGCCACAAACGCCGGTACGTGGCATCGCGCAACAGATCAGTGGGGGAAAGCGAGGGCCAATAGGGCTGCAGTGCAAGCCTCAGGCGGCGCCCTGCGCTTTGGACATGGGACTTCATGATTTGATTCTATCGATGACGGCTTTTCCTGTTGGCCTCGGTAACAATGCGGTATGACCGCTGCACGCATCCCTGTCATCGAGTGTCTGCTGACTTGTGAAGCCTTGGCATGGCGGCCTACTGTCACGCTGTCCGCCGCGGGGGGTGGTGGGGCATGGCCGGTCTCGGTCGGAGACCGAAGTCTTGCAGTGAAATTGGCACCTGGCCCTCGTATTCATTGCCTAAGCAGCTACTCTATTTATAGCAAAAATTCTGCACAATGACAGGCTCCACCCGGCTGCCAACCGCCATGGCCCTGCTGCACCAGGCCGCGCGCCCCGACCAGCTGGCCGGCATGGCCCGTTTCGGTATCGTCGGTGATGGTCGTCTGGGCCTTTCCGTGCCTGCCATGCGCGGCATTGCGCGCATGCTGGGCCATGACCATGTGCTGGCCCAAGCCTTGTGGGACACCGGCATCCCCGACGCCCGCATGGTTGCCGGCATGGTGGCCGACCCTGCTTTGCTGACTGCGCGACAAATGGACCAGTGGGTCAAAGGCTTTGTTTCCTGGGACGTGTGTGACCAGACCTGCCTGAACGCGTTTGTCAAATCACCATTGGCCTGGCGCAAGGTGCACCTCTGGTCCACCCGAAAGGACGAATTTGTGCGACGCGCCGCCTTTGCACTGCTGGCCACGCTGGCGGTGCACGACAAGGGGGCCGGGGATGCGCCGTTCCTGGAAGCGTTGGCGCTGGTGGAAGCGGCGGCCGACGATGGACGCAATTTTGTCAAGAAAGCGGTGAACTGGGCCCTGCGCAACATCGGCAAGCGCAACCCCACCCTGCACGCGGCAGCGATTGCCTGCGCGCAACGCATCCGCCAGCAAGGCAGCCCATCAGCCCGCTGGATCGCTGCCGATGCACTGCGCGAGTTGAACGCGGCTTCCCAATGCAATCCTGATGCCCGTGGCGTGGCTTGCAAGTGGTAAGGTAGCGACCGTGCCGCATATCCTCATTCTTTACTCCAGCACCGACGGCCAAACCCTGCGCATCTGCGAATGTTTGCAAGGCGTTGTGGAGCAGTCTGGCAAGCGGGTCACCTTGCTCGCCGTAGAAAGGTCCGGCGAGTGTGATCTGGCCAGTTTTGACGCGATTGTGATCGGTGCCAGCGTTCGCTATGGCAAGCACTCCAAGCTGGTGGTCGACTTTGTCCATCGGCACGCCGCGCTCCTGGACAGCAAGCCCAATGCGTTTTTCAGTGTCAATGTGGTGGCCCGAAAACCCAACAAGAATACGCCCACCACCAACCCCTACTTGCAGAAATTTCTGCGGCAAATTCCTTGGAAGCCGCGCCATCTGGCCGTCTTTGCCGGCAAGATCAACTATCCCGTCTACAGCCCCTTGGACCGCCTGGTCATCCGGTTCATCATGTGGATGACCAACGGCCCCACGGACCCGATCGCGGTGGTGGAGTTCACGGACTGGGACCAGGTGCGCGCATTTGGCAAACGCCTTGCGGTCCTGTAGCCATTGGGCAGTTGGACCGAATCAGGGCACCGGGACAATCGTTATCAATTCCCGGTAGCGCTTTGCAGCGACCATTTCAAGGGCATCGGCTCCGTAGCCCACAAAAATCCGGGCGCCAGTCAGTGCAGAGACGTCCACGTTATCCAGAATTTCGACCAGGATAGATTCGAGCCTGTTGGTTAGTGCCACGCCAGACATGTACTCTGCCAAGGGAAATGTCAGCCCACTCCAGCGGCGCTGTGAGTCCATGTGATACCAGCTCATGCTGCTGCCCGTCCCGGCAAGTGCCACCACATAGACGTTGTAACCCGCTGCCCGTGCGGAGCGGGCGAGTCCACCGCCATCCAGCAGTCCACGCAGATCGGCGCGCAGGCTCAGGTTGGTCAGACTTCCCGACTTCTCGGTTTTCACCAGAAAGGCTGGGACCAGCCCGGCGGGAATCTGCTTCGCGGTGCCCGGCATTAAGTCCAGAAAACCCGTCACGGACTCCGACACGGCCAGCACCCAGTCCGACGGATTGGCAAATGTTCCGTCACCCAGGCGGCCGCTGGCGTTGTCACCCGCCATATACAAAAGGCCATCGGCGCTGAGCAGCGCGCTGGCCTGTTGCCCGGCGGCAATGCCCTGGAATGGTCCGTAGCTGGTGATGGGTCCGGCAACGGCCCCCATCGCACGGCCACCCAGTTCATTTGTG
>CAIQBN010000442.1 GCA_903870065.1 uncultured beta proteobacterium | reverse complement strand
AGCTTGCCGATATATTCGGTTCCGCGGTAATTGGCCTGGTCTTCATCGTCTTCAATCTTGGCTTTCTCGCTCTGATTAATGCGCCCGATATAACCAATGACATGACTGGCGAGTTCGCCGTAAGGGTAACTGCGAAACAAGCGGGCCTTGATTTCAACCCCGGGAAAGCGAAATCGTTGTGCCGCAAACCGTGCGACCTCGGTATCGGTCAGTCGGGTGCGAATAGGTAATGATTCGAAGCTCTTGGACTCTTCCATCAATTTCTTGAATCGTCGGCGGTCGCGCGCCGTCACGTCAAGGACTTTTGCCAATTCGTCGATGGTCTGCTCCAGCCCGCCTGTTTTGGATGGTGTAATTTCCAGCGTGTAAGCCGAATAGTTGCTGGCCAGCACGACCCCGTTGCGATCCATGATCAGCCCGCGGTTAGGCACGATGGGCACGATCGAGGTACGGTTGCTTTCAGCCTGTGCACGCAAGTCGTCGTGGCGAAAAATTTGCAGGTATACCAGGCGCATCACCAGCAATAAAAAACAAATCACGACTACCAGACTGACAGCAAACACGCGCGTTCGAAAGCGTGCCAGGTCGGCTTCGACGTTTCGTATTTCCGTCATAGCGGACGATTGGCGTCCGGATCGGGCGCGCGCAATTGAGGCGCAAGCAGAACGATGCTGGCCACGGGCCAGAGTACTGCTTCAACAACCGGGGCCAGCAACATCAGAAGGCCGGGAAAGGTTCCGCCACTGAGCATGCGCACCACTAACTCCACCGCATGCGCCACGGCAAAAAGCGGAAACACCTGAGCGGCCTGCGAAGGCACAGAAAACCAGAGTAAGCGGCGGTGGATGGTGATGGCAGAAAAACTCAAGACGGTGTAGGCCATGGCATGCTGACCGAGCAGTCCCCCCTGATGCACATCCATCAGCAGGCCAAAAACGAAGGCCGCGCCAATGCTGACGCGCAACGGTTGATGTACGGTCCAAAACACCAGCACCACCGCCAACAGATCCGGGCTCCATGGGGCGCGGCCCCAAAAGCCCATGTTCTGAAGCATATTGAGTAACATGGCACCCATCAGGCTGCCCCAAATAAAGAAGGGGTTCGCCGGCAGGAGCAACTGCTGGCCCGGACGCATAATCATGGCGACCGCCTCCTGCAGGCGTGGGAATGTCGCGGTCGGTTGATGGCTGTCATTTCACTGCTCCGCGCCGGTTCACGACCACAGGCACATCTGGCACCGGACGTGGCGAAATTTGGGCGGTGACCGCATCGAGCACCACCACATGGCCGGTGGCCGAAACCAATGCCAATGGCACACAATAAATGCGCGCAAACACCGCGTCAACCCGGCGCTCCACTTTCTCCACCCGCGCAACGGGCAAACCCGGCGGATACACGCCGTCCACGCCGCTGGTGGTCAGCAAATCACCGGCAGCCACATCGGCATTGGCTGCCATGAAGCGCAACTCCATCGCGTCGGCGCGCTGCGAGACATCGCCATAGGCAACCCCGCGTGCGCCGGTTCGGGTGTTGAGTACGGGTATGGCGTGATCCCGGTCGGTAATCAAAGTGACCTCGCTGACCAGCGGATAGACCCGCGTGACCTGCCCCAAAACCCCTGCTTCGTCCAGCACAGGCGACCCCAAACCTACTTTGTCGGCCATGCCCTTATCGATAATCACCTTGCGGCTGTAGGGATCGGCAGCATCGTAAATCACTTGCGCGGCCATGGACGGCGAATGGAGTCGGTCGCGCAGACCCAGGAGCTTGCGCAGGCGACTATTTTCGAGCTCGAGCTGTTCGACCTGATTTGCGCGTTGCGACTGCTGGCTGTGTTTCTTGGCAATGTCGTCCTGCGCTGACTGAGCGGCGGTCAGAGAAGAAAAATATACGCTTGCACTTTGGTACAGGAGAACCGGCCGCAACGCGAGCCACTGCGCCGGATAAAGCGCCGTGGCCAGCGCAACCCGCACCGGCTGCATGACTTTGAACCGTGAATCGGCCACCATAAGAAAGAAAGCCAGCGCGCTGCAGACGGCCAGCTTGGACAAGGCCGATGGCCCCTGCCGAAAAAACGGTGGTGGATCCCGGTTCAGCGTACCCAGTGGCATCGCTGGTCCTGTTGGTTATTCGCTGGTAAAAATGGAGCCCAACCTCTCCATTTGTTCCAGCGCAATGCCACAGCCGCGAACCACACAGGTCAGGGGGTCTTCGGCCACCAGCACCGGCAAGCCGGTCTCTTCAGCCAACAGACGATCCAGGTCGCGCAGCAGCGCACCACCACCGGTCAGCATCATGCCCCGGTCGGCGATGTCAGCACCGAGTTCAGGCGGCGTTTGCTCCAGTGCATTTTTGACTGCCGAGACAATGTTGTTCAGCGGGTCTGTCAGTGCCTCAAGGATTTCGTTGGAAGAAATAGTAAAGCTGCGCGGCACACCTTCGGACAAGTTGCGCCCGCGCACTTCCATTTCTTTGACTTCAGAGCCGGGAAAAGCAGAACCAATCTTTTTCTTGATGGACTCCGCCGTGGGCTCCCCGATCAGCATGCCGTAGTTGCGACGGATGTAGTTGATGATGGCCTCATCAAATTTGTCACCCCCTACGCGCACGGAACCCTTGTAGACCATACCGCCCAGTGAGATGACGCCAACTTCGGTGGTACCGCCACCAATATCCACCACCATGGAGCCACTGGCCTCGCTCACCGGCAAGCCAGCACCTATGGCTGCAGCCATGGGTTCTTCAATCAAATACACATCGCTAGCGCCAGCGCCGAGGGCAGACTCTCGAATGGCGCGCCGCTCCACCTGCGTGGAGCCGCAGGGAACACAAATGATGATGCGCGGACTGGGCCGAAATATGCCCCGCGGATGCACCATCTTGATAAATTGCTTGAGCATTTGCTCGGTGACGGTAAAGTCGGCAATCACGCCGTCCTTCATGGGGCGGATCGCCTCAATATTGCCCGGCACCTTGCCCAGCATGGCTTTTGCTTCCTTGCCGACTGCCTGGATGGTTTTTTTGCCCTGTGGTCCACCCTCGTGGCGAATCGCGACCACAGACGGCTCGTCCAGAACAATGCCTTGCCCGCGTACAAAAATCAGGGTGTTGGCCGTACCTAAGTCAATGGCCAGGTCGGTTGAGAAATACCGACGGAAAGATCCAAACATCAAACATCCTCTCGGGCATGGGAGGCGCTCCGGCCCCCATCACCACGGTTCTATCGTTAAAAATTGTAAGTTTGACGTCAATGTGAGCGACTTTGCAGGACTCGCGCCAAAGGCAGGATAATAACCGATTGCCTTTGAACAGCCCTCTCTAAACTGCTCCATTGGCACCGATTTACCTTTGGTTTCAACTCAATACGCACCATGTCACTGACATCTACCGATATCGCCCGGATCGCCAATCTGGCCCGTCTGGAACTGACGCCGCCAGAAAGTGAGCGCATGCTCACACAAATGAATGCGTTTTTTAACATCGTCGAGCAAATACGGGCTGTTGATACCACTGGCATTGAACCATTGGCCCACCCTGTGGTCGTTTTATCTGATTTTGCGCTGCGCCTGCGTGATGACACAGTCAGCGAAACCAACCAGCGTGAAGCCAATCAGCGCAGCGCGCCGGCCGTTGAGCACGGGCTTTTTCTGGTGCCCAAGGTCATAGAGTAATTTTTTGAGCACACGATGACGCCTACACACCATTCATCTTCCGCCGATCTGCACCAGCTCGACATCCATGCGCTGACCGAACTGCTGCAGCAAAAAAAGGTTTCTGCAGTCGAAGTCGCAGAACACTTTTTGTCGCGCTGCGCGGCCCACGCTGACCTGGGCGCTTTTGTTGCACTGCAGCCCGAGGTCACCCTGGCACAGGCCCGGGCGGCCGATCTGCGCATTGCCAATGGCACCGCCGGCACACTTGAGGGTGTACCGATCGCGCACAAGGATATTTTTGTGACACGGGACTTTGTCAGCACCGCAGGCTCGCGCATGCTCAAAAATTACCGCTCACCTTTTGATGCCACGGTGGTCACCAAGCTGGCGTGTCAGGGCGCCGTCACGCTGGGCAAGCTCAATTGCGATGAGTTCGCAATGGGATCGAGCAATGAAAACACGGCAATTTGTGCGGTGGGTCATGACCATCTGTCTGTGGTGCGCAATCCGTGGAATACCCAGCGCATTCCGGGCGGCTCCTCTGGTGGAAGTGCCGCTGCAGTTGCTGCACGCCTGGCGCCGGGCGCAACTGGAACCGACACAGGAGGCTCCATCCGTCAGCCGGCATCGTTTTGTGGCATCACCGGCATCAAGCCGACCTATGGCCGGGCGTCGCGCTACGGCATGGTGGCCTTTGCATCCAGCCTGGATCAGGCGGGCCCGATGGCCCGGTCGGCACGGGATTGCTCCGTTTTGCTGTCTGCGATGTGCGGCCCCGACCCCGACCGTGACTCGACCTCGCTGGACATGCCTGAAGAAGACTTCTCCGCCAGGCTCGACGACTCGCTGGAGGGGTTGCGCATCGGAATACCCAAGGAGTTTTTTGGCGCGGGCTTGTCACCTGACGTCCATGCCGCAGTGGATAGCGCGCTCAAGGAGTACGAAAAAATGGGGGCCAGGCTGGTACCGATCAGTCTGCCGCGCACCGAGCTGTCCATACCGGTGTACTACATCATTGCGCCAGCAGAAGCCAGCTCCAATCTCAGCCGCTTTGACGGGGTCAAGTTCGGTCACCGCGCCAGCGAATACAAGGATCTGGCGGATATGTACAAAAAGACCCGCGCCGAAGGCTTTGGCGATGAGGTCAAACGCCGCATCATGATTGGAGCCTATGTGTTGTCACATGGCTATTACGACGCCTATTATCTGCAGGCACAAAGAATTCGTCGCATGATTGCCGACGATTTTCAAAATGCATTTAAGGACTGTGATGTCATTGCCGGCCCGGTGGCCCCCACCGTGGCTTGGAAGATTGGCGAAAAGTCCGACGATCCCGTTGCCAACTATCTGGCCGATATTTTTACCCTGCCAGGCTCACTTGCCGGACTACCAGGCATGAGCCTGCCGGTTGGCTTTGCACCCGCTGGAGCGGACGCTGGCCTGCCGATCGGGATGCAATTGATTGGCAACTATTTCCAGGAAGCGCGGCTGCTCAATGCCGCGCATCGCTTTCAGCAAGCAACCGACTTCCACGCCGCACGCCCCGCAGGATTCTGACCATGACAAGTAATACCAAAAGCGCGCTGCTGGTGATGGGCTACGAAGTGGTAATCGGGTTCGAAACCCACGCTCAACTGTCCACCTGCTCCAAGATTTTTTCGCGCGCATCCACAGCGTTTGGCGCAGAACCCAATACCCAGGCTTGCGCCGTGGACCTCGCTTTGCCTGGCACGCTGCCGGTCATGAACAAAGGCGCGGTCGAACGGGCCATCGAATTCGGACTGGCCATTGGTGCCCATATTGCTCCGCGCAGTATTTTTGCCCGCAAGAACTATTTTTACCCCGACCTCCCAAAAGGCTACCAGATCAGCCAATTCGAAATTCCGGTTGTGCAGGGTGGCGCAGTCGAATTTTTCCTGGAAACAGGCAAGGGCGCCGATGTCACGCGGGAAAAAAAATCGGTGCGACTGGTGCGGGCACACCTTGAAGAGGACGCGGGCAAATCACTGCATGAGGACTTCGTCGGCCAGACCGGCATTGACCTCAACCGTGCCGGCACACCCTTGCTGGAGATCGTGACCGAGCCCGATATGCGCTCGAGCGCCGAGGCGGTAGCTTATGCCAAGGAGTTGCATAAGATCGTGACCTGGATCGGCATCTGTGATGGCAATATGCAAGAAGGCAGCTTTCGCTGCGACGCCAACGTGTCGGTGCGTAAGCCGGGCCAACCCTTAGGGACTCGACGGGAAATCAAAAACCTCAACAGCTTCAAGTTCATGCAACAAGCTATTGACTATGAAGTTCGCTGGCAAATCGAACAAATTGAAGACGGCCACTCGATTGAGCAGGCCACCGTGCTGTTCAATCCGGACACAGGCGAAACGCGTGCCATGCGGACCAAGGAGGACGCCGCAGACTACCGGTACTTTCCGGACCCTGACTTACCACCGCTCTGTATTTCAGAGCAATGGATCGAGCAAATTAGAGGGCTTATGGCCGAATTGCCTCGGGTCATGGCAACCCGTTTCATGCGTGACTACGCGCTGCCTGAGTATGACGCCACACAACTGACCCAAAGCAAGGCAATCGCCGCCTACTTTGAAACATCTGCCCAGCTCAGCGGCCAGCCCAAGCTCGCCAGCAACTGGATCATGGGTGAAGTGTCCCGGCGCCTGAACGCCGACGATAGGGGCATCGCTGCCGCACCGGTGCAACCGGCACAGCTGGGAGCATTGATCAGCCGCATTGCCGACAACACGATCTCCAATAGCGCTGCACGCCAGGTATTTGACGCACTGTGGTCGGGCGAAGGCCAGGAAGTCGATGCAGTGATCGAAGCCAAGGGTCTCAAGCAAATGAATGACGCCGGCGCGCTGGAAAAGATTGTGGACGACGTGATTGCCACCAACGCAAAGAACGTTGCCGAGTACAAGTCCGGCAATGAAAAAGCACTCAATGCGCTGGTGGGCCAGATCATGAAGGCCAGCAAGGGCAAGGCCAATCCGCAACAAGTCAATGACTTGTTGCGCAGCAAACTCGCATAATTCAAAGAGGGCCAGATCGGGCGCCGCGCGCCCAGCCGGTCTATTTTCCCGGAGCCGGGGAAGTCGTGGTCCAGAGTTGGCGCAGGCGGACCAGTTCATCCTCAAACCGGACGTTTACCCGCTTGATTTCAGCCTCTTGCTCTGCGATGAAACGGCGCTGAACGGCTTGACTCTGGTTATTCTCATCGAGCTGGCGGCGCACATAAGCCGGGGCCTTGCTCGTGTCTTTCTTGTAGAACTCCATCTCCTCGTCGATGGACACCCTTTGCTTGCCCAGTTCGTCCAGCCGGTTTTTGGCAGCCTGAATGACCACCGCAATTTGGCCCAATGCCTCCTGGCGCTCCTGATCATGTACCGTTTTGCTCGGGTAACGCGTCAAAAGCGCACGGTCGCGCCGCTTTTCATCAGCGGTGCGGCTACGCTCTTCAATTTCCCGTTTTTCCTTTTGCTCCTGGTCCGCACGCTCCTGCGCCGTCAATGCCGGACCCACCTTGGCCTTGACGGTTCCACTGGGATTCAATACCTTTTGCTCACGATCGAGGCACTCGGGAATTGGACGGTCCGCCGTCAGCTTGCGCCCTTTGGCATCCACGCACGTGTATACACCCGCGATCGCCGGCGGAGTCTGCGCCCACGCGCCGACTACCAAGCCCGACAGACCCACACAAACCGCCGCCCCATACCAGTTGCCTAATCTCATGTTCACCCTTCATCTACGCCATAGCGCTCCCGGTAGGCCTGCACCTTGTGATGCTCTTGTTCCAAACCTGCGCGGCTGTGACCAGACAGATAGTGCATCATATCGGCCAGCTTCGCAATCGCGCATACTTGCAAGCCAAGTTGGCGTTGTACATATTGCACCGCGCTATAGGGCGCATCCTGTCCGTTTTCGGTCGCCTTTTCCTGACGGTCCAGCGCGATCAACACGGCATGGGGTGTGGCACCTGCCGCCTGGATGATGGCGATCGATTCACGGGTGGCGGTGCCGGCCGACATCACATCGTCGACGATCAGTACACGCCCTTTAAGAGGCGCGCCCACCAGTGTTCCGCCTTCGCCATGGTCTTTGGCTTCCTTGCGGTTATAGGCAAACGGTACGTTGCGACCCCGCCTGGCCAACTCCACTGCCAACGCGGCGCCCAGTGGAATGCCCTTGTACGCAGGTCCAAACACCATATCAAACTCAATACCACTGTCAATCAGCCGCTGGGCATAGAATTCCGCCAAACGCCCCAGCTTGACACCATCGTCAAACAGACCGGCGTTGAAAAAGTACGGGCTCATGCGACCCGCTTTGGTTTTAAACGCACCAAATCTCAGCACCCCGGACTCAATTGCAAACTGCACAAAATCAAGTGCCAACTGGTCGTGACTTGCCATGAAAAATTCCTCGTTCAAATTAACCAGCCTCAACCTCAACGGCATCCGCTCAGCTACCAGCAAAGGGCTGGAAACCTGGCTGCAACAGGCAGCGCCCGATTGTATTTGTGTGCAGGAAGTCAAGGCCCAGGCCAGCGACGTGGCGGGAAAGTTTGAATCCCTCGCAGGAATGAAAGGCTATTTTCACTTTGCCGAGAAGAAGGGCTACTCCGGCGTCGCAGCTTACACCCGGCTGGAGCCCAGTGATGTCGTGGTCGGCTTTGACAAGGGTGAGTTTGACCAGGAAGGACGTTACGTGGAGCTGCGCTTTGACACGCCGCTACGCAAACACTCCATCATTAGTGCCTATTTCCCAAGCGGCTCCTCAGGCGAGGACCGTCAACAGGCGAAATTCCGATTTCTCGATGCCATGTATGGGCACCTGCAGCATCTCAAGTCCGGGCGCGACTTCATACTCTGTGGCGATATCAACATCGCGCACCGTGAAGCGGACTTGAAAAACTGGAAAAGTAACCAAAAAAACAGCGGATTCACACCGCCGGAGCGGGCCTGGATGACTCAGCTCACGACGCAAGGCGGCATTGTTGATGTCTACCGTCAAGTCGAGCCCAACGCAACCGATACGTGCTACACCTGGTGGAGCAACCGTGGGCAGGCCTATGCAAAAAACGTTGGCTGGCGCCTGGACTACCAGTTGGCAACACAAAATTTGGCGCAGGGTGCGCGCAGTGTGGAAATCTACAAAGGCGAGAAGTTCTCGGACCATGCCCCGCTGACTATTGACTACACTTGGTAGCGACTTGGTCAACCTGACCCGGCCGTCTCATCTGCAGAGACAAATGACTTTTCACCGCGCACGGCAACCATTGATCTGCATCAAGATCGCGACGCCCAGTCTGGTCAACGATTGATCACGACCAGCATCGGCGTCATGCAATTTTCTGGGCCAAATCATGCAACTTGACGACATGAAGATATCAACCCGGCTCGT
>CAIQBN010000441.1 GCA_903870065.1 uncultured beta proteobacterium | reverse complement strand
TTGCCAAGGCAAACAAACCTATCTATGCAGAATGCGGCGGTTTTATGTATTTGTGCGAGGCGATTACAGATCAAGCTGGCATGACCTGGCCGATGGTCGGCCTTTATCCTTGTCGAACACGGATGCAAGATCGCCTCCGTAGCCTCGGCTACCGCCAGCCTGTCGTGGAGCACGATTGTGTGCTCGGCCCCAAAGGTACCCAACTGTACGGGCATGAGTTTCATTATTCAACTATCGAAACAGATGCCCCGACAATGGCCACGGCATTTCGCCTCGTAGATGGCCGCACTGAAGGGTATCTCACGTCTCACAAGAACGTATTGGCTGGCTATATCCATCTTCATTGGGGCCGCACGCCAGAACTTGCACGACATTTTGTGCAACAATGTCGCCAGATAACAACAGATCAATGAATACTCACAACAGACAAAAAAAATGACCACTCTCCAACAGATTGCCCCCCAGGAAATAGAAGCTGAGAGTTTTCGCATCATTGAACGCGAACTTGGCCCGACCCCATTTTCTCCCAATGAATTTGCTCTTGTGCGTCGAGCTATTCATGCCACCGGCGATTTCAGTTTTGCCGAGCACTTTCGCTTCCATCCTCAGGCGGTCGAAGCGGGTTTGGCGGCCATTCGAGCCGGAAAGAATATCCTGGTGGATGTCAATATGGCGGCCAGCGGTATTTCCACCGCCTTACTCGCGCAATTTGGCGGCAAAGTGATCTGTCGGGTGGCGGAAGTACAAACCAAAAAAATGGCCCAAGCCCAAGGCACGACCCGTTCGGATGCGGCCATTGAACGCAGCATCGGTGACAATATTGGCATCGTGGTAATAGGGAACGCACCAACCGCCTTGCTGAAAACCATGCACCTGATTGACGAAGGCCGTTTTGCCCCGAATTTGCTGATTGGGGTGCCGGTTGGTTTTGTTAATGCTGTGGAATCAAAAGATTTATTACTGGATCGAGCAAGCTACCCCTATATCACCGCTTTGGGACGCAAGGGGGGAACTCCGGTTGCGGTAGCCCTTATCAACGCTTTGTTGCGTCTGGCGAGTGCTGCGTAAGTGGGTAGGAGTACAATCTAACCCCACCATTTGTACACATAACCCTCAAATTCTGGTGGGCACAAAACCCCCCTGCCTATCCTTGTATGATGAAATTTAATGGAATGTTGAAATGATCATGGCTATTGAGGTGTAAGGATGCCAGCAAGACAAAACACCGAACATCAACAGCAGCCGGAGCAGCACAAAAAGTTGCGCAGTGGATACACCACCGGTGCTTGTGCAGCAGCAGCAGCCAAGGCGGCAGTGCTGTGTTTGTTGGGCCAGGACGATCCGGGCGAGGTAAACATTCCCTTTCCTAATGGCGCACGCCACAGCTTTTCGCTTTGTCGCTACAAGGCGACCAGGGATGGAGCGGGAGCGGCCATGACCTCAGCCATAACCGCAGCACTGGCAAGCGTGGTCAAGGATGCAGGCGATGACCCTGATGTGACCAACGGGGCTGAGATCGGAGCAGAGGTGCGCTGGGGTGCAAGGCAGGGGACTGAGCAGGGTAGGTCGGAAAATATTACCTTGACCAATGGCCCTGGCGTGGGCCTGGTGACCAAACCTGGCCTACCCGTTGCCGTAGGCGAACCAGCAATCAACCCC
>CAIQBN010000440.1 GCA_903870065.1 uncultured beta proteobacterium | reverse complement strand
TGGAACTTGGTAAAGATTTTTGACGACGTGGACCTGTCTGGCGGGCTGCTGCGTGGTGCGATGTTCTATGTGGGTTTCGGCACCAGCGACACGGAGATGCTGTCGGCAGGGCGGTATCGGCAGGTTTATCTGTTGCCTTGAGGTGTTGAGTCTCATCCACCCATCCATCGCGGGCGATGACCGCCCGGCCCTTGTCCGTCGGCCCCAGCCAGCCCGCGCGCCAATTCGCCGTGTGTCAGCGCCAGCTACACCAAGACCGACGTAACCGTCAGCATCCAATCTGACAAACTCTTACCCAAAAACTGCCAAAACCCTCTTAGAACTTGAGTGAGCTGCTACCGAAATAGCAGCATTTTAAACAGCAGCCCGAGACTTCAAGCCCGCTTTGGCATCGGCTGGCAACGCTGGCTGCAACGCTGGTTGGGCGGATGCACTGGCCGGTGCCGCCAATGAGCGAACGTATTCACAGTACCGGTGCAGGTCGCCGTCAAAGCGCTCCAGCAGTTGCTCCCGAACCGCGTGAATGTCTTCAACGATGGTGTCTTTCCACATGATGCCGCTCCTCTTAGTGGCGATGGACGCCCAACAGTTCCATGGGTGTGCTGATACGGGGTGGCTCGAAGCCTTGTGCCCGGCACACCGCTTCAATGCGTGGCAGCGTCTCCGCATTGGCAATATGCGTGCAGTTCCAGGTCAACAGGTAATCGACCCCGGCTACTGCAGCTGCTGCCACATGCAATGCATCGATGCGCGCTTTGTTGGGCAAGGCACCTTGCTGGCACAGCACCTCCGCTAGCAGCTCGACCTGCGCAGACATAGGCAACTCGACAATTCCCTCCAGAACCGGGCAGCTGCCGCCTGGGGGTCTCCAGCAGCCGCTTCAACCCACACATATCGGGAGGCCACCATCTCAAAATCCAGATAGCGGCGCTCCCACCACTCGTGAGAAATTTGCTGGTTTGCCGCCATGATTAGGTCGCGACTGGGCCGCGCCGTCAGGTAACTGATGATCGAGGTTTCCAGATAGACACGCTTTTTCACAAGTCCATTGTAAGTAGCAAGCGCCTTTTGGAACACACCCAACACGATTTGGCTTGGGTGGGCGCGCGGACTTGGTTACTGGTCGGACACGGTTGTTGTCGTTGATAGTTTTTTGGTCAAAACGCCATCTAGCCCTCTAAAAAATTGCGCAAGGCGCTATCGCCTTGGTAGCTAATTGTCTTTGTCTTGCTGCTTCCCCCACTCCCCCCAACCCCCTCGCCCCGCCGGGCGAGGGGGAGTTGAAAGCCACATTGGACCAAGTATTCAAAGCGAGGACGTGCCAGTCGACAGGCAACATGCGGTCCTGTTTTTTTGATACGCTATAAAACTAGGAGCGTCTTACGTATATTGCGCGAGGGCTAGAGGCTGGTTTTGCCAAAACTTTTTTCCTGCAACACTGAAGCACGCCCGACCACACCGGTAGGTGATGAAATCAAAGGGAATGCTACGTGCTGGCGAGTTGCGGTTTGAAAAAACAGCCCGGTATTCCAAGAATCAGACACCTTCCACCCAGAATCTCACCATACGACTTTCGACCGCATTTCTCGCGCTGTGCCTTGCCTGTGCGGCGCCACTTGCCTGTTTCGCATAAACAGCACAAGCCCTTAAGCCACTCTGGTGAGTATTTCTGCAAAGTGGCACGAAGGTTCCCGTCGACAAGGAAGCTGTTCACATGACCAAATTGACCGCAAGTGAATTGAAGACTACATTAACTGTGCCTATTTTTATATGATGAAGGCGGCATCTAGACGCGGCTGCAATTTCCGGCAGGTAATGGCCGGGTTCAACTTTTGAGAGTATTGTCTTTTTTCAAAGGAAGCCACAATGCAGATCAGCGCCCTCGGTTATTTAGGCTGCGTCAGACCACTGAAGTCGGGTGTCTTGAGATTGCTGACGGCAGTGATCGTCGCTGTTTTGACCCCGTTTTCCTCCGTATCAGCAACGGCAACCCTCACGTTAACCAAAGGCAACGCTACATTGCTATCAAGTTCCGCCATATTTGGTGGCGTCGTTCACGATGGATCGCAATTGATTGTCAGTTATGCGAAGGGCCATGACCTGTACGTACGGTCATATGACAAAAGCTTCAACCCGCTCTCCGCCGAAAAGAAAATAACCGCCATTGGCACCGTCACGGACCATAAACACATTTTTTTCGGAAGCGCGCACTATTTGGTTTACTCAACGCTTGGTGACAGCGGTTTGTATCTAATGAAGCTGGACAAGAGCCTGGTTCAGTCGGGTATCACTGTGACCGTGACGCAAGGTAGCACAACGACAAAGACCAACGATATGCTGCTGGCAACCGATGGCACATACATTGTCACCGGCGAGTTTCGGCCATCGAACCTCAATAACAATGAGACGACCGGCCACCTCATCAAGCGCTATGACACGAACCTGAATCATGTTTCTCCGGACATCACACTCAATAAGTTCGAACACACGAATACCGCCGCCCTTCTCAAGGTCGGCAACTCCATGTATTTGGTCGCACCGTCCGGTGTAGTTAAAGGCGGACAGGTACAAACGCAGCTTGATTTGCTGCTGATGCGGTTCGACACTTCATTCAACGCGGTGGATACTTCATCCAAAAAGATCGTGGACAGCTCGACGATCCAGCATTCGGTCAACGGCGACGGCATCTGGATGTCTACTGGCCTTGCCTACGACGCTACAACCGACAAGATCATTGTTGGTCATACTTTCAGGGATGGCGCATCGGGGAGTGATACAGGGAAGATCCATTTGCGCGTGTTCGATGGAACATCATTTGCACAGACCTATACCGAAATAATGGTCGACTCAACCAAGGCAAACCGTGCCCACTTCTTGTTGCAAAGCGACACGCTGTATGTTGTCTATGACGACAGTACATCTGGGTCACCAGCCATTTATGCCTTAAGTTACACATTGAAGCGAGACACTACTGTAGCCTCCCCTGCGGATTGTCTTTTCAACTGGGCTGAGGATGGCTACCCGACATTCTTTTCCCCGAAGCGGCCGCCCACACAGAACATAAGCGGCTTTGCGCTGCGCTACTACACACAGACGAATACTTATCTTGGAATTTTCAACAACAACAGCCACCTTTACTATTACGCACCCGCGCCGAACAGCAACGCCTTGCTCGACTTGGGATTGGCCGCTGCTTGGCAGGAGAAAGCCGGTTGCGTTGCCGTCGCCCTGGCCGCCCCGACGAATGTGGTGCTAGCCAAAGTTGACGAGCAGACCATCGGTACGCAAACCATCGCCTCGACCACCAAATTAAAGGTGAATTGGTCTGCCCCAAGCGGATACGCGATCGATCACTACGAAATCTCCGCAACCGAGACGCTAAAAAATACCAGCGTAACCGTCACCGCAGCGGCGTCCGCCACCAGCGCCACCTTGACACCGCTGAAGGCCGCCACGCCTTACTCGGTGGTAGTCAGGGCGTGTCAGGACAGCGCTTGCTCCAGCGGCGGAACAGCAGCCGCGGTGTCCGGCACGACCCCCAATGAGTATTGGCAGTTACAGGGCACCGGTAACAGTGTGAGTGGACTCACTAAAATCGTTAGCGATGGCAATGCGCGCATCAGCGCCACGCGTATCGGGCCCGACGCTGGCGGCAGCAATGCCTCTCGCATCCAGTTGTATTACGGTCCGATGATGTCCCTCGGCAGCAGTCAGGCGCAATTGACGACTGCCACCACCAACAGTGCCACCAGCGCCTCCGTCCTTTCGAGTTACATTAATTTCACGCGCAACGCGTCCACCGGTCTAGTCATGCCGGCCACACCCTCAACCAACGTGAAAATCGTCGCCACCGGCCAGGGCGTTCCGCTCTCGGCAGCGATGGGCGGAAAGATTCGCCTCTTCTTTGAAGCGGAAGGATCGGACGGCAAGACGCGCATCTTTACCGTCGACAGTCAGGATGCATATGTCGGGCAGGACTTCAATTCAGGTGGTGCCACAACCTGTTCCACCGCCGCTGACTATTCCACCGGTGGAGGCTGCACGCCAACGCTTGCAGTCGGTGTGGAGAAAGATGGCAGCGCCTACAGCAGGTTGCCGAATTCGCGGCAGCACAAGGTCGGTTACCCAACCCTTACTGACTGGCGGTGGGACGGTGCGGTCGGCACCTTCATGGTATTTACTACCGACTCCATCAGCGGTTGCACCACCTACGGCATGAACCATGGTTATGCTGTATGGGATGGCAGCAAATGGAACGTCCAATATGAAAGCAACGGCTGCCCTAAATTGTTTAAGAGCGCGCAGGCGGCTTTTCCCCTGCACATCGGAGGCTTGCGCTACAAGCTTTACTACGGTGACCCTTCCATCAGCACAGGTAGGCTTTCCGGTCAGATACCGTTTTTGGGACCGAAGAAGCTAATCTACGCAGATGGACTATCGACCGGAACTGCCGACCGGGTCGACTTCGAAGACTGGGAAGGTCAAGATGCAGCGCGCGATGTCATTTTTCTGTGGCCCAATGGCGACCAACTGGACGCAACTGCGGAAGGTTACATCGACGACTACCACTATTTGATGCCCACTGGCAGCCTCGATCTGCAGGTGATGTATATGGCGATTTCCAGTGGTCCCGAAGCA
Source organism: uncultured beta proteobacterium (assembly GCA_903870065.1). Lineage (GTDB taxonomy): Bacteria > Pseudomonadota > Gammaproteobacteria > Burkholderiales > Burkholderiaceae_C > Allorhodoferax. The sequence goes on along the minus strand of CAIQBN010000440.1, from coordinate 1,967 downwards.
CCGATTGGAGCAGCGGCGGTTCTACTGAACCCCTAGCAACACCACAGCGGCGAACGCCCAAGGCACTGCCCCTCTCCATGCGAATCTGCGGGAATCTTAAGAGGTCCTTATGTCGCGTGGCCCATGCTCATCATGGTATCGACACCGGGGTCGGGTCGTTGGCCCAGGTGTTGGTGGGCAACTTGTCAAAGGTCACCACCACCGGGGCCGTCAATGTGAAATCATCTTGTTGATAGACGGCTGCGATGACCTCCTTGTTGGCAGGGAACTTGCGAAAGTCCAAAAAGTAGACCCCCACCCGCCCCGACGCGTCCGAAAAAGCCTGTGGCACGCTGGCGTGTTCCACCAGCAGCCTGTTTTCATGGGTGAAGGTAATGCCGTCAGTGCTTGTGGCGCGGTACAGCATGTGGTCGTAGGGGGAGGGGTTCGCGCTGGGTCGGCCGGCAGCCTTGAAGTACATGACGATGGTGCCGTCTTTGCGGCGCACAGGGGCTGGGTCGGCAATCAGCACCAAATTAGTGCCAGCGGGAGTGCCTACGCGCACACCAGATTCCTTGGTCCAGCTTACTCCGTCGCGTGAAAACGCACTCAGGATGCCGCCGTCGCCAAAATAGTACAGGCGCAAGCCATCGTCGAACTCCAGCAGGCCGGGCACCTGACCTTGTGCTGCGGCGACTGTGAAGCTTGTCCGCGTGAAGTCGGGCGACCCCGCGTGTGAGCCCACACGAATGCCTTCAGTTGCGCTTAATCCCGCCACAAACCAGCGGCCACTGCGGGTGCGGTAGATTACGGGGTCTGACAGTGTGTCTGAGGTTGCCCAGATTTCCGGGTCCAGCGTGAAGTGAAAGCCGTCAGTAGAGCTGGCACTGCGCACATTGATCTGTGCGTCACCCGGCGCTTTGGGGCCGATAATTTCCGCGTTGAAAAAAAGTTTCATGGTGCCGGTGGCCGTGATCGGCTCCGCGCTGACCAGGCTGCTCACAGTGACCTTGACATTGGTATACACCGTGCCACCAACCATCAAGCTGGGTATGGTTAACACATTGGTGGCCGGGTCGTAGATGTCCACCGTGCCGGTCACACCGGTGTTGAAGCTCACTAGGCTCCCCACGGTGACAACAGCACGGTAGTAGGTGCCCGCAACGTGGATGGACGAGACAGATAGCCGATTGCTTGCAACATCGTAGCTATCCGCATGGGCAAGGCCACTGGTTACAAGCACGTAGCATAAAAGCGCCAGAGTTTTTAAATGCATAAATGAGACGCCAAGTTTGCTAGGTTTTGATACGCACAGATGACCGACGCGGCCACGGTAGCACACAAGACCCCATTGGCAATGCGGAGCCCCTCACTTCGCGGGGCGCAGGGCAACATCGGGTCCTATTTTTTTATTTGCTACCAATGTAATAGCATTAAACCTATATTTAACGAGGGCTAGAGGCTGTTTTTTGCCAAAACTTTTCAGCAATACTGAAGCACGCCCGGCAGCACCGGTAGGCGATGAAATCAAAAGGGATTGCTACGTGCTGGCGAGTAGCGGTTTGACAAAACAGCCCGGTATTCCAAGAATCCGACACCATCCACCCAGAAGCTCACCATGCGACTTTCGACCACATTTCTCGCGCTGGGCCCTGCCTGTGCGGCGCCGCTTGCCTATTTCGCACAACCATCGGATGCCCTGACCAAACGCGAACGGGTACGCAGCGGAGTTGCGCAGCGAAAGCATAGACCCCAACGGCATCGAAGAGGTGCGCATCCTTCAGGTCGGGCGCTCGGCCACTGGCGATGCTGTGGTGCCCGAGCAGAGGTAGGGCACCCCTTGATCAGTCTACCGACAAGACGGAATCCACGAATCGAACTGCTTGATGAAAGCGGGGTTGGCGGCCAAAAATTTTCGTCCGAAGTAGGCATGCAAGGGGTTGTCGGTTGCAACAACCGTGCGGTAGCTCTTGGGGTCGACCCCCTGC
>CAIQBN010000439.1 GCA_903870065.1 uncultured beta proteobacterium | reverse complement strand
TGATTACGCGCTAATTGGCGTTTGTGTTGCGCAGCAGTTTGTTAGTCCTGCGCGCCTTCAATGAGGAAGCGCACTCGGCGTACTCCGTTCCATTCGTCTGCATCCAGTCTGAAAGCCAGCGTGACCTTTGCGGGCAAGGGCTCGGTCCGGCCAAACCAGATGCCATCCACGGCCTGTCCTTGATGCCGAAGTTTGAGGGACAGGTGCTTTTCGCCAACCAGCCGTTGTGAAAGGACCTCCACGGGCTCACTGAATGTTGGCGCGGCAAAGCCTTGGCCCCAAACTTCCTTGTGCAACATGTCAACCAGATCAATCCGCCGGTATTCAGGCGCCAGTGGACCATCAGTCTCCAACCGGCGTGTCAGGGTGGCCGAATCCAGCCTTTCGTGCGCAACGGTCATCAGTGCTTGCTCAAATAGGTCCAGTCCATCTTCAAGGATGGTGCAACCGGCCGCCATGGCGTGCCCGCCAAATCGAAGCAGCACGCCGGGGTGGCGTTTTGCAACCAAGTCCAGTGCGTCCCGCAAATGAAATCCGGCAATGGATCGACCCGAACCCTTGAGCTCATGTTCCTTTCCCGGCGCCGCGCTCGCCGCAAAGACAAAGGTCGGGCGGTGCAACTTGTCCTTGATGCGTGAAGCGACGATGCCCACCACGCCCTCGTGAAAATCCGGATCAAAAACGCAGATCGCTGGCGGTGGCGCTTCACCGTCATCAAAGAGAGATTCTGCGACTTGCATGGCTTGCTCGCGCATATCACCCTCAATGACGCGGCGTTCCCGGTTGATCTCGTCGAGCAATTTGGCCAGCTCATCAGCACGCGCCGGGTCGTCGGTGAGTAAACACTCAATGCCTAGCGTCATGTCACTCAAACGGCCTGCCGCATTGATACGTGGGCCCAATGCAAAGCCAAAGTCAAACGTGGTTGCGGTTGTGGCGGAACGACCTGATGCTATAAAAAGACTAGCAACTCCTGCAGGCATGGCGAGGGCGCGAACCCGTTTTAACCCCTGGGCTACCAGCCGGCGGTTGTTGGCATCAAGCCGCACCACGTCGGCAATGGTGCCCAGTGCCACCAAGGGCAATAGAGAGTCGAGTTTGGGCTGTGTCGCCGTGTCGAATACACCGCGGCTCCGCAATTCGCTGCGCAGGGCGAGCAACACATAAAACATGACACCGACGCCGGCAATCGACTTGCTGGCGAAGTCGCAGCCCGGTTGGTTGGGGTTAACGATGACATCTGCCCGCGGCAACTCTGTCGCTGGCAAATGGTGGTCCGTCACCAACACCTGCAGACCCAATTGTCTGGCGTGGGCAACACCCTCCATGCTGGCAATTCCGTTATCAACGGTTATGAGCACTTCGGCACCGGCGTCTTTGACACGCTGGGCAATTGGAGGTGTCAGGCCATAGCCGTCAACGATGCGGTCCGGGACAATGTAGCTAACCTGTTTGGCGCCGAGCAGCTTGAGCCCGCGAACGGCTACCGCACAGGCCGTCGCACCGTCGCAATCGTAGTCAGCAACGATGCAAAGACGCCGCTGTTGCGCAATCGCATCGGCCAATAACGTCGCCGCCTCGTTTAGACCATGCATAGAAGACGGTGGCAGCAATTTGGACAATGCATCGTCGAGTTCATCGGTGCCGACCACGCCGCGTGCAGCATAGAGTCGTGCCAGCAGGGGATGGACTCCGGCTTGTTCCAGCGTCCAGACAGCGCGCGGCGGAATGTCGCGGGGGGTGATGTTCATAGGGATTCGATCAGTTGGTGTGGTGCAACTCGGGTGAAGCGGCGCTGCATTCGGCTCCACCAGCCGCTGTCCTTCAATTCCAGATTGACACATTGGTGATCGCCGCAGAGCGAGAGCTTCACCGATTGGCCGCTCTGTGCGTGCTGCAGCAACTCGCCCAGATGCGACTGATCCAGTGCTTGCCAGGCTGCCTGCCAGGCCAGTGCGTCATCGCGCAGCGCTGAGGGGCGCAGCAGGTTGATCCATTGCACCGGTCCGCTGATGGACGCATTGGCATTGGCCGGTGGGCGCGTTGGTGCCGATGCCAGCTGTCCTGTTGCGCTAACCCAAAATGCGTTGGCGGTAGGCAGCTTGATTGCGATACGCGCTTCATTGACCCAATGGGTGTGCAGCAGCATCTGCATCTCGTTTTGGAGTCTGCGCAGACTTCGGGCCTGCGCCAGCTGTGGCGTCCATGTGTCGACGGTGGTGCAGGCAACCCGCTCCAGTGACGCCGTTGGCAAGTCCTTGAAAACGGAACCACAGGCCAGCATGGTTCCGTTTGAAAGCGGATGCAGGGTTATGGCGTCTTCCTCGAAATAACGCCCCATGGCAGACATCAAGGCGGCGCATTCGTCTGCAGTAAGCTGCAGGTCATGGGGGTCGTCCATCACCACCTGGTTGGAGAGCATGTGGAGGTGGCACATCGAGATCCAGGCCCAGCCGGCATTGTCATGCTGGGCGGTGAGGCCCCGTTGCTGCGCATCGTGTGCCGCCCAGGGGATCAAACCATCGGTATCGGGCAGTCCCAACTGCCGGGCACGGATGCGTTCGGCTAGGGGTGTCAGGGAATCGGGCGAGCCCAAAGTCGGGGCAGTTGGAGTCAATAGGCCCAGCAGGGTCTCCAAATTGGGTAGTTTGAGTTGAGCAATGGCTCCCGAGCAATGGGGGCCAAGCGCTCCGGCGTGCGAAATAAGCATGTGCATGGGCAGATTGTCCCGCATGGATGCCACAATCCCGCCATGCTAAAACTTCCGTATGAGTTGCGAATTGGCTGGCGTTATACCCGCGCGGGGCGCTCCACCCGGCGCAACGGTTTTATTTCGTTTATTTCTGGTGTGTCCATGCTGGGCATTGCACTGGGCGTGGCCGCACTGATCATTGTTCTCAGCGTCATGAACGGGTTTCAAAAGGAAGTGCGCGATCGGATGCTGGGGGTGGTTTCGCATATCGAGGTCTATGCCGGTGGCGCTCAGGCCTTGCCCGATATCGAACTTGCGCTAAGCCAGGCACGATCGCATCCGGAAGTGATTGGTGCTTCTCCTTTTATAGCAGCTCAAGCCCTGTTGGCGAGGGGCGAAGACATGAAAGGCGTTATGGTAAGGGGCATTGACCCCGCCCGCGAGCACGAAGTGACCGATCTAGCCAAGGGAGCGCAGGCGGCTGTGATGTCGCAGTTGGTGCCAGGGGGATTTGGCGTGGTGCTTGGGTCGGAACTGGCCCGGTCCTTAGGTCTTCGCCAGGGCGATCGGGTCACCTTGGTGGCGCCTAGCGGTCAGATCACACCGGGCGGCGTCTTGCCGCGTCTCAAGCAAATGACAGTAGTGGGCACATTCGATTCCGGGCATTTTGAATATGACTCGGCCCTGGCCATGGTTCATGTTGAGGACGCAGCCAAGATTTTTCGGCTGGAAGGTCCGTCGGGTGTGCGCTTGAAGCTGCGCGACCTGCACTTGGCGCGCAAGGTAGCCGACGACCTGAGTCGAACCATGTCAGGCGACCTCTTCATTCGTGACTGGACGCGCCAGAACCGGACCTGGTTTGCTGCCGTGCAGGTGGAAAAACGCATGATGTTCATCATCCTGACCCTGATCGTGGCGGTGGCAGCCTTTAACCTGGTCAGCACGCTGGTGATGACCGTGACCGATAAACGCGCCGACATCGCCATCTTGCGCACGCTGGGGGCAAGTCCGGGCAGCATTATGGGGATTTTTGTGGTGCAGGGCGCCATGGTAGGGGTCATTGGTACGCTGGCCGGACTGCTGCTCGGGCTGGGGGTGGCGTTTAATATTGACGTGATCGTGCCAGCGCTGGAGCAGGCACTTGGGGCGAGCTTTTTACCCAAAGATATTTATTTGATCAGCCGCATGCCCAGCGACCCACAGCAAGCCGACATCGTGCCGGTCACCGTCATAGCACTTTTGCTGGCATTTGTCGCAACGCTATACCCCAGCTGGCGCGCCAGTCGCGTCAATCCTGCGGAGGCATTGCGCTATGAGTGACCCACAAGAGCAGTCAACGCTGAGTCTGGGGCAACCCCGTGGTGCCGACGTGCGTGACACGGCTGGGCCGCCATCGGGTGCGATCGGTGCAGCCCATTACCGGATGGTCGCCGACCTGGGCGGCATTGCGCCCGTTGCCGCTCAAACTGGCGAGCCGGTGCTGCGCGCCCAGGGATTGACCAAGCGTTTTGCCGAGGGTCGGCTCGATGTGACCGTGCTGCAGGGGGTGGACTTGCTGGTCCATCGGGGCGAAACACTGGCCATCGTGGGTGCATCTGGCTCTGGGAAAAGCACATTGCTGCATTTGTTGGGCGGGCTCGACGGGCCCACCAGTGGATTGGTCGAACTTTATGGACAGGACCTGGCGCACCAGAGTCCGACCCAGCAGGGGCGGCTGCGCAACCAGCACCTGGGTTTTGTCTACCAGTTTCACCATTTGCTACCTGAGTTCAGTGCGCTAGAAAACGTAGCAATGCCATTGACCATTCGACGCCTGGCCCCCGAAAAGGCTGCGCAGGAAGCTATCAAGATGTTAGCCAGTGTGGGTTTGAAAGACCGCATGCACCACCGGCCCGCTGAACTTTCGGGTGGCGAACGCCAACGCGTGGCCATTGCCCGGGCGCTGGTCACCCGACCCGACTGCGTGTTGGCGGACGAACCGACTGGCAATCTGGATCGCAGCACCGCCGATGGGGTGTTTGACCTGATGCTGGACCTGGCCCGGGTGCACGGCACAGCGTTTGTGCTGGTGACGCACGACGTGACGCTTGCCGCCCGCTGCAGCCGGCAACTGAAGCTGGTGTCGGGGCGGCTGGCGGATGCTTGAAGTCGATCGGTCGATGTTTTGAGCGCAGTGGCTTGGACTCAAACGCAACAGGCGCCATCGATGCGCTGGATAGATACCCATTGCCACCTTGATGCCCCAGAGTTTTGTGAGCCAAATCGCCCTCTAGCCCTCGAAATACGTGCGCAGGCTGCTATCAATGGTGTAGCGCACTGCGTGATTCCTGCAGTGGAGGCCGCAAACTTTGATAGCGTGCGCGAACTGGCCGCGGCGCTGGGAGACAGTTACTGCCTGGGCATTCACCCCTTATTTGTGCAAGGGTCCACGGACCAAGACCTAAAAATTCTGGACGACCAACTGGCGCGCCACCAGGCAGACCCCCGCCTGGTGGCGGTCGGCGAGATTGGTCTGGACTATTTTGTACCCGAACTCGCACAAAGTCCCTTGCGTGAAAAACAGGAATATTTTTATCGCGAACAGTTGAAGCTGGCGCGCAAATACCAGTTGCCAGTGGTGCTGCATGTGCGCCGATCGGCAGATCGGGTGCTCAAACACTTGCGAGACACGGGTGCCGCAGCGCCATGGCGTGGCATTGCCCATGCCTTTAATGGCAGCGAGGTGCAGGCGCAGGCGTTCATTAAACTTGGTCTTAAGCTCGGCTTTGGCGGCGCGGTGACATTCGAGCGGGCTACCCAATTGCGAATGCTGGCGAAAAATCTGCCCTTGCAGTCAATCGTGCTGGAGACAGACGCGCCCGACATCCCACCGCATTGGCTCTATGCGACCGCACAGGAACGCCGACTCGGCAGTGTGCAAGGCCGAAACGCGCCGGGGGAATTGCCTGGCATTGCGGCAGTGGTGGCCGCGCTGCGCGAAATACCGGTGGATGCCCTGGCTCAGGCAACAACCCGCAATGCATGTGACGCATTGCCAAAGCTTGCCAGTCTGCTGGTATAAATCCCCATGACGATAAAACGAGCGCTTAATTTGCCAGAGGTTAATTTTTCAGACGAAGGACCTATCCGGCATTTGCATCTGGATAGCATCTGGATACAGGGCTCCATGCTGGTGGATGCACCGACGGTGCTGGTGCATGAGTACATTCAGCGCATGATGGCGTGGTTGTTGTTTATTGACCCTGACACCGCGCCGCGGCGCCAGGCACTGCAACTGGGGTTGGGTGCGGCCTCACTGACCAAGTTTTGTCACAAAGAGATGCGAATGAAGACGACCGCGATTGAACTGAATCCGCAGGTGGTGGCAGCGTGTCGCGGCTGGTTTAAGCTGCCGCAGGACAATAACCGCTTGAAAGTTGTGCTGGCAGACGCTGAGCAAGAGATCAAGCTCGATCACTGGAAGGGCGCAGTTGATGCATTGCAGGTGGATTTGTATGATCAGGAAGCGGCCGGACCGGTGCTCGACAGCGCGGAGTTCTACGCCGACTGTCGCAGCACGCTGACCGGTGACGGCTGCATGACGGTCAATCTGTTTGGTCGTACTTCCAGCTTTCAGCGCAGTGTCGACAACATGGCTGCCGCCTTCGGGAAAGACGCGCTGTGGGCCTTCAAGGCGACGCGCGAGGGCAATACGGTCGTGCTTGCGCAGCGCGCCGTCGCACGTCCCACGCGGTCGGTACTGCTGGAGCGTGCCGACACCATTCAACGCAATTGGGGTTTGCCGGCAGCCAAGTGGTTGCGCGCATTCAAGCCCGTGACCCCATGACAGCATCTGCACATCACGCTATGAATACAAAAAAGGGTCACACGGGACCGGTCGACTGGCGACGGCTGGTGGAGTGGCTGCATGCCGATGGTGTGATCACGGAGGACGAAGCCACGCGGACCATCACCCGCTGCGCCCAGGCCGAGAGCGTTCAGCACCCGCTGGTGCGCCTCGCGAGCGTGTCGATGCGCCGGTCGGCCGACAACAAGCCGCTGGATATCGAGTTGCTGACGCAGTGGCTGGCCGCGCGGGTTGGCATGGACTACCTGCGAATTGACCCGCTGAAGGTGGATGTCAGCAAGGTGGCTGATGCCATGGGCGCCATGTATGCCGAGCGACACCGCATTTTGCCGGTGATGATTCAGGCCGGTGAGATTACGGTGGCAACCTCTGAGCCATTTGTAACCGACTGGGTCGCCGAGGTGGAGCGCCAGTCCCGGCGCAGTGTTCGCCGTGTTCTGGCGAGCCCGCAAGAAATCCATCGGTATACGGTGGAGTTCTATGCCCTGGCGAAGTCGGTCAAGGCGGCCAACAAGTCGGGAGCCAACAACGGTGCGAGCTTTGAGCAATTGGTTGAGTTGGGCAAGTCCAACAAGCAGCTCGATGCCAATGATCAAAGCGTGGTGCAGGTGGTGGACTGGTTGTGGCAATACGCTTTTGACCAGCGCGCCAGCGACATTCACCTGGAGCCGCGGCGTGAGCAAGGGGTCATCCGCTTTCGCATTGATGGCGTACTTCACCCGGTTTATCAAATGCCCATGGGGGTACTCAATGCGATGACGGCGCGTATCAAGTTGTTGGGGCGCATGGATGTCATTGAGCGGCGCCGTCCGCAGGACGGGCGTATCAAGACCCGCAACCCGGGTGGTGATGAGATTGAAATGCGGATATCGACCCTGCCCACCGCATTTGGCGAGAAGATGGTGATGCGGATCTTTGATCCCGATAACGCGGCAAAGGATCTGGATGCGCTCGGTTTTTCCGCGCACGATGGGCAGCGCTGGGACGCCCTAGTCAAGCGGCCCCACGGCATTATTTTGGTGACCGGTCCGACCGGCTCGGGCAAGACCACCACGCTGTATGCGACGCTCAAGCGTGTTGCCACCGAAGAGGTAAATGTCAGCACCGTCGAAGACCCGATTGAAATGATTGAGCCCTCATTCAATCAGACCCAGGTTCAACCCCAGCTTGATTTTGGATTTCCGCAAGGGCTGCGGGCACTGATGCGGCAGGACCCGGACATCATCATGGTGGGCGAAATCCGGGATCTGGAGACCGCCGAGATGGCTGTGCAAGCGGCGTTGACGGGGCATTTGGTGTTCTCGACCCTGCACACCAACGACGCGCCATCTGCCGTGACGCGGTTAATGGAATTGGGTATCCCGCAGTACCTGATCAACGCCACCTTGCTCGGCGTGCTGGCACAGCGTCTGGTTCGCACTCTGTGCAAGTCATGTCGCGTGCGCGATGAAGAGTCAACCCGGGAAGGCCTGGCAGCGATGATCAAGCCCTGGCAAATCAATGGGGGTTACCGACCATACAAGCCGGTGGGATGCATTGACTGTCGGATGACAGGCTTCATGGGTCGCATGGGCTTGTATGAGTTGCTGACGGTGACTGATTCGTTTAAAGCGATCGTCAACGGTGACCACGGTATGGACACCCTGCGCCGACAAGCCATCACGGACGGCATGCGGCCGTTGCGCCTGGCTGGTGCGCTGCGTGTGGCCGAAGGCCTGACCGTCATTGATGAGGTTTTGTCAGCGACTCCGCCTTTGACCTGATGGGCTGACCAGACGTCTTGAACAAGGGAGTGGATGGCTGCCAGCGCTCCAAAGGCGTAGCGAACCTGGGGCTATTGCACCTCAAAACCAACCAGCGGCGCTTTGTCGGCGTCGATCATGCACCCCAACGATAGCTGGCCATGTCCGACCAAGTAGCACTCGGTGCGCCGAAGCGCGACAGCTTCGGACTGATTGCCAAAATACACCCAGGTCCCATAACTGGATGCGTCCGTCAAAACGAGCTGCCCAGCCCGATTGCGGATGGTGGCGTGGACCCGTGACACCCGCGGGTCAAGAACGGGCAATGACGCATCGGTGGCGCGTCCAATCGTGATGTCACTGGCGCCAATCTCGAATACCTGTGTTCGTCCTTGAAAGGTCAGCGAAACCGACTGGTTCCTTGCAGGTGCATACATCGAAGAGCCCATGGCAGTGGCGTCCAGGTCTTGCCCTGCCTGCCATTGCACACGGTAGATGTGGCTGACTTGTGTTTTTCCCCGCAAGTGCATGGGTCCGAGGCTTCGAAGTGCGGGGCGTTGCGTCGAGAGCAACTCATTCCAGACATTTTGCGTGGTCAAGATCTGGTCGGCTCCAGCCAGGTCGGCAAGACGCGCGGCACTGTTGACTGCATCGCCAAAACAGTCACCGTCAATTTCCACCACATCGCCTGATTCAACGCCCATTTGCATCTGAATCGGTTTTGTGGCACCGACCGGAATGACAGGCTCGGATTTGAAGCGCAATTGCAAACTGACGCATGCGGCTACCGCGCCACCCGCTTCCGGAAATACGGCAAATACGCCATCACCGAGCAGTTTGACAACCCGCCCCTGGTGTTGCTCAAACACTTTTCCCAGTAGGCTGGTCAACTGGGACATCAAAACCGAAGCATTGGCGTCTCCGAGTTTTTCAAATAGGCCAGTGCTTCCAACAATATCGGCGAAGACAACGGTAGGCATCACTGGGCTTTCTGGGAAGGCATACGGGGCTTGGCGGGCAGGACAGGGCCGGGACGGTAGGCGAGGTTAATCGTAGCGGGTTCAACTGTACTGTGCAATAGAACCCTTGGTGTGAAGGTCGCGTGGTGTCTGATAGCATGCACCTTGGTTAGCGGTTGTCCAGGGCTTGCATTGGCTTTCGGGTGGAACACATGGCAGACATTGATAAATTGGGTCGATACGAGATCATCCGCGTGCTGGGAAAAGGTGCCATGGGTGTTGTCTATGAGGGCCGCGATCCCAACTTGGATCGGCAGGTTGCCATCAAAACCATTCGGGTTCAGAACCTGTCGTCGCAAGCTGCGTTGGAGTATGAGGGGCGCTTTCGGACCGAAGCGCGATCGGTGGCCCGCTTGCACCATGCCAATATCGTCAGCGTGTTTGATTCGGGTCAGGATGGCGAGACCGCCTACCTGGTGATGGAGTTTATTCAGGGCGACGACCTGAAGTACCACTTGGAGTGCGGCGCGCGGTTCTCGATTCGATCCGCCATCGTGATCATTCATGACCTGCTGATGGCGCTGGACCATGCACACCGGCAAAACGTGGTGCACCGCGACATCAAGCCCGCCAATATGCTGGTTGAGGTCAGTGGTCGCATCAAGTTGACCGATTTTGGTGTTGCACGCATCCAGGAGCCTGATGAATCCAACCTGACCCAAGTTGGCGGGGCAGTGGGAACACCGAAATACATGTCGCCGGAGCAGGCCAAGGGGCAACGGGGCGATTCCCGCTCCGACATCTTTTCCACTGCCGTGGTGCTGTATGAATTGCTGACCGGCAAACTCCCGTTTGATGGCGACAACCAATTCGTGATCATTCACCAGATCGTGAGCCATGACGCCGCACCGCCGAGCACGATCAATTCCGATGTTCCAGCTCCGCTTGATGAGGTGATCGCGCGCGCGATGGCCAAAAATCCGGATGAACGCTACGCCACAGCGCGCGAGTTTGCGTTGGCGCTGCGGGCGGTGGCGCAGACATTGCCGGATGTGACGGGTTCATCTGAAACGGATGTCGCCGCTGAAATTGCGCGCTCCGGGGGGCAGGGCGGGGCGGTGATTGTCTCGGTCGCGGCACTGCGAGACGGTTCCAGCACCGGAATTTTTGGCCCTGATGCCGACGCCTCGCTGGCGTCGACAGTCAGCCATGATGCCGAACTCGGAGCCTGGAATGCGATCAAGGATTCGGAAAAGGCGTCTGATTACGAAGAATTTTTGCGGCGTTTCCCCGCAGGCATTTATGCGCGGCGTGCCCAGCAACGCCTGGAGCAAAACGGGCAGGAGCCCAAGGCCAGCGGACCGGATTTGGGCGCCACGATGGCCTATCTAGCACCTGAATCTCCGCCTGAGCCTGCGTCAGCTGTTTTGCTGCCTGCACCTGTCAAGGGCAAGAACCGACTGGTGTTTGCCGCACTCGGGGCGGTTTGCGCCGCGGTGGCCTTGTTTCTTGTGTTCAAACCATCCGCTCCCAATGACCCGCTGAGAGACGTCCAGGCTATGGCGGTCGCGCCGCCGTTGGAGGCTGCAGCTCCCGTCCTGGCCGCATCAGCGCCGGCCGCGTCGCCGGCAGCCGCGGCTATTCCCGCTGTTGCTGCTGCGTCCAGGCCAACTGTGCCGCGACCCGCTGCGGCATTGGCCGCAGCGTCAGCTGCCGCGGCAGCACTGCTTCAGAGCAAATTGGCAAAGCCCAAATCTGATTCGGCGCAGAACGAGGATGTGCAGGCCGTGCCCAAAGAGGTTCTGGCACCTGCCGCGAGCCCGCCGGTCGCGGGCGCCGGTCCGTCGGAAGCCGGTCAGGTGTGTGCGGAAAAGGTATTTGTCTTTCGCATTGCCTGTGTTGCCGAGCAATGCAAATTGGATCGCTACCGCCAGACTCCCGAGTGTCTGCAATTCAAAGAAATGGAGCGCATCCGGGAGGAGGAACGCAATAATCGCCGGTAAACGGCTACTCACGTTTATGTGGCACATTGATCAGCACAGTCGGATGCCTGCCGCGTTGTGGCACACTGAGTCGACAAAAGCACGATTCATTTGTGGACACAAGGAGACGGGTCAGTGAATATAAAAAGCCAGAAGGATTTCTTTTCCGGTCTGATGTTTATGGTGACGGGTGTCGCCTTTGCATGGGGGGCCAGCACCTACAGTATTGGCAGTGGTGCCCGAATGGGGCCAGGTTATTTTCCGTTGTCGCTGGGTGTGCTGCTGACGATTCTGGGCGGCATCATTACCTTCAAGTCGCTGGTCGTTGAGACTATGGACGGGGACCGAATTGGTGCCTTTGCCTGGAAACCTTTGATCTTTATTATTCTGGCAAATTTGGTGTTTGGCGCAATGATCGGTGGTTTGCCCAGTATTCATTTGCCGCCCATGGGTTTGATTGTCGGCATTTTTGCGTTGACGTTCATTGCCTCCCTGGCAGGTGATTCGTTCAAGTGGGTGGAAACCACCGTACTGGCCGCCATCCTGGCTGTGATGAGTTACCTGGCCTTTATCAAGTTGCTCAATCTGCAATTTCCCGTCTGGCCCGTCATTGCGGGCATGTGAATAGGACCCCGTATGGATTTGATCAACAATCTCTCGCTGGGTTTTGGCGTGGCCTTCACGCTGCAAAACCTGATGTACGCATTCATTGGATGTCTTTTGGGGACCGTGATCGGAGTGCTGCCCGGCATTGGTCCCCTGGCGACCATTGCCATGCTGTTGCCGGCCACCTACGCACTGCCACCGGTGTCGGCGCTCATCATGCTTGCCGGTATTTATTACGGGGCGCAATACGGCGGCTCCACCACGGCAATTCTGGTTAATTTGCCGGGAGAGTCATCCTCTGTGGTGACTGTGATTGATGGTTATCAAATGGCCCGAAACGGTCGAGCGGGGCCAGCCCTTGCGGCAGCGGGATTGGGGTCCTTTTTTGCGGGATGCGTTGGCACGCTGATTCTGGCGGCATTCGCAGCGCCACTGACAGAGCTGGCGTTCAAGTTCGGGCCGGCTGAATACTTCTCGTTAATGGTTTTGGGCCTGATTGGTGCGGTGGTGCTGGCTTCTGGCTCGCTACTGAAGGCCATTTCAATGATTGTTTTGGGTCTGCTGACTGGCATGGTGGGCACCGATGTGAATTCAGGCGTGGCACGTTACAGTTTTGATATTCCTGAACTCACGGATGGCATTGGGTTCATTGTGATTGCCATGGGGGTGTTTGGCTATGGGGAAATCATCAGCAACCTCGGTAAACATGAAAGTGAGCGCGTGGTGTTTACGGCCAACGTAACCGGGTTGTGGCCGACCAAAGAGGACTTTCGCAACATGATTCCAGCGGTCTTGCGCGGAACCGCTCTGGGTTCGCTGTTAGGAATTTTGCCAGGTGGTGGTGCCGTGATGGCCGCCTTTGCTGCTTACACGCTGGAGAAGAAAACCAAATTGCGGCCCGGCGAAGTGCCGTTTGGCAAAGGCAACATCCGCGGTGTGGCGGCGCCCGAGTCGGCCAATAACGCCGGCTCACAAACCTCCTTCATTCCCTTGTTGACGCTGGGGATACCGCCCAACGCCGTGATGGCGCTCATGGTCGGTGCCATGACGATTCACAACATTCAACCAGGGCCGCAGGTGATGACCAGCAATCCGGAGCTTTTCTGGGGCTTGATTGCTTCCATGTGGATTGGCAATTTGATGCTGATTGTTCTTAACCTGCCGCTGATTGGCATCTGGATCAAACTGCTCAGCGTGCCCTACCGATGGTTGTTTCCATCTATCGTACTGTTTTGCGCAATCGGTGTTTATTCGACCAACAACAGTACGTTTGATATTTGGATGGTCGGCATATTCGGTTTCATCGGCTATGTCTTTATCAAACTGGGTACCGAACCGGCGCCGCTGCTGTTGGGATTTATCCTCGGGCCGATGATGGAAGAGTATTTGCGCCGGGCGCTGCTGTTATCTCGTGGTGACTGGAGCGTTTTTGTGACGCGCCCCTTGTCGGCGGGTCTGCTCGCCGCTGCGGTGCTGTTGTTGGTGCTGGTGCTGATGCCGTCAGTGAAGTCCAAGCGCGAAGAGGCATTTGTCGAGGACTGATCCAGTGGTGGCCCAGCATCCGCAGCGGGTGGCGCTGCACAACGAAATCCATGCCCGACCGCCCGAGGCCATGGACGTACCGATGTGTTTGTCGCATGTCGTGATGGTGTGCGACGCCCAGCAGCGCGCCGCAAGCTGGGAGCATATGGCTGCGTTGGCCAGGGACCACCATCTTCCGGCGCCCAATGCCGCATCGACCCATGTGCGGCTGGACCTGGGACCCTATCGGGCGCGCTGGGAAATGCACACCGAGTTCGTG
>CAIQBN010000438.1 GCA_903870065.1 uncultured beta proteobacterium | reverse complement strand
GGTCAATGTCGACAGCGGAACCCCGCGTTTGTATTTCTACGAGCCCTTCAGCGGAAAACCTATGCTGGACCTGGGCTTGCTTGCCGATTTGGTGAACCTGGCCGCGCGGTGATTGGCGGCATTCGTCGTTTTGCCGCGTTTGTGTGGGACGATGAACCGTAATCGAAGTTCCAATCGGCGACCCGCTATAGACTCATTGCCGTCACCCATACGGTCCCGTGGTCAGTCAAGTTGGCAGCGCGAAGAGTCGCCTACCAATGACCTGTTTAAGGCAAATCGACTAGATGTGGCTAATAGTCCAGATTTAGGGCTATCAATTTTCACCTACCAGCGTATAACGAACACATCCCGTTCAAAAGCAACTCATGAGTTTTTCAGTTGTCGCTTCTTGATACCAACCTAGGTTTATGTGAGTTCAACAAACGCTCCCAACTAGTTTCAAGTGCAAGAAATCGCTGGGGATGGCGACAACCACGAGATTCAAGGGCAGGATGCGTTGTTGATTGCAGGGGCCTTGCAAAAGGCCATTCTTAGTAGCGTCAACTTCTCGAGTATCGCCACCGACGCACAAGGCGTAATTCAGATTTACAATGTCGGTGCGGAGCGTATGCTGGGATATTCCGCTGCAGACATCGTCAACAAGATTACCCCGGCAGATATATCGGACCCGCAGGAAGTCATTGCGCGCGCGAAAGCTCTTACCGACGAACTCGACACACCCATTGCACCGGGCTTCGAGGCGTTGGTATTTAAGGCCTCGCGCGGCATAGAGGATATTTACGAGTTGACCTACATCCGCAAGGACGGAAGTCATTTTCCGGCTGTGGTCTCCGTTACAGCACTTAGGGACAATCAGGAATCCATCATTGATACCTGACCTTGCCCCCCAAAGCTGTAGTTCTTAAGCCTTGTTCAAAATTACGTACAAGGAGTTAGGAAATGTCAGACAAACAAGTACGCGGGAAATACACACAGGAATACAAATTGGAGGCTGTTCGCCAATTCAAGGCCGGACAGTCCGTAGCGGTGACATCCAATGTGTTGGGAATCTGAGTGTGATCAACTAATTTGATGCCCCATGGTCAACGCTGGGGCTGTGTGGGCCTGCAGACTTTGAGCAATAACCCGCAAAGAGATTACTCATCACGATGTTGAGCCAACCCTTGTAAACATTGCGCTGCCAGCTATGCAATTTGGTAGCGTTTTCAATTAGGGATTCAACAGCACTGCCAAACCCAGACCATACGAGCCCGTTTTCCACTTCGTGTTATCAAGACCACCACGATTAACGAACATGTATTGCAGGTCAAGGCTGCCAGTCGGCGTAAGGATCATGTGATCACCTAGGCCGGCCTCGTCCTGAGCGTCGAGAAGAGTCCCGTCCGGCCACAGAAAATGGACTTGGCGTGCGAGGGTGCTGCTTTCCCAATCTTCAAAATCGACCGTGGCCGCGCTACCGCTGCTGCGCCCGTCTCCATAAAGCAGGCGCAAAGGCTTGCCGCTTTGCGGTCCGTTGGTCTGATCTTCGTAATACAGTTTGTAGGCGACGCCGCCTAGAGGGACCAGCACCGGACCATGCGCCGCTGCCACGATAGGTTTTGCGCAATTGCTGCTGTCCTTGGTAATGGTCCACTTACTGGCATCCCAGGTCCCATAAAAGAGCGCATTGGGATACTTGTTGCAGTTATCGTCGCCGGTGATCACCATGAACGTGCCGACAGCGCCGTCCCAACGCCAGTCGGCGTTCCAGTCATAGCCGATTTTGAACTGCCGCGACTGACTGAGGGGTGTTGTCGCCGATTGGGTCGAGCTGACATCGACAAAAAGGTTGGGTTCGCAAGCTCCGCCCGGCGCATAGTCGCTCGATCCCTTTCCGCCGCAATATGCTTGTGTCCCCGGATGAAAATCCTGCCCGATTAAGCCATCCTGGCTGTCAAGTGAGTAGGCGCGCATGGTATTGTTGTCCAATACATTGGATGCATTAAAGAAGGCTCGAATCTTGCCATTGGACATGGGAACAGCCTGAATAGCGCTAATCTCAAAGGCACCACCTTTTGCGCAGGTACTGGTATCGAAACCTGGCGCATCGCTGCAGGAACTGCGAAGGCCTGAAGTAGTGAGGGGCGAGAATGAGGTCAGTGTTGAGACACCAGTACTGTCGCCGGAGGTCGTAGCTACACCCACACCAGATCGAGTTGGGTCGTTTACCTTGTAGTAATACTGATAGCGGCCCGAGTAGGAGGCGCCGGCGTCGCTACCCCAGCGCATCACCCAGGACAGCACACTACCCTCACTGACGGTTGTACTCAATGTTGTATAGCTGTTCCCGCTGCCCTGCAGTTGCCAATACTCTTCCGGGGTTGTACCAGACGCAGCGGCACTGCCCGACTCGGCACACGCGGCGTCCTTGCAAGCGGAGACCAGCACGCTGTAGCTGGTTCCTGACTTCAGCCCAGTCAGGGTGGCGGAAGTGGCTGTCGATACAGCAGTGTAATTGAGGCTGGTGTTGCCCACCGTTTCAGTCGCGGTGATGCGGTACTGGTTGACGCTGACCCCGGCCGGCGCTGTCCAGCTCACGGCAAGTCGGGTCGAGGCGTACACGGTCTGGCTGCCTACGGTCTGGGGTGACACCTTGCTGACCGCAACGCCGGTTGGCGGCGCATTGGCCGCGCTCACCGTGACTGATTGCGTGGCCCGTGCTGCAGCGTCAAATTGCGTGTTGCCAGCCTGGTCTGCCTCAACGGTGCAAGTGCCTGCCGCAAGCGCCGTCACAGTACTGGCCGTGACTGAGCAGATGGTGGGCGTTAGGCTGCTGTAACCTACGGTCAGGCCCGAACTGGCAGTGGCGCTCACCATAGCGGTGCTGCCCACCGTCAGGGTGGGCGCGGTACCGAAGGTTATGCTCTGACTAGTGCGCGGGGTTGCGCTCACAGTCAGAGTCTGGGTGACCTGTGCTGCCGCTTCCACCAGCGTGTTTCCACTTTGGTTAGCGGCGATGGTGCAGGTGCCGGCTGCTACCCCCGTCACCGTGCTGCCAGATACCGTGCAGGTGCTCGTGGTCAAACTGGAGTAGCTGACCGTCAGGCCCGAACTGGCAGTGGCGCTCACTGTAGCAGTGCTGCCCACCCTCAAACTGGGCGCGAAACCGAAGGTTATGCTTTGGTTGGTCTTGGCGATGGGTAGTAGCTGCGTCGCGGCAAACTGTTCCAGCGTCTGTGGCGGCACGGCGCTACTCTGCGCGGTGAAGGTGGCTGACAGCGGTGCGCTACTGCCAAACGCCAGCGACAGGCTGCGTGCGCCCAGCAGTGAGGCACCTCTAAAGGTCGGGGTGCGCGCCGTTGTGATCGTGCCTACCGCAATGTCATAGCTCACCGAGGTGGACGCGTTGATACGCATGTCCAGCAGCAGTGTGGTGGGCAGCGCGTTGGCGGTCATGGTCACCAGCGCCTGGTACCGCGTAGGGTCGCCGGTGCGCTGCCACAGTCCGTCGTAAATGCTGCCGGCATAGACCAGGAGCTGACTACCGCTGACACTTGCACTCCCGGTGCTGCTACGCACGGTGCCGCTGAACCGGTCCGAACTGACAGTCAGTGCCAAGGAGCTGGACTGCGACAGTGACTGCACCTGCACGGCGTCGCCACTGCGGGAGCCCACAAACGCTTCGCCAGTGGTCAAGGCCGGGTCCACGCGCAAGGCCAGCACCGCGCCGCCCTGAACTTCCATCAACACCAGGTAGCCACCCGAGCTGTACGACCATATCCCATTGAGGGTGGCACCGAACGCCCCGCTACAACCCAAACAAAGCCAGAACAGCGCGTGGCGACCCAAAGACAAAAGGCGTGCGTGCATTGGAGTCCTTTCGCCAATGCATGCAGTCCATGGGCAAGGACTGATGACTGGCAGCTTGAAGAAGACCAAGCATACCGAGATGCGGAACAATGTGCAACCAACTGGTCGCGGGTTTCCCGGATCGCCTGTTGCCATGAAACAATTCGAACGTGTGTCGAGTATGAGCCAACTTTCACAAAGACCGACTTTGCTGCTTTTCCTGAAGGAACAGACATGAAGAGACTTCTATGTTTGCTGGTTCTAATGCCTGTGTTGTCATGGGCCTGTGTCGACGGGCTTTGGAAAGACAGCAAGGGCAGCTTCTGGGTGTCTGGCAGCAATACCGCCCAACCAAAGTCCGCGCCCTACGCCCTACCTCTACAATTTGCCCAAGCATCGAACTTATTTACGATGCCCTGACTAAATGGGGGGGCGCAATGAGAAAGCTATTTGGAATTTTGGTAATTTTGATGGGCTTAGCTTCGGCTGGATTGTTTTACGACGCCGGTAAGTCTTTAGGAAAGTCGGCGACGGAACTGACCGGGCTTCGATCCAGAGGCGGCGAGACAGTTGCCGAGGCCTACTATCAAAAAATTGGCGAATATGGCGTTGCGTACTCCAAGCTCGCAAATGCACTTGCCATCGCAGCGTTGATGGTTTCATTCGGAATTGGCGGACTTCTGTTGACTTCAAACGAACAAAAATCCACTTAGATCAACTGGCGTCCATGAGTTAAGCGAGGGGTTCGTTCTGCGATGTCGGAGTGCGTGATACCGCATGGGATGCTCGAAAGAATGCCTTAGAAGCAGAGTGTGCGGCAAACATGGAGTTGGTCAACCAGTGTCGGTCAACCAGTAGCAAAACCTGTCCATCGCCATTAACCTCTATGAAGCGAGTATCAAAGCGGTTGGCACCTTCGGTGTGATGGACTCCGGCTACCCCATGTCGAAAGCCTAGCGTATCTGGTAACCGTCGTTCCCCAGAAAGCAAATAGCCCATCACAATGGACGGGCTCTCCTGGGTTCAGCAACCGGTCTTAGCTGCTCACCCGTTCCAGCAGTCTTTGTGATTCCTGAAGATTACCCGTCGGGGCATAGACCACGCGAATCTCCCCCTTGCAGCCAATTCTCAGGCCCTCTACCCCCAGTCCGCGCAAAGTCGTAGTCAACACCATGAAATAACGCGCGCCCTTCACATGAACTCGATTCCGGTCTGCGACAGGCCAACCAGATTGATCTTCTCGGTATTGAAACTGGTGTCTGCGACAAGGACCGTCAAAGCACCCTGGCTCATGCCGCTGTCCAGAATGGCCACGATTGGTGCCACTTGGTCAGTGGTTGGTGCTGCACCAAAGAGATTCGTCCAGAGCAGCGATGCGACCTCGGCATTGCTGGTCTTGCCAGTCACGCCCAGCGCAGCCGAGACAAGTTGTTTATAGCCCATCCCACCATCGAGCAATGACAAGGCAACGCCGACGAACTGCTTATTGGCTACTGATGCTGCACCAAAGACTGCTCCGAGAAGTTTGGCGGCCTGACCGGC
>CAIQBN010000437.1 GCA_903870065.1 uncultured beta proteobacterium | reverse complement strand
CAGAACCGTTCGCTCATCAGGAACGGCGAACCGCTGTTGGCATAGAACTCCAGACTGATGGCGCATTCCTCCAGCGCCCTCTCGACCGTCACCGCTGCCAGCGTGGTCTTGGGAATCATGGTTCTGGCATAGCCGGCAAAAACCAGATTGCCGTTTTCTATGCCGTATTGATACACCTGCTGGTACATCTCGATCTGCGACTCCAGTGGCTTGACCCAGTGCAGGCCGCAGACTGCGTGCAGGAACGTCACCTGTGTCCGAATACGCGGGTTGGGGTAACGCTCTATGAGGCGCATCGCCAACACCCCCAGTAAATATGCATCCTGATAGTCGCCGAATTGACGCACGATGAGCACCGCCGCCCAGGCAAATCCAATCGCCGACATGGCGTTGTGACCATAACGCATTGACCGGTTGACCACTTCCATGACCACATGCGGGAACAAACCTGGAATGGCAATGAAGGTGCCGTCGGTCAGGATCGCCATCAGTCGAATGATGCTGTCCTGGTCTGGGTCAGTCACATCGTCGAGTTTGGCAAGGTCGGCAATCGGGCGCTGGTTGAGCAAACGCGAATACTCGGCAATCTGCCGCGCAAAATCAGCTTGCAAGCCCGTCTCGTCGTACTGGCTGGGCAAGATCACCCCAAACAGCGACAGGGCTGTTCGCGCCACATCCACCAGATCGTTGTATTTGCCTAATTGGTTGTACTGAATAATTTTTTGCAGATAGATATCCGCTTGATCGTGGCGGCCTGCAGCATGGCACATGGCTTCGTCGAAGTCGGCTTCAGCCTCAGCAAACCGACCCGACAAATAGGCAACATCGGCCCGTTCGCGGATCACCGCCATGCTGTGATCGTGATGCACGGCCCAGCAATCAGCCCCTAGCAGATCGACCGCCACCTGGAAATGGTGCCGCGCTGACTCATAGGCAGTCGAGGCTTTGGCCTTGCATCCGGCCCGAAGATTGAGCATGGAACATTGCAGTCGTTCTTCGGGGTCAGTGATGAGGGCCATCGCCGCATTCAAATGACCCACCATGTCGAAAATACGCTCGTCAAGCTCCGGCGGGCGTGTGCGCTGCCTGAGTTGGCGGCCAATTTTCAGATGCAGGGGTTCAATCTCGCCCGCAGCAATCAAGGCATACGCCGCTTGTTGCACCCGGTCATGCAGAAACCGGAACTCGGTGTGATGGGTCAGTATCAGCCCTTCCTTGATCGCCTCCCACAGATCACTGCCGGTGTCGATTTCGCTGTGGTCGTAAATCTCTGCCAATAACACCAATTCAAAACGGTTGCCGATGCAAGCCGCGATCTTGAGCGCCTGCTGTGTCAAGGGACTCATCCGTGCAATTTTTTCGGCCATCAGGTCGACCACGTTGTCGGTCATCCTGGCCGCGTCAATCTGTGCCATCTCCCACTGCCAACAACCACTCGCCAGGTTCAGCTGGAACAAGCCCTGAGCGTAGATTTCCTTGAGAAACTGGGTGACAAAAAAGGGATTACCGCCGGTTTTCTGGCGCAGCAGTTGTGACAGTTGTCGCGTATTGGCGGGCGGCTGATGCAGCGTATCGGCGGTCATCTGGTTCAGATCATCGGGCGACAACGGGGCAAGCAAGATGGTGTGAACCGCAGCGCCCTCGTCACGGATGTGGTTGAGGGTCAGGGTCAGCGGATGCGAGGCCGACACTTCGTTATCGCGATAAGCGCCGATAATCAACAGATTGTGGCTGTCGCGGTTGGTGCACAGCAGCGTCATCAGCGCCAGCGACGGTGCATCAGCCCATTGCAAATCATCAAGAAAGACCACCAACGGATGTTCTGGGCGGGCGAACACGGCAATAAACTGTTGAAATGTCTGGCTAAAGCGATTTTGTGCTTCGGTCGCACCCAAGGCAGGCACGGGTGGTTGCGACCCCATAATCCATTGCACATTCGGAATCACGTCGATGATGACGCGGGCATTGTTGCCCAGAGCCGCACTCAAGGCTTCGCGCCAAACCTGTATTTGATCTTCCCGCTCTGTCAAAAGCTGGCTGACCAGTCGGCCAAACGCCTGAATCAATGCGGAAAACGGGATATCCCGCTGAAACTGATCGTGTTTGCCAGCAATAAAGTAGCCGCGCTGACGCACCAGCGACTTTTGCACTTCGTTGACCAGCGCGGTCTTGCCGATGCCGGAGTACCCACCCACCAAGAGTAGTTCTGAGCGCCCTGCGGTCACTCGATCAAAGGCGTCCAGTAACTGTCTGGTTTCCTGGTCGCGGCCATAAAGATGGTGTGCCACTTGAAATTTGCTCGACACATCATGACGACCCAATGCCAGTTCCGGCATCAGCTCACCTGCGCGCAAGGATGTCTGCAACGCCAACAAATCTTGTAGCACCCCATTGGCGCTTTGGTAGCGATCTTCAGCCTTTTTTTCAAGCAGTTTCATCACCAGGTTCGACAACGACGGCGGAATGTTAGCGTTGCGTGCAGCCGGGGCAACCGGCAAGCGGGCAATGTGGCAATGCACCATCTCCAATGGGTCGTCGCTCACAAAAGGCGGGGAGCCGATCAACATCTGGTAGAAACACGTTCCCAGCGAGTAGAGATCGGTGCGGTAATCAACGGCGCGGTTCATGCGGCCCGTCTGTTCTGGCGACACATAGAACAAAGTGCCTTCGATCAG
Organism: uncultured beta proteobacterium; assembly: GCA_903870065.1. GTDB lineage: Bacteria > Pseudomonadota > Gammaproteobacteria > Burkholderiales > Burkholderiaceae_C > Allorhodoferax. Next base: position 857 of record CAIQBN010000437.1, on the reverse strand, counting down.
GTTCGGGGCGCAAGCTTCTAGGGTTTCAACCCCTATCAAGGTGGATAGCCCGAAATCTGTTAGCTTCACCTGCGCCGTTTTGGGATGAATCAGCACGTTGGCAGGATGGATGTTTTTGTGGATGATGCCTTGACTGTGCATCTGAACCAAGCCTTCGGCCATTTGGATGGCAACCGTTAGGAACTCCGTGGGTGCTAGGCTTTTCTCATTGAGCCATTGGTTCAAATCGCACGCGCCGTAGTCCTCCTCAATGATGGCAAAGCCGGAGCGATATTGCACGATGTCATGCACACGGATAATCCGGCTAAACCGCATAGCCACCAGCAGGTTGTATTCGTTCTGGTAGCGTAGATTCTCCCGAATGGAAAAATTATCCGACGACGGAGCCTTGATGATGACGGGCAGGCCATCACGTTTGCGCTTGCCACGAAAGACCTGGCTATGGTCGCTCTCGTAAATCTTTTTTTGAATGACATAGCCTTCAAGCTGTAGCATCTGGAGTTTTCCTTCGCAAGTGAGTTGCGGCGTTCATGTAGGTGTGCTTATTTTTGGGCGGTGCAAATCGGCTCAACGTTACTATTCTACACAGTGCCGTTGTTGGGAGCATATGAAATCGAACCCATCTATAAGGCGATTTCCGGCGAAGAATACAATGGACTCCGAAATCCGGATAGTAGTTTAAGCTATATTCTGATCCAAAAACGAGATAGAAAATGAGTGAAAGCAAACGCAAGGTATTTACAGGAACCCAAAAAGCAAAGGTTGCCATAGAAGCCATCAAAGGCACGAAAACGATTAATGAGATTGCTCAAGAACACGGTGTACACCCGAATCAGGTGAGTCAATGGAAAAAGGAT
>CAIQBN010000436.1 GCA_903870065.1 uncultured beta proteobacterium | reverse complement strand
CGCCTGAGACATCACCAATACGGGAGCGGAACACGTCATCGATGGACTCCATCAGCGCGGGGTGCGCATGCTGGCGCTGCTCCAGGCGGCGCGTCCAGCCATCACGCACATCGGCCCAAAGTACGCAGGCCAGCAAAAAGCTGGGCGCAACCGGTTTGTCTTCGCCCACGCGCCGGTCGGTGTCTTTGAGCGCAGCATTCACAAACGGCATCTCCGCGCGCTCCACCACCACATCAAGCAAAGGATATATGCCACGCGCCATGCCCAGCTTTTTCAGCTGTCCGATCGACGCCAGCGCATGCCCCGTTTGAAGCAGCTTGAGCATCTCGTCGAACAGACGGCTTTGCGGCACGTCGGACAGCAACTCCTGCGACTTGACCAGGGGAGCGGCCGTTTTTGGCTCCAGCGCAAAACCCAAAGAACTCAGTTTGGCGGCAAAACGCACGGCGCGGATGATGCGCACCGGATCCTCACGGTAACGCGCGGCCGGGTCGCCAATCATGCGGATCACCCGGTTTTTCACGTCCTTGAAGCCGTTGTGGTAATCCACCACGACCTGGGTTTGCGGGTCGTAATACATCGCGTTGATGGTGAAATCGCGGCGAACCGCGTCTTCTTCCTGCGGACCCCAGACGTTATCGCGTAGCACCCGTCCAGTTGAATCCACTGCGTGTTTCATGCCGGCGAGTTCGCTGCGACTGGTTTTTTCATTGCCGGCAACTTGCTCGGCAGCGGCGTTGTCCAAATAGGCCCTGAAAGTCGAGACCTCAATCACTTCGTGTTCCCGACCCCGCCCAAACACCACATGAACAATACGAAAGCGCCGCCCAATAATGAAAGCGCGCCGAAACAGGCCTTTGACCTGCTCCGGTGTGGCGTTGGTGGCCACATCAAAGTCCTTGGGCCGCAAGCCCACCAGCAAATCACGCACCGCGCCGCCCACCACATAGGCCTCATATCCCGCATCGTGCAGAGTCCGCACCACCGTTACGGCACGTTCATCGACCAAATTCGGATCGATTCCGTGGGTTTGGGCCGGCAAATCGACCCGTTTGCCAAATTTGGGCTTCTTGCGCGACAACGCGTCGGAAGACCTGCTGATTAATTTATCGATAAATTTTTTGATCATTGTTTCTTCTTGCGGCACCAGGGCCGCATAGTTCGCGCAGCCACAAGGGCTGCAACTAGCCAAACAGGTCGAGTATGCGCCATCCCCGCGCCTGGGCCAGCGCCCGCAAGCGTGCATCCGGGTTGGTGGCAACCGCCACGTTGGCCCTTTCCAACAGCGCGAGATCATTCAACGAGTCGGAGTAAAAGGTGGTGTGCACCGAACTCCAGTCCAGCCCATGCGCCTGCAACCAGGCCCCGACGCGAACCACCTTGCCCTCGCGAAACGACGGAACACCGCGAATGGCCCCGGTGTACCAGCCCGTGCTGCTGTCCACTTCGAGTTCTACAGCAATCAGCTCGCTCACACCCAGGGCCCGCGCAATGGGACGGGTCACAAACTCATTGGTAGCGGTCACGATGACCACCCGATCACCACACCGCTGGTGCTGGCGCACCAGCTCCAGCGCCTGGGGTTTGATGGAATTTTGCACGGTAGCCCTCATGAAGTCAGCGTGAGCAGCTATTGATTCCGTAGCACCGCGTTGGCAAATTGCAGCAGTTGCAAAACGCACGTAGGCATGCACATCCAGCGTACCCGCCTGGTATTGGGCATAAAAACCATCGTTTTTTTGCTTGAAAATTTCCGAATCCACCCAACCCCGGGCCAACGTGAACTCACCCCAGGCGTGGTCCGAATCAATCGGCAGCAAGGTGTGGTCCAAATCAAAAAGCGCAATTCTTGCCGCTGTGGCGCTTGCGCCTTCGGTCGGCCGGTCGGCGCTTGGCGTCACTCCCGCTTGGTTAACTGAGGTCATGCGTTGTCCATCATCGATTTGATCAGCGGTATGGTGATGGCACGCTGGGTCTGCAGGGCATAGCCATCAAGCAGTTCCAGCAATTCCATCAAATGCCCCAAGTCGCGGCTAAAGCGGGTGAGCATGAAATCCATCACCTCATCACGCAAAAACACACCGCGCGCGTCCGCCGCCTGCCGCAGCACAGCACGCCGCTCGGTCTCGGTGAGTGTCTGCAGCCTGAAAATATGACCCCAGCCAAGGCGGGTGCGCAAGTCATCACGCAACTTCAGGTCCACCGCAGCACAATCCCCCGCTGCCAGCACCGGCTTTTGACTGCCCTGCGCATGCACGAACCAGTTAAAGGCGGCATGCTGTTGAACGGCCGTATAAAGGTGCACGTCATCGAGCATCACAGCGGACCACGCTTCATTGAAATCGGCCGGCTCATGCACCGAAGGGTCCAGCCAGCCCACCCGCGCGCCCTGTTCACGCAAAGCCTCGCGCGCCGCTTTGAGCAAATGGGTCTTGCCGCTACCGGCCTCACCCCACAAATAAGTGGGTACCGGCGAGCGTTGCGCTTCCCTGGTGCCAGCTCCAGGCTCAGGCCCTACCCACAACTCCAAGTGACGCAGCGCGTCCAGATTGGGGCCAGCGCAAAAGTTGGCCAGCGTCGGCCCAGTGGGCAGACCGATGTCAAGCACCATTTGTTTCATGGGCTGCTCATCAACCGCGGTAGAGGCGGCTGGCAAGATAGCCCGACTTGATGCGCCGAATGGCCACCAGCAGCACCGCACTGACAGGCAGCGCCACCAGCACACCAACAAAGCCAAACAGCTGGCCAAATGCCAACAGCGCAAAAATTACCGCCAGCGGGTGCAAGCCGATGCGCTCACCCACCAGTCGCGGGGTTAAAAAGAAGCCTTCGAGCAACTGGCCGCCACCATACACAATGGCCACCATCAACGCGGTTTGCCCAATCCCAACCGTGGCGGTGAATTGCAGCAGGCCCGCGAAGATTGCCAGCACCAAACCCACGCCAAATCCGACATACGGAACAAACATGGCCAGACCGGTGAAGATGCCAATGGGCAGCGCCAGATCCAGGCCAAACAGAAAAAGCCCCACACTGTAGAAGACCGCCAAAATCAGCATCACCAGCAGTTGCCCGCGCAAATACTGACCCAGCACGCCATCGGCCTCGCCCAGAAACGCATTGCTGGCCACACGCAAGCGCGGTGGAATCAACGCCCGCAACTGGTCGACAAAACGACTCCAGTCCATCAACAAATAAAACAATGCAACCGGTATCAAAATAGCGTTACCGATCAGGGTAAAGGCCACGCTGCCGCCGAGCTTGAGTGACGCCAGCACCGACCCCAGTGCATCATCGACATTGGCGTTGAGGTACTTCATCACAAAGGCCTTGATACTGGCGCCATCCAGCGACAAATGGATGCCCCATTGCGCCAGCCAGGGGCCGGCTGCCATGTTGACACTGTCCATGACCGTGGGCAATTGCTCGCGCATCAGCGGCAATTCCTTGGCCAAAATCGGGATCATCAGCAGGAACAGGCCCATCAGCGCAAAAATAAACAGGAGCTCGACAACAATAACGGCCAGCACACGCGGAATCCGACCCCGGCCGACTTCGTCCAGCCAATTGACGATTGGGGTCAGCGCATAGGCCAGTACACAGGCCACCATAAAGGGCGTCAGCACCGGCCCGAGTAGCCACAGCGCGCAACCCGTCAAGGCCGCGATCAGTGTCCAGGCAACAAAACTTTTTTGTGGGGGCGTCAATTGCATACAGGAATGGAGGGGGTGAACCCTTAAAATCTGGGCAAATTCTATCGGCTCAGTCCCACGAGCCATTGCAAGCCCAACCAAATGACCCAATCCAGCCTCACCACACCCCTGTCTTACAAAGATGCCGGCGTTGACATTGACGCCGGAGATGCGTTGGTCGAGCGCATCAAGCCAATGGCAAAACGGACCATGCGCGAAGGTGTTCTGGCAGGCATCGGCGGCTTTGGCGCGCTGTTTGAAGTGCCCAAACGCTACCAGGAACCCGTGCTAGTGAGCGGCACCGACGGCGTGGGCACCAAGCTCAAGCTGGCCTTTGAGTGGAATATGCACGACACGGTAGGCATTGACCTAGTGGCCATGAGCGTCAATGACGTGCTGGTGCAAGGCGCTGAACCGCTGTTTTTTCTGGACTACTTTGCCTGCGGCAAACTCGATGTGGACACTGCCGCAGCCGTCATCGGCGGCATCGCCAAAGGCTGCGAACTCTCCGGCTGCGCGCTGATTGGTGGCGAGACCGCAGAAATGCCGGGCATGTACCCGGCGGGCGAATACGACCTAGCCGGCTTTGCAGTCGGGGCTGTCGAAAAGTCCAAAATATTGACCGGCGCGGATGTCAAAGCAGGTGACGTGGTGCTGGGGCTGTCCAGCCACGGCGTGCACTCCAACGGCTTTAGCCTGGTGCGCAAATGCATTGAGCGTGCGGGTGCTGATCTGCCTGCCACGCTGGACGGCAAGCCTTTCAGGCAAGCCATCATGGAACCCACCCGGCTGTATGTCAAAAACGTTCTGGCGGCATTGGCATTGCACCCCATCAAGGCCCTGGCCCACATCACCGGTGGCGGCCTGCTGGAAAACATACCACGCGTGTTGCCAGACGGCATGGCAGCCCATCTGCAAAAAGGCAGTTGGCCGCAAACCGAACTCTTTGCCTGGCTGCAAAAAACCGCCGGCATTGATGACATCGAAATGAACCGCACCTTCAACAACGGCATCGGCATGGTGGTAGTGCTGGATGGCGCCCACTCAGACGCCTGTGCCGCGACGCTGCGCGCTGCGGGTGAAACGGTCTATACCATTGGCAGGATCGCCGGGCGCGGGGACAGCGCTGCGGTGGTGGTTGGCTGAAGCTTGCAGCCTTTAGATCAAATCGGACTCTAGCCCTCGTGCTGCTTGCGTTGGTAGCTGCTATTTTTGTAGCTATTTGTTAATCGCGTTGCGTCCCCCACTCCCCCAACCCCCTCGCACCGCCGGGCGCGGGGGAGTCTGACAGCCCAATTTGGCCACGTCATGGAACAAAGGCCGTGCCTGCAGTGTGGGTGTTTGCGGGTTTGGATTGGGCCAGTCCAGGCAGTCCGCCATCGCGCCCCTTCAATTTTTTGACTGCTATCATTTGGTAAAAAATTGAAGCGCAGAGCTGACTTTTCAGCTTCTCAAAAATTGGGAGTTCGGGTTCATGTCACCTTGCCACATCTGTCACCGCGCTGCCGCCCCGCTGCAAGTTTGCGCAGGGCGGTTTTTTCATTTTGGAGCCTGAATTCATGCAGTTCCCCTTTTCGTTCTTGCGCAAACGCTTCCAGTGCACAACAGCGGTAAAGCAATGTATCTTGAGCTTCATTGCTGCCCTCTTGTTGCCCACTTCCTCAGCCTTTGCCGACTCTGCAAAACTGACGTTCAACGGTCACAGTTATCAGAGATTTGACACAGCCATGAATTGGACTGCTGCCAAGGCATTATGTGAAAGCAAGGGTGCGCACTTGGCAACCATTACTTCGCAAGCGGAAAACGATTTTGTAGTTGCAAATTTTGTATCTACTTCCATCCCACTTGTTCTGCTTGGGGCTAGTGACACCTCACGAGAAGGTACTTGGCAATGGGTTACAGGGGAATCATGGGCATACACAAACTGGTATCCCGGTGAGCCTAATAATGGTGGCGGACTTGTGGTCAATGAAAACTATCTTGCATTTCATTTACAAAATGGTGTCTCAAAATGGAACGATATTCAGGGCACTTCCAACCCCGCACTGTGCGAATGGGAGAGTGCAACGACAATACGATACAACGCAGCCACTGACTTCTCCCCAACAGCAAACCCGAGTGGTGCCTGGAGCTACGGCTACAAACTTAACAGTACGGCTAGCTTCCAGTTGTTCGACACGGCAAAGACCAACCTCCAACCCGGCACCGGCTTTCAGACCTGGAACAAGCCTACGATCGGCGCAGTTGTGCCCTATGTGATCCGAAACCCCACGAATGCGGCTGTCAAGTACGCTAGTTTTACTCTGGATGCGGGAGCGCTCGGCTTCCATCCAGGCCTTAATGGTGAGCAAGCCGTGGTGCGATGGACGGCCCCGAGTTCAGGTACTTATCAAATTGAAGCAGCCTTTCGTGGACTCGACAGCACTTCTACAGTGGTCGGCATTTTGAAAAATGGCACTAGCATCTTCAACGGAGTGGTGAATGCCTTCGGCCCTGGGCCAACTTACTCAATGGAGCTATCGTTGGGCATCAATGACACCCTCGATTTCGTAGTTGACCCCAATGGCAGTTACCTCTACGACTCAACAGGGCTTGCCGTCACGATTACAGGCGGCAGCAGCACTATTCCTACCACTGGCGCGCTTTCCTTTGAGTGGCACTATCCAGTTGTTGGGACGTTGGGCACCGGAGCGGGTCGGGAGGCGAACCCTGCCCAGATAACTGTGGGTAGTGGAGTGGAACTGACTGGTTTTTTCGCGAATCCAGTTTTCGATGTTGACGTCTCGCCATCGGGGGTTCGATTGTTCAACTTTCGATCCTATACCGGCTATCCTAATGCCGCCCAAGCTTCGGCTGCATCGTTTAACGGATTTGTCCTACGCGTGCCAAGAGGAAATCCACTCAGATTCAGTTCTGCGATTGTTGGACCTGGAAATACGTTGGCGGGATTAACACAGAGTCGTGTGGGAATTGCTGGCGATCAGCTAACTGTGGACATGGCAGGTCTTTCCTACAATCCAGCGACAGTGGTCGAAGTCAGCTTTGCGACAACAGGCGCAGCATCAATTCCGACTGTCGCAATCCCCGCCACTAGCTTTTTACGTGGCCAAAGCGTTGCGTTGTCGACTGCATCTGCATGGGGCGCTGATACCCTTTTAAACGCGCCTCCATATGCTTCTGTCGCCAATTCTGCAGAGTGGGACATCACCATTCCGACCACCGGCAGATACGAATTATTTGCCGAGTACGCGGCACTCACCAGCAGGCCGGTTGTAATTTCGTTCAATGGAACGGTAGCCTTTGCGTCCGCACTGACTGCCACTACGGGAGGATGGTTACCTGCCAACCGACAAAACCTTTCGCAAGGCTTTGTGCAACTGACGGCGGGCAAGTACACCATGCGGGTCGCCAGCAGCAGCGTGTTTCCACATATTCGAGGGTTCACGTTGGTGGGTGTAGACCCACAGGTCAACCTACCGACCATCGAAAGTGTCTCGCCAACAACAGTAATTCTTGGGGTGCCGACGGTGTTTCAAATTAAAGGGAAAAATTTGCAGGATGGCTTGGGTTTCACTGTTGCAGACTGTGAATATTCAAATTTTGAACTTGAATCAACCACTTCAACAGAGAAGTATTTTCGATGCACACCGTTTGGCGACGCAGGCACGAAAAATGGAATTGTAAAGACCGCCCCCGGCGGAACAAGCCTTCATTCATTCTCAGTGAATGCTATTTCAAAAGTGCTACCCGCAGTTTATGTGCGCTCAAATCAAACCAAATATAAAAGCGGCGACGCAATGCACATTGGGTTAAGTGCCTATGCAGAAGGCTCCCCTGATCCCTATGATCTCTATCTGGCCTTTGACACACCATCTGGGGTTTTCTACAGAACAGAGTCAGGATTTTCGTTAACCCGTGAACCAGCAATACGTGGAATCTCTTTCAATATAATTGACTGGATAGACCTCATTTCATTCAATGTCGATCCGACATTTCCGATTGGAAACTACGCGGTCGAAGTCACTTTAGTAGATTCATCAACTGGACAAGTTATTGGTGAGAGCTCCGTAGACTTTTACGTGCAATCGGACATATCTAGTTCACGTGCAGTCAACGCTCTGAGGTCCGAAGTTGGCAGCAATGCGGCAAATTTGATCCGTCATTCCCGGGCAACAACTGAAAACACCTCCTGTGTTTTAGGCGGAATGATCGTTCGGTCTGGTGGTGGTGTTCAGGTCATTAGTGATGCAACTAAACGGTCGTTGCGTGTTTTACAAATGGCGGAAACATTTGAGCCAACAGGAGCATTGGCCAGTGCTTACCGTGGAGTTAAGGGTGGCTATAACCTGCTATCCAAGGGCGAGGGTTTGTGTAACAAAATGAAGGAAGGAACCGACGTACTAAATGAAATAACGGATGTACTCAGTGAAAGTGGTGAATATGACCCATATTATTCGGAAGGCAAAAAAACCGATTTATTTGCGATCAATTTATTGATGAAAGTCTATACGTCGGTCGTAGACGTGGGTTCGGCAGGTGCATTGACACCGGTGGCCAAAGAGGTTGCAAAGAGTGTTAAAAGTGGTGTCCAGAGTGCTTTGAATTTGTTTGATTTAAATGCAGAGTATCAGCAAGCGGTCGATAGTTCGGGCGCAGAGTCAGCTGTTCTGATAAGTGGTCTTAGACTCAACCTCCATCAAAGGTATAAAAGTTGGGGCAACTACTTGTTTAAACCCCAACCCGCCAAGTTTCAAGTTATCTGGAAACCAATTTTCCACTACATAACCCCAGCAGGCTATACACCCAAGGTGACACCGCTATCCGAAATTACTCGTAAACGGGTAGCTTACGGCACTGATGATATTGTGTGGGATATGGTGGATCCATTAACAACCCAATTGCCCCCACTGCGAAACGATGTAAAAGCCGGACTCTATTTGGTTACATCAACCCGAATGAATCCCGATGGGACAGTAGCAACAAATGCCAACGGCGGGGAGTTGGAGGTATATCGCGACACGGTCCATGTCGGATTCAGGTCGGACGTTTATCACATCTACATTCGGCGTTAGTTCGTGGTATGAGTATTTACAGAGGGTTTGTGGGAATCTTTGGTTTTCTTGACCCTCAGCAACATTGCCACAGGAATATCCTTTCCACCGCCAGCAACTAATTCAATTTAGACAATACCATTGATGCTTTGCGCTGATCAGCATGGATTCGAACCACGCCCCCACCTCTATGGGTATCTGGTAGAGGCTACGTCCATCTCGGTCGCCACTTATCATTCGAAAAACGCGGAGATTAAAGAATGAAAATTATCATTTCCCTACTTCTGATACTCATTTCATTTACGGCTTTAGCGGCAGACAGATATTTGAACTTACCTCCAGCCAGCGAACGATCTGCGATGATTAGTATTTATAGAGGCTTGGGAGAGCAAATCGGGGTGTCTCCGTACTTTGATACAAGTCCTGGAAGCGAATGTTATTGGTTTGGTTCATATTGTACCGGCGCTAAGTCTACAACTCATATTGCTGGTCTCTACTTTGTAGGCAGTACCTATAGATCTGGTCCCCGCCATTTGTCGGGGACATTGAAAGAATTCAAGAACCTTTCCGAAATAGGGTCGTTTTATCTCAAAGGTTTCGGACACGTCGGCGGTACACTTCCATCGTTAAGTGGACTAAAAAAGGCAACGCAAATATTTATTTATGACACAAACATTACTGGGTCCATTACAAGTTTGAGCGATTTGCCTGTATTGGAAAAGCTTTCTCTCAACAATAATCACTTGAAAGGTGAAATACCTGCTCTGGATAATTTACTCTCGCTGACCCATTTGGCATTGAACGACAATAGATTATCTGGGAAGATTCCGCCAATTGTCAATTTGCCAAAATTGAAATATTTGATGTTACAAAATAACAAGCTTTCCGGACCGTTGCCTCCGCTGCCTAAGCACTGTGTGCGTGGAGAGTGTTTTGCGAATCTATGCGGTAACCGCTTTGTATCAAGTGGTGTTAAGGAGATTGATGATGCGTGGAACCAGATTCACATAACTCTAAGCACTCCAGCATGGGAAACCTGCCAACTCAAAGGAGACCTGATAGATGTTGATTTGAAAAATCCCTACAACATGTCATTAAGTGGAAATTTAGTTGGAGCTACTGATCCTGCAACACTAATTGTCAGCGACGACGATGCTTATGCTTTTGCTGCCGACGGGCAATCTGCAGTCGTCGTGGTTGCGACAAGTAAAGATGGAACATCTGGGCTGAAACTGACGATAGATCAAAGCGATGCTGCTGGATTTACCAAATTCAATGGTGATTTCTTAATGAAGGAACGAGATAAAAGCACTGCACCTTCAAAGGAAATACAGCTGACCCATAGTGACTATTATTGTTTCCAAGATGAAATTGAGACTAAGTGCGCATACCTCGCACTTCTGTGGCCGAGCGATAAATTGCCAGAACCTGCAAAGATACCCGGGACTGATTTATCCATACCAATCGTTGTGACTGCTATTCAAAAGGAAAATACGCGAAAAACAACAATTAAGTTGGAATCCCCTCCGGTGTTGCTGGTGCACGGAATTTGGTCAAGTTCTAGCGCTAGCAAAATTCGGCCCGAAGACGATGGACTCGGAAAATTTTTGCGAGATAGTAATGGGCTAAAGGTTGAGGCCGTTGACTACGGATCGTGGAACTTTGAAGCATTTGATAGTTACGAAATTCAAACTGCGTTTGCAGGTGGTGTGACTCGACTCTTGCGTAGGGTTAACGGTGAGTCGAATATGGCAGCGCGGCAGGTTGACGTTGTCGCTCACAGTATGGGCGGACTTGTCACCAGATATTTCAAAAACTACGGATTGAAATCAGAAGGTATGTATCCTTCGATCGTATCAGACCCAATTCATCGATTAATTACTATAGGTACACCGCATCTCGGATCGCCATTGGCTGACACGTTGGTTAAGAATACGAACACTAACACTCGATCCACTAAGATTAGTGACTTTTGCACCCAATCGTGTACGCTAGGCAATGCTTTTGCGCGATTTGGGAAGACAGTAGCTGGTGGAGCGCGTTCTCTAATACCTGATCAAACAGCTAGTATTTTAGGATTTACTTCAGACAAGTATCAAGCTATCGTTGGCAATTCACCGCAAAATTCCCCTACTGAGGTAACATTGAATGACTTACTAAGCGTGTATATTCCAAACAGTTCAATCGCCACACTGTTGGGTCCTCGACACGATGTGATCGTCGCTGCCGAAAGTCAGGCTGGTGGGAGTTCGAGTGAGACAGTTGAAGTTCCAAATGTAGTTCATACAACATTGCCAGTTAATACAACTTTACCAATAGGAGCAGGAGCTTGGACCGATATTGGCGAAATGGAGAGTCAGCAGATATTTAATCAAGTTATTAAGTGGCTCTCTAATGGAAGAGTTTCTCCAGCTTCAACTGCACGGGGAGTCGCCGCTCGGAGTACTGTCACAACCTCGTTACCCTCGCTTTCACTAGAGGGGTTAATCGAAGCATCCACCAACGATGTGACTTTCACTGTGAACAATGGTGCACAGGTAGGTATTGGAGAGAGTGTTTCATTAACTCCTTTCTCAAAAACAAAAATGTTAAAGGAAGTGAGGGTTTTCCAAGCCGTAGAAGATCCTGCCGATGTGTGGTTCCGTTATGCGATCACTGTGCCCTTTTCTGTTCCATTCACCGCATCTCGAATTGGAACCGCCGAATTTCGAATCTTTTCTATATTCACCGACGGTACTTACGTTGTGTCTAGTTTGAGTTTAAATATGGTCCCAGTGGGCACGGCGTGGAGTCTTGATCTGCTTGACCAACCAGTGGCTTCCTTGAAGGTAGGACAGCAGGTTCGGATTCCAGCCATGGCCTCTTTTGACACACAAAGTATTGATGTAAGTAAATTAGCTTCGTACACAGTCAGAAGTGGAAATCAAAACGTAATAAAGATTGTTGGTAATGGCGTTGTAAGCGTAGCTGGGACAGGTGATGATTGGCTTGATGTTTCCTACTCTGGCCTAACTACTTCAACACACCTAGTGAGCGGCAAGTCCACTCCAGATCCATTCGATTGCCTATTCCAATGGGCCGAATCCAGCTATCCGGATATTTTTGGAAGAACTCGAACTGCTTCCACAGTTTCTGGCGACTTAGTGTTTAGAAAATACAGTGGTTCGTCAAGTTACTTTGGATTCACCAAGGCGCAGGGCCACACCTTCTATTTGGGGCCGTTGACCAATAATATCGTTGCAGATTTGGGTCTCACAAGCAATTGGATGACGTTATCTGGATGCGCCCGTTAGGTTCACATGCGCCCTCGTAAAGAGGTCGCTGCTGGAATCAGATCAGGCACTTCCCAACGGTATGCTCACAATCCTCCCAAGGCAGGACCTTGCACCCACAGTGAGCCACCACCACGTCAGACTTTGTAACGACGCCCTCTGACCGGCGTATGGGGGCCAATGTAGTACTCGCAGTCTGCCCTGTAGACTGCCCCTCAGTAGCAGCCGCCACGTCTGGAATCCAGCGCAGGAACGGGGTAAGGTCGGCAAGGTCAGTGATGTACCAGACTTTCTTGGCACCATCCCATCGAGCGCCGAGAGCTTTGGCCGCGTCCTTCTCAGTGAATGGGGTTATCAGGTTGATTCTCATGGTGGGAATTGGACTAACCCGCTGACGCGCGAACTGGCTCGCCAGCCTTGCAGGCAACCTCGGACTTTTCAGCAATCTCCATTTGCGGGACGATGAACTTGCTGCTTGCAGCACTTCATCCCTTCAATCCGCAAAGGAGTATTGCCATG
>CAIQBN010000435.1 GCA_903870065.1 uncultured beta proteobacterium | reverse complement strand
TTGTGCCAAAAAGGTGGTTTGCATTTATTTGTCTCCTGCCAGCAACTCGGCTGCTTTCTTTTCAAGTTCTTCCAGGTGCTTTTGCTCGTCGGACTTGGAATCCTCGCTGCTCAGCACATCCGGGCCGTTGCCGGTCAAAAAGGCAATACGTTTGATCAACTCCGAAACCCCCTGCATCATCAGCAACGCAAAGCCCAGTGGAATGAGTCCGTAAACCGGCCAGCGGATCAGGCCGCCGGCGTTGGTCGAAATCTCGCCACTGGTGAAGGCCTGCATAAAAAATGGCCAGCCCAGCGCAATGCTGATCACACAGAAGGGGATGAGCACTACCAAAATGCCGATCACATCAACCCAGTTGCGGCCGCGGTCGCTGAGTTTGCTGGAGATGAAGTCGATGCGCACATGCGAGTTTTTCAGGAAGCCGTAACCGGCACCCAGCAAAAACACGGCAGCAAACAGGTACCACTGAATCTCTAGCAAGCCGTTGGAGCTCTGGTTGAAAGCTTTGCGCACCAGCGCGTTGCCGGCGCTGATGAGGGTGGTGGCCAATATCAGCCACATGGTGAGTTTGCCGACCCAGGTGCTGATCGTATCGATCAGCCGGGACAGCGAGAGGAAAGATGCCATGGTGTCTCCGCCAAAAGTTAAGGGTGTGCCCGGCCTCAAGCCGGTCCATCCATTTAAGTGCCAGCAGAGTCTAAATCCTATTGCTGGTTTTGCGGCTGAAGAAACCCTGACACCAACACGGCAAAAAGACTAGGGTTTACCAGGGGTTGACGGCCTGTGAAATCCGTATATCCACCAACCCACCCACTGCCGAATGGCGCGCAACTTGTTTGCCGTGCGCCGCCACATCAGGGTCGCCTTGACCCGTGCGATCAGCGAATTCTTCCAGGGCTTCCAGCGCCCGTATAAATTGGCAAACCAGGGCAGTTGCATCAAGGCCGGTTGCGTCAAGGCAAACAGCCGCGCCACCGCTGCGGTGCCCCGTATTTTGGCGACCACCCCCACTCTTCAAAGATCAGCACCAGGGCAAGTATTGGCCCAAGGGTGAAATCAAACACCGCAGCTAAAAAGCGCCGTAGGTAGGACATGGATTTAATCGGCGGCAAATCGTTGTTAGCTAAATACCGCGCTAGCCCTCGTAAAATGGCGCTTTATAGCTATTGAAACGATAGCAAATGCTGAACCGTCCAAATTCCGGCGATGGTCAGCAGCAACGAGCCCAGCAGGTGCAGCGCGGCCGTGCCGAGGGCCAATGCATAACGCTGTTGCAGCAGCAGGCTCACCACCTCAGCACTAAAGCTGGAAAAAGTGGTCAGTGCGCCCAGAAAACCGGTCACCAGGGCCAGCCGCCACACCGGGTCCAACTGCGGCATGGCCTGGAACACGGCCACGCAAACACCCACCAGATAACCGCCAATCAGGTTGGCCGCCAGCGTGCCCCAGGGAATCGCGCCACCGGGGCTGAGCCACAGGCCCAGGCCCCAACGCGCCAGGGCTCCGGCGCTGGCACCCAGACAGATTGCAATCACAGGCCACATGATGTTAACTTTCCACTTGTTGATTGCTCCAGCGACGCCGCCTTGCAGTGTTGGAGTCTGATCGTTCCGACGCGTTGCTCAACGGTTCGGCCGGTCCTGTAATCATAATTGGGCATGAACCTGCGTTTCGTCGAAGCCTTTTATTGGGTCGCCTCGCTCAAGAGCATCTCGCGAGCGGCCGACAAGCTGTTCCTGACCCAGTCCGCCATGTCCAGCCGCATCGCTACGCTGGAGGATGAGCTGGGCGCGCTGTTGCTGGACCGGCGCGACAAGCAGTTCAAGCTCACCGCAGCCGGCGCACGGTTTCTGGTCTATGCCGAGAAGCTGCTGCAACTGCAGCGCGAGGTCAAGGCCGAGATGGGCTCGGGCGCGCCGCTGGCGGTGTCGATGCGCATTGGGGCGATTGAATCCGTGCTGCATTCATGGCTGATTCCGTGGCTGGAGAAACTGCGCAACGACCAGCCCGGGCTGGAGCTGGAGCTGACGGTGGAGACCACCCCCATTTTGATGGACCACATCCAGCGCGGCACGCTGGACCTGGTGTTTGCGGTGTTGCCGGCTTCGGCCGACGGGGTGCGCAACCGCGCGCTGCCGACCATGGAAATGGCTTTTGTGGGCAACCCCGCACTGCACAAAAAAAGAAAATACCGCCTTGATGAGTTGGCCGAAATGGAGTTATTGACCTTTCAAAAGGGCTCGCAACCACATGTCACGCTGCTGGATTTGTTCCGCCAGCACCAGCTGGAACCCAAAAGGGTGCACGCCATCTCGTCCATTTCCGCCATGGTGCAACTGGTGCAAGGGGGCTTTGGCGTAGCCTTGCTGCCGCGTGTTGCGGTGCAACGCCTGGCTGGGGTTGCCAGCCTGAAACTGCTGAGCTGCGATGCCAAATTGCAGGCCCTGCCCATCTATGCCAGCTACCGCACTGACCCAACTTCGCAGGCGGTGGAGCGGGTGGTCAAGCTGGCGCTGGCCTTTGTGGAAGGTGCGCCACTCGCACCAAAGTGGGCACCAAAACGGGCAGCAAAAAAGGTACCAAAGGGTTAACCCTGTGCATCGAAAAAATCGATGCTGCTAGCGAAATATTTTGAATTTGCGAAACCTCGACCGAGCTTTCACAATCCGCCCATCGCCATCCACATGGCATGTTATTGGGGTACTTCCGGTGAGCCTTTCGTCGCAATCCATACCGTCGGTTTTTAGTCCTGAAGACAGCCGCAGCGCACTGCAGGTGCGCCATCAGATTCGCCAGGGCGTCTGGCATTCCCACACCAGCGGTCTGGCCAGTGACCATGTGCAGGGCAACGTGGTGATTCTTCCCGAGGCGCTGGCCAATGACTTTTTGCGCTTTTGCCAGCGCAACCCCAAACCGTGTCCGCTGCTGGCCGTGTCGGAGCCGGGGCAGGCGCTGCTGCCGGACCTGGGCGCGGACATTGACATCCGCACCGATCTGCCGCGTTACCGGGTCTGGCGTGATGGTGCGGTGGTGGACGAGCCGACCGACATTTCGGCGCTGTGGCAGGGTGACCTGGTGACGTTTGTGCTGGGCTGTTCGTTTTCGTTTGAGCAGGCCTTGCTGGAAGCAGGCCTGCCGCTGCGCCACATCGAGCAGGGTAAAAACGTGGCCATGTACCGCACCTCGATTCCAACTCGGGCTGCCGGAGTCTTCAACGGCCCCATGGTGGTGTCCATGCGCCCCATGAAGGCGGCGGCGGTGATTCGGGCCATTCAGGTCACATCGCGCTTTCCCAACGTGCATGGCGCACCGGTGCACCTGGGCAACCCGGCCCTGATTGGCATTGCGCACCTGGACCGCCCCGACTACGGTGACGCAGTCGAGGTGCTGGACGACGAAATTCCGGTGTTCTGGGCCTGTGGTGTGACGCCGCAGGCGGCGCTGGCCCAGGCCCGCCCCGCGTTCTGCATCACGCATGCGCCAGGGGCCATGCTGATCACCGACCTGCTGAACCAACAACTCGCTTCCTTCTGAACAACCCGCTTTCTTCGCCCGCTCTCCACCACCCACCAAGGAATGACATGAAAAAACTCGCCCTGATCCTGAGCTGCGCCACCACGCTGGCCGCCCCGTTGGCCTTCGCCCAAACCAAGTGGGACTTGCCCACCGGTTACGCCACCAACACCTTCCAGACCGAAAACGTGCAGCAGTTCGCCGATGAGGTGGCCAAGGCCACCGGCGGCAAGCTCAAGATCACGGTGCATGCGGGCGCTTCGTTGTACAAGATGCCCGAAATCAAACGCGCCGTGCAATCCGGCCAGACCCAGGCCGGTGAGTTCATCCTGTCGGCCTACGCCAACGAAAACCCGCTGTTCGGCATCGATTCCATTCCCTTTTTGGCCACCAGCTACGATGCGGCGCAAAAGCTGTACACCGTGTCCAAACCGGCCACCGAAAAGCTATTGGCCGATCAGGGCATGAAGCTGCTGTTCTCGGTGCCATGGCCCGGTCAGTCGCTGTATTCCATCAAACCCATGAAGACCATGGACGACTTCAAGGGCACCAAGATGCGCGCCTACAACCCCTACACCACCAAGATTGCGCAGATGGTGAAGGCGCAGCCGGTGACGATTCAGCTGGCCGAGCTGGGGCAGGCCCTGGCCACCGGTGCGGTGGACAATTTTCTGACGTCGAGCGCCAGTGGTGTGGACAGCAAGCTGTACGAGCAGACCAAGTATTTCTACATCGTCAACGGCTGGTTGCCGCGCAACGCCACGGTGGTGAACAAAAAAGCATTTGACGCGCTGGACAAGGCCACCCAGGATGCTGTTGTAGCTGCCGGCAAGGCGGCCGAGGAGCGGGGCTGGGCTGCCAGCCGCGCCAAGGACACAGGCTACATTGCCGAGCTCACCAAACAGGGCATGACCACCGGCCAGCCCAGCAACGAGATCCGCGATGGACTGGCGAAGATTGGCGACACCATGGTGCGCGATTGGCTTGCCTCGGCCGGTCCGGATGGCATTGCCATTATTGAAGCCTACAAGAAGAAGTAATTGCGTTTGCACGTCAGGAGCGGGTTATGGATGCGTTCGTCAAGGGTTTTTACAAAGTTCTGCTGATGCTGTCGGGTGTGTCAATGGTGGCAACCTTTGGCGTCATCTTGTTGGGGGTGGCAGCCCGGCAATTCTTGTGGGACATCCAGGGCCTCGATGCTTACGCCGGTTACGCCATTGCCGCCACCCTGTTCCTGGCCTTGCCGGCCTCGCTGCGCCATGGGGACCACATTCGCGTCACCATGGTGTTGCAAAAACTGCCCCCCCGGTGGCTGAACATCTTTGAGTACTGGTGCCTGGCAGCAGCATGCGCATTGACCACGTTTTTTGCCTTCTACGCGGGCCGTCTGGTGTGGCAGTCGTATGTCTACCACGACGTATCGGCCGGGGCCGACGTCACGCCCCTGTGGATTCCGCAAGTGCTGATGCTGCTGGGGTGCATCGGGCTGGCCGTGGCGTTTGTGGATGCACTGATCAGCCGCATCCAGGGGCGGCCGTTTTTTGAAGTGGCGGATGGCGAATCGGCCCGCGCCGAATAACCACCCACCCAAACGATTGCGAGAACACTATGGACATCCTGATTGCTGGCGCACTGATCGTGCTGCTCTTTGTTGTACTGGGCTCGGGCATGTGGATTGGCCTGTCCCTGCTGGGCGTGGCGGTGATTGCCATGGAGCTGTTCACCCAGCGCCCGGTGGGCGACGCCATGCTGCTGACCATTTGGGGGTCGACTTCGAGCTGGACCCTGACCGCCTTGCCCCTGTTTTTGTGGATGGGCGAAATCCTGTTTCGCAGCAAGCTGTCGGAGGGTTTGTTCAAAGGCCTGGCACCGTGGGTGAACTGGTTGCCCGGACGCCTGTTGCATGTGAACGTGATTGGCAGCACCATTTTTGCGGCGGTGTCGGGGTCGAGTGCCGCCACCTGCGCCACCATTGGCAAGATCTCGCTGCCCGAGTTGAAGAAACGCGGCTACCCGGAAGACATCTCCATTGGCACACTGGCCGGGGCCAGCACACTGGGTCTGCTGATTCCGCCGTCCATCATCATGATTGTGTACGGCGTGGCGGCCAATGTGTCGATTGCCAAACTGTTCATTGCGGGGGTCATTCCCGGCCTGGTGCTGGCCAGCCTGTTCAGTGGTTACATCATCGTCTGGGCCTTGTTCAACAAAGAGAAAATTCCCCCGGCGGATGCGGCCATGACCTTTGTGCAAAAGATCTATGAGGGCCGCAACCTGATTCCGGTGGTGTCGTTGATTGCGCTGGTGCTGGGGTCGATTTACTCCGGCGTTGCGACGGCAACCGAGGCGGCCGCGCTGGGAGTCGGCGGCTCACTGCTGCTGTCAGGCATCGAACGCACGCTCACCTGGGCTACCTTCAAGAGTGGTTTGTATGCCGCGTGCCGGGTGTACTGCATGATTGGGCTGATTCTGGCGGGTGCTGCCTTCCTGACCCTGGCCATGGGCTTTATCGGTCTGCCGCGCCACCTGGCTGAATTCATTGGCGGGCTCAACCTATCGCCGCTGATGCTGATCGTTATCCTGATTGGTTTCTTCATCGTGCTGGGCTGCTTTCTGGACGGCATTTCCATGGTGGTCCTGACCATGTCCGTGTTGCTGCCTACGGTGGAGAAAGCCGGGTTTGACCTGATCTGGTTTGGCATTTTTGTGGTGCTGGTGGTCGAGATGGCCCAGATCACACCACCGGTGGGCTTCAACCTGTTCGTGTTGCAGGGCCTGACCAAGAAGCAGCTGATGTACCTGGCCCGGGTGGCGTTTCCTTTCTTTCTGGTGATGGTGGCGATGGTGTTCCTGACCTACTTCATCCCGGACATGGTGCTGTGGATGCCGCGCAACATGGGCTAGCCACAGAAGTACGCTGGCGTCATTGCCGGCCCACCACTCCCAGGAGTTTTTCATCATGAAGTTGCCGCTGACCGCTGCGCAGTGCGCGGCAGTGGTTTCACTCGTCCAAACGTTGGACTCCAACCTTGACCCCTACCATGCAAAACCATAGCAACCCCAACCCCCTGGACCGCAAACTCTGGCAATTCTGGATCGACCGCGGCGGCACCTTTACCGACGTCGTCGGCAAACGCCCCAACTCGGACGGTACATGCACGCTGGTCACGCACAAGCTGCTGAGCGAAAACCCCGAGCAGTACCGCGACGCGGCGGTGGCCGGCATCCGCCACCTGCTGGGCCTCCAACCAGGTGAACCGGTCACGCCTGACCAGGTGGAATGCGTGAAGATGGGCACCACGGTAGCTACCAATGCGCTGCTGGAGCGCAAGGGCGAGCCCACGCTACTGGTCACCACGCGCGGTTTTCGCGATGCGCTGCGCATTGCGTACCAGAACCGCCCGCGCATCTTTGACCGCAACATCCAGCTGCCCGAGCTGCTGTACAGCGCGGTGGTGGAAGCGCAGGAGCGCATGGGCGCACACGGTGAGGTGGTCGAAGCGCTGGACGAGACGCTATTAAAAGAGGAGCTACTTACGCAGTATTCACGGGGGCTGCGAAGTGTTTCTATTGTATTCATGCATGGCTACCGCTATACCGCCCATGAGAAGGCTGCGGCCAGGTTGGCGCGCGAGGTGGGTTTCACCCAGGTCAGCACTTCGCACGAAACCAGCCCGATGATGAAGTTCGTCAGCCGGGGTGACACCACGGTGGTGGATGCCTACCTGTCGCCCATCCTGCGCCGTTATGTGGAGCAGGTGGCTGGCGAGATGCCGGGGGTCAAACTGTTTTTCATGCAGTCCAGCGGCGGCCTGACCGATGCCCACGCCTTTCAGGGCAAGGACGCCATTCTGAGCGGCCCGGCGGGTGGCATTGTCGGCATGGCCCGCACCGCCGAACTGGCCCATCGGCATGACCCGTCTGCCACTGCCGGGGCGGTGAAGATCATTGGTTTTGACATGGGCGGTACCTCCACCGACGTGAGCCACTACGCCGGTGAGTTTGAACGCGAGTTCGAAACCCAGGTGGCCGGCGTGCGCATGCGTGCACCCATGATGAGCATCCACACGGTGGCGGCCGGTGGCGGTTCGCTGCTGGCGTTTGACGGCGCGCGTTTTCGCGTGGGGCCACAAAGCGCGGGTGCCAATCCCGGCCCGGCCAGCTACCGGCGTGGCGGCACGCTGGCGGTGACGGACGCCAACGTGATGCTGGGCAAGATCCAGCCGCACTATTTCCCCAAGGTGTTTGGCCCGCAGGCCAACGAGGCACTGAGTCTGGAAGCAGTGCAAACCCAATTTGCCGAACTGGCAGAAAGAACCCGGCGCCCGGCGGAGGAGGTCGCGGAAGGTTTCATCAGCATTGCCGTGCAGCAGATGGCCAACGCCATCAAGAAGATTTCCGTGGCCCGCGGTTATGACGTGACCGGCTACACGCTGCAGTGCTTCGGCGGCGCAGGCGGGCAACACGCGTGTCTGGTAGCGGATGCGCTGGGCATGACGCGTGTTTTTGTGCACCCGCTGGCCGGTGTGCTGAGCGCCTACGGCATGGGCCTGGCCGACCAGACCGTGATCAGGGAGCAGGCGGTGGAGCTGAAGTTGCAG
>CAIQBN010000434.1 GCA_903870065.1 uncultured beta proteobacterium | reverse complement strand
TTCGTCCACCATCCGGTCGGGCTCCTCGGTTTTTGCACCGGGAGAATACCAAGGACGTCTGACCGTTTCACTGACCGATACAAAGAGGCACAGGGCCCGCGCGCTCGGCACCCCCAGCGCCGCTATGGCTTCCGAGGCCAAAAACTCACGGATGCTGGAGCGCAGCACAGCACGGCCGTCGCCACCGCGGCAGTACGGGGTGGTGCCTCCGCCTTTGAGCTGGAACTCCCAATGCTGTCCGTCGGCGAGCAGCACCTCCAGCACCGAAATGGCACGTCCGTCGCCGTAGCCATTGCCGGTTCTGAAAGGGCAATTGCTCACCATTTCCTGCCCATAAATACTCAGTGCGTAGCCAGTCGCCCAGCCGCTCGCGTGCACGGTGGGGGACCCCATGGCGGCGTTGGCTGCTTCCACTCCTGCGTCCAGATCACCCGTGAAGAACTGCATAAAGTCTGGGTCACTTGCGACCTCGTCTGCCAACCCCAAGGCCTCAAAGAAGGCGCGGCTGTGAATGACGTAGCGGGGCGCTGGCAGCGGGGTCGGTCGCACCTCAACGTAATGACCGGACTGCACCTGGCGTGCGGTCTTATTGGGCGCATGGCGGGCCTGCTCCGGGTCTGGGGCGAGATTTCGCAACAAGGCTGGGTGCGCACGTTGCAAAAGGGCAGTGAAGGAGAGCAGAGGGGTGCTATTCATACAACTAGTTGCGGAATTTTCGAAAGTTGGAATTGTCTGTCTTACTTGAAAGTTCCAACATCACCCCTATTATTCGATAAACGCAGAAATACAGATAAATGCTCAAACCTAGACAAATTGACGACTCGGCTCTCACTGCACGCTTCGCAGACATGCTCTCAGCCATGGGCACCGAGCCGCGTCTGCGCATCATTCGGTTGCTGTTATCAGCTCACCCACAAGGCATGGTCGTCGGTGAAATCGCTGACCAGCTTGACATCCCGAAATCCACGCTTTCTCATCATCTTGAAAAATTGAAAAATGAGGATTTGGTCAACGTCGTCCGTCAGGGAACCTACCTCTGGTACTCCGCAAACAACGACGCGCTGCAGGAGTTGCTGGGATTTTTGTATGCCGAATGCTGCACCCGAAACAAAGTCATTGAGCCGCAGGCCATCGTCTGCTGCAGTTAACCCCAAGGAGAAAATCATGATTGCTGATGCAAGTGTCAAAGAAGTCGTAAAACAACGGTATGGTGAGGCTGCCACCCGCGTATCCCAAGGCACCGCCAATAGTTGCTGTGGTGGAACCTCTGGCGGCAATTGCGGCGCGGACCCCATCACTTCCAATCGCTACGACGCCTTGCAAGCCGAGCAGATTCCAGAGAAGGCCATGCTTGCCTCTCTAGGCTGTGGCAACCCTACGGCTCTAGCCGAACTCAAGGCAGGTGAGACGGTACTTGACCTGGGCTCTGGTGGTGGGATAGATGTACTACTGTCCGCAAAGCGGGTAGGGCCGAAGGGAAAGGCTTTCGGTCTAGACATGACCGACCAAATGCTGGCACTGGCGGAGGAAAACAAGCAAAAGAGCGGCTTGACCAATGTTCACTTCCTCAAAGGCGAGATTGAGCACATTCCGTTGCCCAACGATTCTGTGGACGTCATCATTTCAAACTGTGTCATTAATCTTTCTGCAGATAAAGACCGGGTACTGAAGGAAGCCTTTCGCGTATTGAAGCCGGGAGGCCGTTTCGCGGTCTCGGATGTGGTTGTGCGTGGAGAAGTACCACCCTCCATTCGCAGGAGCGTGGAGCTCTGGGTGGGCTGTGTGGCCGGAGCCCTCTCGGACCAGGACTACCTATCCAAGCTTGCAAATGCAGGGTTTGAAGGTGCTGACATTGAGGTGACCCGTGTCTATAGCATGGAAGATGCCAAAGAGTTTCTCGCGGGTCAAGGCCCCGAAGTGTTGCGAATGGCCAAAGAGGTGGACGGCAAGTTCGTCAGCGGCTTTATTCGCGCAACCAAGCCGCAAGCAGCAACTTCTGCTCCCTCATTGGCTCCCGACACCAAGAATACAAAAACGTCCTGCTGTGGCGGATGCTCGTGCGCAAGCAAGGCATGACATAAGCACCAGCTCACTGTTTTGGGGCCATTGATTGGCTAATTCTGACTTAAAAGAAGTAGGCTGCAAGTGACTTGGGTCATTCATGCTAGCCTCGCATTCAGTGCGAATGCAGATGGTGTGCGTCCGGCACGTGGGCATGTGTGTGCCGAATGTTTACATGAACGTGCCGATGGCTATGCTTCCCGACCGGGAGTTCCTCGTGAGCGTGAGCATGGTGCCCATCGTCATGGGAATGGGCATGTGCATGCTCTACGGCGTCGTGAGCATGCTCATGTCCGTGGGACTCCATCAAATGCAGGAAAACCCCAACCAGCATCAGAATTCCGCCAACAGCAAGCATCCTGCCGAAGGAGTAGAGACCGAAGCACAACGCAATGCACTTGTGAAGTTGGGTTGTCATGCGTATCAAGGCTATCTCTTTAGCAAGCCGTTGCCTGTGATAGCGTTTGAAGCCTTTGCGCGCAGTCATCGAAATTGAACTGTCGATAATTTTCCCCGCGGTGGTGCCGGGAATCTCTTTGCTGAAGCACCGCTGAGGACAATTGCATATTGAACCGGGTTGGGGTGCTATTAGTGACATTGATGGAAATGCCGAAATGCCAAGATCCATTAACTAGGAATGTATGCGTCGTGCGAAACCTGCGCCAATAGCTCATGGTTCACCTCGTGGACGCAATTCGCTCAGCAATGGAGTTCCCATAGATGGAGGTGGATCTGGTCGATATCACATCATCTGCGTAGTTGTGACATGTTCTTATGAAATGTCTCGCTGCCCCAGCCAATACATCACCATGCGTGCCCTATTGGCGAAAGCGATAATATTTCTGAACTTACTCCATATGCACAAGTTTGGTGTAAGAATCACCAAATAAGTGCACGCCGACAACAATACGTTCTGCGGCGGCCAAATGATCGCCTGAGAGGGGGTTGCGGCGCGCGTCAAGGTAGTTGTCGCCTAATTCACGCAGCTAACTGCTGAATATGGTTTGCCGTGGCGTGCTCCGAGATGACGGAGTCACGCTCCGGATTGAGCGTAACTGCCCCGATGGGTTGCCAGTTACGCGTGTTGCCTGACCAACGTGCCGGATGTCGTTCTTTCGCAGTGGTGTACAGCGCATGACGAGCGGCAAGAATTGCATGATCTTCACCTGCATGGCGCTGCTGGGGCGACACATAGCGGATACCGCTGTGTTTGTGCTCCACGTTGTACCAGTGCACAAAAGCCGCACCCCATTGCCGCGCAGCCTCCAGTGTTGCAAAGCCTTTGACCGGGAACTCCGGGCGGTACTTGGCAGTACGAAACAGCGACTCCGCATAGGCGTTGTCATCACTCACCCGTGGGCGTGAGTACGACGGTTTAACACCCAGCCATTCGAGCATGGCGAGCACCGTGGTGGCTTTCAGCGTGGAGCCATTGTCCCCATGCAATACCGGCTTGTCAGGCAGGGCTGCAATGCCCTCGGACAAGGCAGTACGGCGCACCAAACGCACCGCATGGTCGGAACTATCGTTGGCATGCACCTCCCAACCCACGATCTTGCGGCTGTACAAATCCAGAATCAGATACAGGTGAAACCAGCGACCAATCACCGTCGCGGGCAAATAGGTCATATCCCAGCACCATACCTGGCTGACCCCGCTGGCGATGTGGGTCGTGGGCGGGCGTTTGGCTCTGGGTGCCTTGGCACGGCCTCGGTGGGCTGTTTGCCCATGTGAGCGCAGCACCCGTGCTAACGTTGACTCGCTGGCCAGGTACACACCCTCATCGGCCAGCATGGGCACGATGCGCGCAGGTGGCAGGGCGCTAAAGCGCGGCTCATTGGCCACCTCCACCAGCATGGCACGTTCATCGGTGCTCAGGGCATGGCTGGGTGTTGGACGCTGCGCGGTGGGCCTGCCATCGCCCTTGGTAAGGCCATCATGCGCGTTCCAGCGCTGCAGTGTGCGAGCATCAATGCCTGCCACGTCGCAAACCTGCTTGAGCCGTGCACCGGCGTCGCGGGCGTCCGTAATGTCCTGGGCCAAATTGCAGCGATCTTCGAGGGCGATCATGCGTCCTCGCCCTTGTTGTAGATCGCCGCGACTTTTTTTGACAGCACCAGCAGTGCGGCGGTCTCGGCCAGCGCTCGGTCTTTGCGTAGCAACTCCCTCTCCAACTCCTTGATGCGCTTGCGATCATGCCGCGTTGCTTGTGGGCTGGCTCGTGCGTCCTGGGGCTCGGCCAGTGCCGTGGTGGCACTGGCACACCATTGTTCCAACTCAGCGGGGTAGATGCCTTGGCCGCGGCACCACGCACTCTTGTCCGCCTCCGACAGGGCGGCCGTAGTGATCACAGCCTGTAATCTGGCCGGCGCAGTCCATGCCCGCCCTCGGGCGGGCATGGACTGAATGTCATCTCTCCAGCGTTGTAGTGTTCCTGATGCGATTCCAACTTCCTTGGATACCAACTCCAGCGTTGCGCTCTCAGGCG
>CAIQBN010000433.1 GCA_903870065.1 uncultured beta proteobacterium | reverse complement strand
TCCTGGTAGATCAGGTGGTCGTCCTTGTGGCGGGTGTCATCCAGCAACCAACGCACCAGGGCCTCTTCAACCTCGGTGCGGTCATTGTCATCCTCCAGGCGCAGCGCGTTCAGGAAACACTCTACGGTGTAGGCGGTGCGTTGCAGGTTTTGTGGCGTCATGGCGGATGCCTCCAGCTCAGGGCAGGTAATGGAATTCGAAATTCTGGAACGGCAGGTTGGCCGTTTGCACATGGTAGAAGGCGTTTGCCTTCTGCTTGCTGTAGTGGTACTCACGCAGGAACAGCGTGGTCACAAACAGGTTGTTCAGCACGCCGCGCAAAAAGTGCGTTTGGTGCAGTGCCAGCAGGCCGGTCAGGTCGCACTGCAGGTGGCCGTCACCCAGGCGCCTGCTGGGCACCAGGCAATTGGCATAAAGCTGGTAGGTGAAGATGTGCTCCTGCTTGGTGCGCTGCTCGTCGCCGTAAACCACCGGCGTGTCGCGCAGCAACTGCAGGTATAGCGTGTTGCGGATGACCTGCGGGCAATTGGCCTGCAGTACATCGCGGTGCAGGTGCAGCACCACCGGGTCACCCGCCACCAGGGTGTGCTGGGTGCGCCGCTGTTTGAACAGTTGCGAATCCAGCGGCAACAGCTCTCCGTGCAGTTCCAGCACAAAGGCGCTGTCACTAAACAGTGTTTGCAACACCGGGTCCGCTTCAACCAGGGCCGCCAAGGTGTTCTTGGGCTCGCCAATGTCGTTGGGAAGCATGAATTGCGGCTCGGCAGGCGCCACCGGCGCCCACGCAAAGGCCAGGCTGGGATGCATGCTTTGCTGGTAGTGCACAAGGTATTCGCGCAGTTCGGCGGGCGTGCCGGCGGGGTAGGACAAGGGGTTGTCCTGGTAAATGGCTTTCTGCAACCCGCAGGTGTAGGACTTGCCACTCTGGTTCTGGTACTTGACCACGGCGCAGCCGGTGTTACAGGTGCCCAAGTGATCGCAAGCCTGGCACGATGTGTCAAAGCCCTGAGCCTGGTGGATGTGGCGGATCTTGCGGGCACCGTTGTCAAGAATGTCCAGAATGGGATCGTCGAATACATTGCCGTAGCGAAAGGCTTCGATGCCCTGCCCGCGCACGCAGGAGTAGACGGCGCCATCACTTTGCAGCAGGTAGAAGCGCTCGCCGCAGTTGCGTGCGTTGGTGCAGTAGCTGGGTTTGAACTCGTCGAACCAGTTGCGCCTGAGCCCCTCCTCCAGTTCGGTGCCGACAAATTCCGCAGCCAGTGCGCCATACAGTGCCTGCTGCTGCGCCGGCGTGGCGGGCGTCAGCACGGCCTCGCCTTTGGCAGCGCGGTTCAGCTCGGAACCGAAGGCAAACATCAGGTTGAACTGGGTCATGTCAAAACCCAGTTCGCGATGGAGGTACCAGATGTCCTTGACCAACGCGGGGATGTCGGCGAGATGCTCACCGCTGAGCGTGGCCGAAATTTTTTTGGCATGCGGATAACGCGCCAGCAGGCGGATGTTGTCGAGTGTGCGCGCCAGCCAGTCGGTGCCGCCGCGTGTGGTGCGGTGGCGCGCGTGCAGGGACAGCGGCAGATCGATGCTGGCGCTGATCGACACCTTGTGCCGGTCAAACAATGCATACAGCGGCGCGAACTTGAACAGATTGGTCTTGATGTGCGGCGCCGACTTCCTGTGGCCCTGGGCGTTGAGCGCGTCGAAATGCTCCAGGTAGTGGCCGCGGATCATCGTGAACAACGCGTCCAGCACGGCTGGCGGCAACGTGGTTACCTCCCCGCCGTGCAGTGACACATTGAAAGCCAGCACGCCTGCGGTCTTGAGCGCGTCCAGCGTGTGGCGCAGCGTGTGCACAGCACGTTCGGCGTCCGTTTTGAGCGCGGCCTCGGTGGTTTGCTTGCCCAGGTAACAGTAGCTGCAGCTCAGATTGCAGCACAGCGTAGGCACGTAGAGCAGGTGAATGGAGCGCTCCAGCGCCACGGCTTGCACGAACTCGGAAGGGGCACTTTGCATCAAACGCCAATCAGGTTGGCGCCCGGGGCGGCCTTGCGCACCTTCTCGATGAGCTTGTCGGCCACCTTGTCGAACTTGGCCGCCTTGTTCTTCGCGATCTTGTCGGCTTTGCGGGCTTTGGTGGGGAACTTCTCGCGCTGCAGCGAAAGGCTCTTTCCGCTATTGGATTGGACCAGCAGCGTTCCAGCAGTGCGGGAAAAGGTGACGCGCTTGACATTGGCGTAGTAGATGATGGTGTTGCCGCACAGCAGGTAGCGCGGTCCCAGGAGCAACTGTCGGCTGACCGAGTACCAGGCGATGACCGGCACCAGAAGGGTGAACAGGCCCACGGGAAACGCGATGATCCGGGTCGCAATGATCAGCAGTGCCAGGGCAAGGCTGATTCCAGTGAACCAGCGTCGCGCAGTGCTGCGACTCGCGGCGTCACCATGCTCGTACTTGAACCCGGCAAATTCCGTGGATGTCATCCCACCTTGGCCTTGCGCAAGGCAAACCCCAACAAGGTCCCCACCTGGCGCAGGTACTCGACGTGCGCCGGTGACCAATTGA
Organism: uncultured beta proteobacterium; assembly: GCA_903870065.1. Lineage (GTDB taxonomy): Bacteria > Pseudomonadota > Gammaproteobacteria > Burkholderiales > Burkholderiaceae_C > Allorhodoferax. The sequence goes on along the minus strand of CAIQBN010000433.1, from coordinate 7,339 downwards.
GAACATCGGTCGTGTTTTCGCAGCAAAACAGTCCGAAAGGCGTGCCAGCTACCTGAATACCGACGTCAAGCAGCGAATAGATTCCCAGGGGCTCGAAGTACACCTCGTTGAAGCAGCTGGTTGCCGTGAGACTGCGCGCCTCGGCAGCCACAATCATCCCGTCCCTGCGCATCGCCTCGAAATAGGGCGCGAAGTCTTCTTCTTTCAGTACCGCTCCATGGCTCCAGGCATCATCCGTCTTGTCGAACAGACTGAGGCACACCACGGAGTCCTGCACCACGGGGTCCGGGTAATACCACAGGCTGGCACGCGTCGCGCCCGTTTCTTCTGCCAGTGTTTTTGTCAGCTCTTGATAAAAGTCGTCGGTCTGGGTGGTCCCGTCCATGAATCGCTTGGACACGGCAAGTACGCGGGCTTTGTCAAACATCGATGTCTCCAAATGGGTGTTGGAATGCCATGGTAGCCCGGTTTGACAACCGGTGTGTGACACCATGGGGTTGCGCAGATGTTTCCGTGACGACGTCCGGGCGACATCCGGGCTATGGACCGACAATGAAGCACGTTACCATCTCACACACCGATTCACAGGAGTCCAGCGGACATGATTGGCAGACTGACACTGGCACAACGGATTCAACTGCAGATCGGGTTGGTGATCGCTTTTGTCATTGTGTCAGTGACGGCCGTGGGCTACATGCAAACTGTCAGCAGCATGCGTGATGAGGCTTTGAGCAACCTGCAGAGCTCCACCCGAACCAGGGCAATTCTGGAAAGCAGTAGCTTTTTGGAGGCACAGCAGAACACCGAGGCAGTACGCAATGAATACTTGCGCCGCCTTGCAGCCAACAGCGACAAGGACCACAAGGCAGATTTCGATACCTGGTTTGTGCGCTATGCAGATGGCTTGATCCGGGTGCGGCCCGAACGTGATGACCACAAACACCTGCCATCCATCTACATTCGCGCGCCTATCACCGTGGACTCAGAGCTACGCCGGGAGGTGGTCACGGCATTTGATCTCATGCGCGAGTGGGGTCCCGCGCAAACCTTGCGTTACTTTTCAACCTACATCGATTTGCCAGGCAAATCTCTCATCATGTACTCGCCCTCTGTCAACTGGGGAAAGGAAGCCGACAAGACCACCAACAACTTCGACTATCCGCCGGTGCAGAACTCCGCGCCGGATAAAAACCCGCAGCGCAAGACGCTTTGGACCGATGTTTACTTTGATGACAAGGCGCAAACCTGGATGCTCTCGGTGATCACGCCGATCGACCGAGTGCGCTGGATCGGAACCGCATCGCAGGACATCGCCGTCGGTGACCTCATACGCCGGACAACCAACGAATTCGCTCCGGGTACGTACAACCTGGTCATGGACCGCCGGGGCAAGCTGATTGCACACCCCGCCCTGATGGAAAAAATTCGTCAGTCGTCTGGCAACCTGGACATTGCTGCCCTCGGCGATCCGCGTTTATCAGAGATATTCGCATTGGCCAGCCAAGACAGCCAAGATGTCGTCGTACGCCAGACCGCAAACGCCGACGCCTACATCGGAGTCTCCCGGATCCAGGGACCTGACTGGTACTTTGTGACGGTTTACCCGAAAGCCCTGTTGGAAAAGAGGGGCCTGGCTTCCGCGCGCGCCATCCTGTTGGCGGGATTGGCTGGCCTGGTGCTGGAAATCGCCCTGCTCGCCTGGATCCTGCGCCGTCAGGTGGCGGTGCCCCTCAAGGCATTGGACGCAGCAACCCAGGCAGTCGCTCAGGGTAATATGAGTGTCAGCATCGAACCGCGTGGTCACGCAGAACTGGGCTTGCTGGCCGATCGGTTTCTCGGCATGCTTGAGCGCCTGCGAGAGCGCGACGCGTCTCTGGTTCGCAGCGAAGCATCCAAGGACGCGTTGCTGCAACAACTGGAAGATCGCGTTGCCAGTCGCACGATTGCGCTTGAACAAAGCAACGCAGAATTGCAGACTGCGATGAAGGTACTACGCACTGCGCAAGATGAACTCCTGCAGCGGGAAAAGCTCGCGTCACTTGGGCGCATGGTCGCGGGTCTTGCGCATGAGCTCAACACACCCATCGGCAATGCACTGACCATCGGCACTGCGATGGCCGATCACGCACGGATACTCAATGACAAGTTCCTGGGCGATGAACTGAAAAAATCGACACTGGCAACCTATTTGAACGAGAACGTGGCAGCTTGCGCCGTGCTGGAACGCGCATTGGCGCATGCCGCAGAACTTATCGCGAACTTCAAACAGGTCAGCGCGGACCGTCTGTCGGAAAGGCGTCGCAATTTTGACCTCGCCCACACCGTAGAAGAAGTCCTGGCGACGCTGCGACCCAGCTTTCGGACCACACAGTTTCAACTCCTATGCCGAGTGGGCCCTGATATAAGGATGGACAGTTACCCTGGCCTGCTCACCCAAGTAATCTCAAACCTGGTGATCAACGCAAAACTGCACGCTTTTGAGAACCGGGAACGCGGCGTAGTCGTGATTGAGGGCGAGTGCGCTGGGGGCAACGTGACGATGACGGTTTCGGACGACGGCCAGGGCATCGAGCCGAATATCCGATCGCGTATTTTTGATCCGTTCTTCACAACGCGCATGGGGCGTGGCGGAACCGGACTGGGCCTGAGCATCGTGCACGCGCTGGTCGCAAATGGCCTTGGAGGGAACATCCATATGGAACCGGGCTCATTGCAGGGAACGCGGTTCGTCATGACATTCCCCCTCGTCGCACCCCAACAGCCTTCCGGGTTGCCTGAGTAGCTCTCAAATTTATAGCAAAAGATCGATTTGTATTCATCGGTGGTTTGCTTCTACTTTGCTTTGACGTCCCAATCGCTCAGACCGTACTTTTGCAACAAGACGGCCAGCTCCCCCGATTTGCGGGCATTTGCGATGCCGTTGTTGATCAGATCGGAAATAGCCTGCGCATCTTTGATCTTGTTCGATAGCCCGATGTATAGGGGAACATTGTTGCCGGTGGGTTTCATGGTGAACGCCTCCAGCAAGTCCATTTGCTTGAGGGTGTAAGCCATTACCGAGCCGTTGTTGATCACCACATCGGACCGCCGGGCCAAAACTTTCTTGAAACTGGTCTCCAGCGGAGACTCGCCCGTTGCGTATTCGACTTGCCTGGGGTTCTGGGTAATCCATTGATTGACCGCGTCACCATAGTCATAGTTCTTGATGACTTCCACCCGCCGCGCACCCAACGAGGCAGTGCCATTCCATTCGAAGGACTCACCGATGCGGGTCGCAAACGCCTGCATGGAGACGCCCATCGGCGTTTTGTGCAACAGCAAGCGGGCTCCATCCTCTTCGCCTGCGGCGACCACACCGTCTATGTCACCGTGTTCAGCACTTCGAATAGCGCGTGACCAAGGCAGAGCAATGTACTTCACCGCGTATCCGTGCGGCGCCAGTATTTTGGCCAACAGGTCGACCATATAGCCCTGCCTTGAACTGCCCGGGATGCAGTTGAAAGGGCACCAAGGGTCTGCCGCAACGGTAATGGTGCGGGCGTGCAACATGGCTCCAGCGACGCAAAGACCGGCAAAAATGCAAAGGCGAAACATGCGCATGGCTTGGCACCCAATCATTTGACGACATCTATTAGATTCATTTTGGACTATTTTGAATCTTGTCGTTTCCACAACTCGGCCGTTTACCAAATGAACTCAATATCTGCGCGTCGAACTGTCCGCCGTGGCGAGTTCCGGCCTGGTGCCGCAGTACTTTGCAATGGTTAGCAGCGGGCACCCAGCGGGGCGCGGGTTATCGCGTTGGCGCCGGGAAGGCGCTGGTCAGCGCCGCCCGCACAATACTTGCCGCATCCACGCCAAAGTAGCCGCGCAAAGCCGCCCGGGTGTCGCTGCGGCCAAAGCCGTCGGTGCCAAGCGTGAGGTAGTTGCGCTGTGCAGGCAGGTAGGCGCGCACGCTCTCTGCCACAGCGCATACATAGTCTGTCGCCGCGATGATGGGGCCACGGGTGGCAGACAACTGGCGCGCCACAAAGGGCTCGGGCACATCGGCTTCACCGCACAGGCGGCGTTGTTCGAGCGCGCGGCCTTCGCGGGCCAGTTCACTCCAGCTGGTGACGCTGAACACGGTCACGCTGACGCCCTGCTGTGCCAACAACTGTGCTGCCTTGATGACCTCCGTCAGAATGGCTCCCGAACCCAACAGCGTCACTTCTTTAAGACTATTAGCCTTGTAGCCCTCGTCGGTATTGCCTGAATAGCTAGCGAATTTATAGCATCCACGCACTACATCCGCCTCGACTCTGGCGGGCAGATCGGGCTGGGCGTAGCTTTCGTTCATCAGCGTGACGTAGTAGAAAACGTCTTTCTGCTCCACGAGCATCTCGCGCAGACCATAGTCGATGATGACGGCCATCTCGCCGGCATACGCCGGGTCATAGGCCTTGCAATTGGGGATGGTGGCTGCCACCAAATGACTGGTTCCGTCCTGGTGTTGCAGGCCCTCGCCGCCCAGTGTGGTGCGCCCGGAGGTGGCGCCCAGCAGAAAGCCGCGCGAACGCTGGTCGGCCGCTGCCCAGATGGCGTCACCCACGCGCTGGAAGCCGAACATCGAGTAGTAAATGTAGAACGGCAACATGGCCAGCCCGTGCACGCTGTAGCTGGTGGCGGCGGCTGTCCAGCTGGCAATGGCACCGGCCTCACTGATGCCCTCCTCCAGAATCTGCCCGTCCATGGCTTCGCGGTAGCTCAGCACCGAGCCGATGTCTTCGGGCTCGTAACGCTGGCCCACGCTGGAGTAGATGCCGACCTGCTTGAACAGGTTGGCCATGCCAAAGGTGCGCGCCTCGTCCGCCACGATGGGCACGATGCGCGGGCCGAGTTCCTTGTCTTTGAGTAAATTGCCCAGCATGCGGACAAAGGCCATGGTGGTGGACATTTCCTTGCCCGCCGCTGCGGTAGCAAATGCCGCATAACTACTCAGCGCGGGCACCGGAACCACATCCGCCATGGTCTGCCGACGTGGCAAATAACCGCCGAGTTGCGCGCGCCGCACTTGCAGGTAGCGCATCTCAGCGCTGTCCTGTGCCGGTTTGAAGAATTCTAGGTTGGCGGCTTGCGTGTCGGTGAGTGGCAGGTTAAAGCGGTTGCGGTATTCAATGAGCGCGGACTCGTCGAGCTTCTTCTGGCTGTGGGTGGTCATCTTGCCCTGCCCGGCCTGCCCCATGCCATAACCCTTCTTGGTGTGCGCCAGAATCACCGTGGGTTGGCCCGTGTGACGGGCCGCCGCCGCGTAGGCAGCATGAATCTTCACGATGTCGTGGCCGCCGCGCTTGAGGCGGTCGATTTGCTCGTCCGTCATGCCCTGGGCCAGATGCTTGAGTTCATCGTTCTGGCCAAAAAAACTGTCGCGGTTGAAGCGGCCGTCTTTGGCAGCAAAGGTCTGCATCTGGCCGTCCACCGTGTTGGCAAAAGCCTTGACCAGGGCACCCGCGGTATCGCGTGCAAACAGGCCATCCCAGTCGCTGCCCCAGACCAGCTTGATGACGTTCCAGCCGGCACCGCGAAACAACTTTTCCAGCTCGTCGATGATGCGGCCGTTGCCGCGCACCGGGCCATCGAGCCGCTGCAGGTTGCAGTTGACGACCCAGACCAGGTTGTCCAGCTTCTCTCGGCTGGCCAGGGTGAGTGCACTCATGCTTTCGGGCTCGTCCATCTCGCCGTCGCCAAACACGCCCCACACCTTGCGCCCGGTACAGTTGAGCAAGTTGCGGTGCGTCAGGTAGCGCATGAAGCGCGCGTGGTAGATGCTGCTGATCGGGCCAATGCCCATGGATCCGGTCGGAAACTGCCAGAAGTCCGGCATCAGCCAAGGGTGTGGGTAACTGGAGAGGCCGCGTGCGCCTTGTGCTGGCGCTGTGATCTCCTGGCGGTAATGGGCCAGGTCGGCCTCGGTCAAACGCCCTTCAAGGAACGCCCGTGCGTAAACGCCCGGTGCGCTGTGCGGCTGGAAAAACACCAAGTCGCCGCCATTGGACTGGCTGCGCGCCTGAAAGAAGTGGTTGAACCCGACTTCAAACAAATCCGCCGCACTGGCGTAGCTGGCGATGTGGCCGCCCAGCTCCCCGTACGCAGCATTGGCCCGCGCCACCATGGCCAGCGCGTTCCATCGCATGAGCGATGCCAGTTTTTCTTCAACGGCCAGGTCCCCGGGAAAGCTGCCCTGCTGGTCTACCGGAATGGTGTTGACATAGGGGGTGGCCAGCTCGGGTGACCAGCCGACCTGGGCGCGGTGCGCCTGGCGGACCAACTGGTCCAGCACAAAGCGCGCACGTTCGGGGCCGTGCTTGGCCACGAGCGATTCGAAGGCCTGCGTCCATTCAGCTGTTTCAATCGGGTCGGCGTCGACCGAAGGCATGGAAAATTGCGAATTGTTCATGGGGTCCGACTATACAAACGCTGGCAACACAGTTGCAGCCCCTCGGCGTCAAGCCGCCGCGCTGACCCGTCCCAGGCGAGGCTGCGCGGAAAATTACGGCTGCATAACGCAGTTCAGAGCTTGCGTGATATCTGCCACCACATCTTCAATATCCTCCAGACCAATCGACAAGCGCACCAGGCCTTCACTGATGCCGCAGGCGGCGCGTTCTTCGGGCGTGTAGGTGGAGTGGGTCATGCTGGCAGGGTGTTGGGCCAGACTTTCGCAGTCCCCCAGACTCACGGCCCGGGTCACCAACTGCAGCGCGTCCATGAAGCGGATGCCGGCCTGCATGCCGCCCTTGAGCTCGAACGCAATCATGCCGCCGAACTGGCGCATCTGGCGCTTGGCCAAAGCGTGTTGAGCAAAGCTCGGCAGGCCAGGGAAGTGCACAACGGCGGTGGCGGGATGGGCTTCAAGCAGTTCCGCCACGACTTGTGCGCTCTGGCAGTGGCGGTCCATCCGCAAGGCCAATGTCTTGAGGCCGCGCATCACCAGTTGCGCGTCGGGCGCCGACATCACGGCGCCGGTCATGTCCTTCAATCCAACCAGGCGCACATGTTTTGCCAGATCAGCATCGGCAAAGACGGCGGCACCGGCGGTCAGGTCGCCGTGGCCACCGAGGTACTTGGTCATGGAGTGCACCGATACATCGGCACCCAGCAGCAGCGGCTGCTGCAGATAAGGTGTGCAATAGGTGTTGTCGACCACCAGTTTGGCGCCGCCCGCATGGGCAATGGCTGCCACTGCGGAAATATCCACCAGACGCATGTTGGGGTTGGCCGGGGTCTCGCAATACACCACCTTGGTCTTGGGACCCATGGCATTGGCTACCTGTTGCGGGTCGGTCATGTCGACATGGCG
>CAIQBN010000432.1 GCA_903870065.1 uncultured beta proteobacterium | reverse complement strand
GACGAAGGTGATCTTGGAGGAACGCGTCCACTGGTCGAGCTTGAAAGGCCCGGTGCCCACCGGGTGCTCCATGATCTTGTCGCCATACTTTTCAACCACTTCGCGGGCTACCGCGCCCAGCACGCTGGCTTCGGTCAGCCGGTAAACGAAACGGGGCTGGCTGTCCTGCATCTTGAACTGGATGGTGTAGCGGTCCAGTGCGCGCAGGCCCTCCACTTCAGAGTCGTAATTGAATTTGGCGCCCGGCTTTTCGGCGTCCCGGCGCAGGGCGTCCATGCCCAGCAGCTTGAGCTCTTCCACATCGGAGTAGATCTGGCTTTTGGTTTTGGGGTCAAATATGCGTTTGAAGGTGTAGACAAAGTCCTGCGCCGTCAACTCGCGTTTTTTTCCATCAAAGGCCGCATCGTCTGAAAAGTAGATGCCTGGCTTGACCTTGACGGTGAAGGTTTTGAAGTCATCGGCAATGACCGGCATACCGTCCGCCACGCTGGGCACCACCTTGGCAGGGCGCGCCAGGTAATCGTAGCGGTACAGTGCGTCAAACATGTTTTCGGTGGCGGTGCGCGAGTAAAAGTCGGTAATCTGCGCCGGGTCGAAGCCGGTCTCGGCAATTTCAAACGCGTAGCGTAAAACCTTCTCGGCCTGAGTCTTGCTTGCAGTCTCCCCGCTGGCGCCAATACCCCAGAACAACATGGCCAAGACCACCCCAGTTTTTCCTAAACCCATAGTCACCCTCATACAAACACCAATGCTTAAAGCGAAACGGACAAGCATAATCCGCGCCTTGTTCCAATGCATCAGCATTTAACCCTAGTTTTCCAAAAATATGCTTTCTTACATCCTGCGACGCATCTGGCAAATGCTTCCCACCCTGCTTGGGGTGATTCTGCTGATCTTCTTCCTGTTCAAGTTTTTTGGCGGCGACCCGGTGGAAATCATGGCTGGCATGAAGGCCTCGCCTGAACGGTTGGCCTCGCTGCGGGCACAACTAGGTCTGGACAAATCCGTGCTGGAGCAACTTTGGGTGTTCGTGCAGCAAGTCTTTACCTTCAACTGGGGCAGGAGCTGGACTACGAACGAAGCAATCTCGGACATTTTTTCAACGCGCCTGCCCGCGACTCTGACCATCATGTTGCCCATCTTGGTGCTCGAAGTGTTGCTGGCCATCGTGGCTGGTTTGGCAGTGGCCTACGTGCGTGGCAGCTTGACGGACCGGGCCATCATGGTGCTGACCACGGTGGCGATGTCCATCAGCTTCCTGGTCTACATCGTGGTCGGACAGTATGTGTTTGGCTTTTTGTTGGGCTGGTTTCCAGTGCAGGGCTGGACAAAAAGTGTCTGGACAAACCTGATCACCTATGCCCCATTGCCGGTTTTCCTGACGGTGCTGGTGGCCCTGGCGCCGCAAACACGGCTGTACCGCAGCTTCTTTCTGGATGAAATTGGCCAGGACTATGTGCGCACAGCCCGTGCCAAGGGTGTGACCGAGAACGCCATTCTGTTCAAGCACGTGCTGCGCAACGCCATGATTCCGATTTTGACCAACGTCGCAACCGGATTGCCGGGCGTGTTCATTGGCTCCTTCCTGATCGAAGTGTTCTTCTCCATACCGGGTTTGGGACGCGAGATTCTGGTGGCGGTGAATCGCAGTGATTACCCCGTCATCCAAGCGGCTACGGTGTATCTGGCGGCGCTGACCATGGTGATCAATTTGATCACCGATGTGCTGTACAAATTTGTTGATCCAAGGGTGACACTGAAATGAGTACCGATATTGTTCAATCTTTGCCCCACTCACCCGGAGTATGGAAGCAGGCGTGGTTGCGTTTAAAGACGGACCGCGTCGGTATGGTGTCGCTCTACGTGACGCTGCTTTTTATTGTTTTGGTGTTGTTGGCCCAGTTGGGCTTGGTGGCGGGTGGCTGGCAGAAAGAAGTGGGCGTGCCATTTGCTGCGCCTACCCTGGTCGGCAAAATTGCAGATGGCACCCAGAATGCCATCGTGGAAACGGTTGCCGGTCCCAATGTGGACATTAGCGATGTAGACCCGCTGGCCTCCCGCTACAAGGAGTGGAATGAGCGGGCTGCCCAGTTCAAGACCGAGGTGGTTGTGAAAGCCGATACGCTGCCCTTTGGCGCTGACCAGCAGGGGCGCGATGTATTTTCAAAGGTAATAAAAGGTGCGCAGGTGTCCATTACCGTCGGCCTGACCGCCGCCTTGTTTGCCACGATGATCGGCACCATTCTGGGCGCCATCGGTGGTTATTTTGGTGGGCGCATGGGTGATTTCCTGGAGTGGGTCTACAACGTGTTCACCGCCATCCCTTACATTTTGCTGGTATTTGCGCTGGCGGCGGTGCTCAAGTCCGGTCCGTTGGCCAATACGCTGGGCAGTGGCGTGTGGACGGTGGTCATCATCCTGAGTCTGGTGGGATGGACCGGAATTTACCGCCTGGTACGTGCCGAGTACATGAAGCACCGCTCGCGTGAGTACGTGATGGCGGCCGAGGCCATTGGGGCTTCCAACGCTTCGCGCATGTTCACACATATTCTGCCCAACATCAGCCACGTGGTTCTGGTTCAACTTAGTTTGCATGTCGTGGGTTTCATCAAGGCCGAGGTCATCTTGTCTTACCTGGGCCTGGGCGTGCCATTGGATATGGTCAGCTGGGGCACCATGCTGGCCGAAGCCCAGACCGAACTCGTGCAGGGCAAGTGGTGGCAACTGGCCACGGCGACCCTGTTTATGGCGACATTTGTCACGGCGTTTGCCCTGTTGACCGATGCGCTGCGCGATGCCCTTGATCCCAAGCTGCGTTAATGCCCCAAGCTAATTAGGATAAACATGAACAATTTGATTAGCGTGCAGGACCTGAAGGTTTCCTTCAGACTGAGCAAAACTGCGATTGGCCCGGCTGTTAAGGGCGTGAGCTTTGACATCCCCGTCAACAGCACGGTGGCGCTGGTGGGCGAGTCGGGCAGCGGCAAAAGCGTCAGCGCCATGAGCATCGTGCGCCTGCTGCCAGAAAACGCCATCGTCGATGCGCAAAGCAAAATTCTGTACAACGGAAAAGACCTGCTACAGGCGCCGATCGAAGACCTGCGTGCTTTGCGTGGCAAGGATATTTCGGTGGTGTTTCAGGAGCCCATGAGTTCGCTCAACCCGGTGTTCACCGTGGGGGACCAGATTGCCGAGGTGCTGCGCATCCACTTGAAGCTCAACCGCAAGCAGTCACTCGACCGTGCTCTGGAGTTGATGACTGAGGTGGGCATTCCCAACCCCAAAGAGCGCCTGAACTCCTTCCCGCATCAGCTATCGGGCGGCCAGCAGCAGCGCGTGATGATTGCCATTGCCATTGCCTGCGAACCCAAGCTGCTGATCGCCGATGAGCCCACCACGGCGCTGGATGTGACCGTGCAGCGCCAGATTGTCGAACTGCTCGCCAAGCTACAGCAGCGCCAGAAGATGAGCATGCTGTTCATCAGCCATGACCTGGGCCTGGTGGGTGAAATTTCCGACCGCGTGGTAGTGATGCGCAATGGCGTGGTGCGCGAGGCGGGCGATGCATCGGCGATATTTACGGCGCCGCAAGACAGCTACACACAGGCTCTGCTGGCTTGCCGCCCGCGCCTGGATACGCGCCCACGCCGTCTGGCCGTGATTGACGACTTCATGAACAAGCGCCCTGCCATCACGGAAGAGCGCGTCAGCACACCGGCCGATGGTCCGGCCTTGATTGAGGTAAAAGGGCTGCAAAAGGACTACCCGCTAAAGACCGGCTTGTTCAAGCGCAGCGTGTTCAGTGCGGTCAAGAGTGCGAACTTTTCCCTGCACAAGGGTCGCACACTGGGTGTGGTGGGTGAGTCCGGCTCGGGCAAGACCACGGTGGGAATGATGCTCACGCGCCTGACAGCAGCCACGGCCGGCAGCATCATGTTTGAAGGTATCGACCTGGCCACATTGAGTGCAGCGCAAATGCGCGCCTACCGCAGCCGCATCCAGATCATCTTTCAGAACCCCTACGCCAGCCTGAACCCGCGCTTCACCATTGGCCAGATCTTGATGGAGCCCATGCGCATTCACAGCATTGGCCAAGACGATGCCGAGCGCGCACAGCGAGCGGTGGCCTTGATTGAAAAGGTGGGCCTGCCACGCGACGCATTTGGCAAGTATCCGCATGAGTTCTCAGGTGGTCAGCGCCAGCGCATTGCCATTGCGCGCTGCCTGACCATGAAGCCCGAAATCATTGTCTGTGATGAAAGCGTCAGCGCGCTGGACGTGAGCGTGCAAGCCACGGTTCTCAATTTGCTGCTGGACCTTCAGGAAGAGTTTGGGCTGACGTATGTATTTATCAGCCACGACCTGGCAGTGGTCAAGTACATGGCCGACGATATTCTGGTGATGAACCAGGGCGAAGTGGTTGAGCGTGGCAGTTCCGATGATATTTACAACCGACCGCAACATGCATACACGAAGCAATTACTGAGTGCTATTCCACGTGGGATTGAAGGACATGCCGCAAGAGCAGTTTCATAAGAAGAATAGCCCTCTAGCCCTCGTGAAGTATAGGTTTTTCGCTATCTAATGTGCAGCAAATGGTGCAGCTTATGTGTGGTTTTCGCGGCGCCTACAGGTCTGCAGCCAGCCGCACGCCAGTGAACTGCCAGCATGCCCCAGCCGGGAAAAAATTGCGGTAGGTAGCCCGGCTGTGGCCCGGTGGCGTTGCCGCTGACCCGCCACGCAGTACATATTGATTGACCATGAACTTGCCGTTGTATTCGCCAACAGCGCCTGGCTTCACCCGAAATTTCGGATAGGCGCCGTAGCTCGATGACGTCCATTGCCAGGCGGCGTCGAACAACTGGGCGAGGTCATCATGTTTGTCAGCCGTGCTTGCCACGGCGTGTTCCCATTCAAACTCGGTTGGCAAACGCGCCCGCATCCACCGAGCATAGGCATCCGCCTCGAAATAACTCAAATGCACAACGGGACCATGGGCGTTCAACGGTTGCAAACCAGCCAGTGTGAATTCTTGCCACTGATCGCCTTCGGCGCGCCAGTACATCGGGCACTGGCGTTGTTGGGCCGCGCGCCAGTCCCAACCTTCTGCCAGCCAGTGCGCCGGGTCCCTATAACCACCGGCAGCGATGAATTTCGCGTATTCGCTGTTGGTCACCAATCGGGATGCCAGCCGGTAAGCTTGCACAAACACCTGGTGGCGCGGCAACTCGTTGTCAAAACAAAACCCGTCGCCCCTGTGTCCGATGTCCACCAACCCACCGGCAAAGTCTCTCCAACTCAGACCTTCGACCCGCGTTTCAAGTTGCGGCGGTTCTTGGTAAGGCGGCAGTAATGGACTGCGCGAGAACAGGTGCTTGACGTCGGTCAGCAATAGTTCTTGATGTTGCTGCTCGTGTTGAACACCGAGCTCCACCAGTTTCAGAAGCTCGGTGTCGGCGGGCTCGGTTGCCAGCAACGTCTGCATTCGCCGATCAATGTCGGATCGATACGCCAGCACCGCTTCCAGCCCTGGGCGCGTGAGCAAGCCACGTTCGGGGCGTGGGTGTTTGTCGCCGACCGCGTTGTAATAGGAATTGAACAGTACCCGAAAGGCAGGGTCAAACGGTTTGTAATCCATCTGCCAACGCGCAAGCACAAAGGTTTCAAAAAACCAGCTCGTGTGGCCCAGATGCCATTTGGTGGGGCTGGCGTCCGGCATGGACTGCACGCAACAGTCCTCGGCGGTCAGTGGAGCAGCCAATGACAGGGTACGTGCACGTGTCGCACGGAAAATGTGGGCCAAGTGCACTGAGTTCAGCACATCAGTTTTTAATGGTGGAGTCATAGGTGGTTGAGTCATGGCTTTGCAAGCACAACGGCAAACCAGTCCTGATCGTCTGTCCAGACCTGGGTTTGCGAGAATCCGGCGCGCGTTAGAAGAGCTACAAAGTCCTCAATCCGGTATTTGTAGCTGTTTTCGGTGTGGATGCGTTCACCTGCATCGAATCGCCGTGTGCCGCCGGTCCACCGCACCAGCAAGTCCGTCTTGGCTTGCAGGTGCATCTCAATGCGTAATTGTTCCGGGTTGAAAAATGCCCGGTGCAGCCACTGAGCCGTATCAAAATTGCTGCCGATCAGCCGGTTGACATGGTTCAGTATGTTGAGGTTAAAGGCCGCTGTCACGCCCGCATCATCGTCATAGGCGGCATTGAGTACGGTTTGATTTTTGACCAGATCCACGCCGATCAGCATGGCCCCATCATCTTGCAGCAAGCCACGCATACGCGAAAGCAGGGCCAGCGCATGCGGTGGATCGAAATTGCCAATCGATGAGCCCGGGTAGAACACCAGGCGACCCTGCGCAGGCAGGCTGGCGGGTAACACGACTTCGGCAGTCAGGTCCGACGCAATGGCTTCAATCCTGATGTGCGGGAACGCCAGACGCATGGCAGCTACCGCCTCCTGCAAAAACGCTTCAGAAATATCGACGGCCACAAAGTGCGTCGGGTTAATCAACTCACACAAAACCTTTGCTTTTTGGCAATTGCCAGCGCCGAGCTCAATCAGCATGCGGTTGGCGCCGATCGAGCCCGCAATCTCCTGGGCATGGCGGGCCATGATGGCGGCCTCGGTACGCGTCGGGTAATACGCTTGCAAGCGGGTAATTTCTTCAAACAGCGCAGAGCCGTTTGTGTCATAAAAATACTTCGGCGAAATTTTTGCTGGGGATTGACAAAGACCCTGAGTAATTTCCAGCTGCTCGGAGGTGGGGTGTTTAGTCATTTCGTTTTCGGGTGACCTTGTCACGCAGGGTCACAAATTCTTCTGCCGCTGAAGGGTGCAGGGCCACCGTGGCATCAAAGTCAGCTTTGGTAGCGCCCATGCGGACCGCGATGGCCAGGCCCTGAATGATCTCGGGCGCATCCGCGCCCACCATGTGTGCACCCAGCACACGCTGGCTAGCCGTGTCGACAATCAGCTTGACCAGTGTGCGCTCGTCACGCCCTGACAAGGTGTGCCGCATGCTGCGGAACCGGGCGCTGTAGATATCGATTTCACGATTTTGTGAAAGTGCCTGCGCCTCGGTCAAGCCGACTGTACCAATGGGTGGTTGGCTGAACACAGCCGACGGCACGGTGGTGAGGTCGGCCTGAACGGGGGTAGCGCCAAACAGGGTATTGGCCAGTGCAGCGCCTTCACGAATCGCCACTGGTGTGAGCGCAATCCGGTTGGTGACGTCGCCCACGGCGTGGATGCCGGGAATGTTGCTTTGGCCATACGCATCGACCTTGACACCGCCGGCTTCGTCTAAAGCAACCCCCACTTCAGCCAGGCCAAGGCCCTGCGTGTTGGGGATGCGACCGGTTGCGTACAACACGGAATCCACCACCAGTTTTGTGTTTTGTGCGCCAGTCAAAGCGACCGACAAGCTTCCATTGGCCAGTTTGTCAATGCTTGCCACATCGCGATGCAGTAATACGGTGATTCCTTTTTTGATCATCGCGTCGTGCAAGTGTGCCCGAACGTCATCGTCAAAGCCACGCAATACCTGCTCACCCCGGTAGCATAGAGTGACCTGCGCCCCCAAGCCATTCAGAATTCCGGCAAATTCCACGGCGATGTAGCCGCCTCCGACAATTAACACCCGCTGCGGCAACTGCGGCAAATCAAACACCTCGTTGGAGGTGATGGCGTGTTCAATGCCGGCAATGGGTGGCACAAATGGGGTTCCACCAGTGGCAATGAGGATGTGCTCGGCCGTGACATGCTGCCCGTTGATCGCCACGGTGTGTGCATCAACCAGATGTGCTGCACCATGCATCACGGCGACTTTGGAATTGACAAGCTTGGTTTCGTACAGGCCACTCAGGCGGGAGATTTCTTTGTTCTTGGCCTCGATCAGTTTGGGCCAGGAAAACGCAGCCGGTTGAAGGGTCCAGCCAAAGCCCATTGCATCGGCAAAGTCTTCGGCAAAGTGGGCTGCATACACCAGCAGCTTCTTGGGCACGCAACCGCGAATGACACAAGTGCCGCCATATCGAAAGTTCTCGGCAATGGCCACGCGTGCACCCAGACCGGATGCAACGCGCGCAGCACGCACGCCACCGGAGCCGCCGCCGATGACAAAGAGCTGGTAATCGTATGAAGGCATCTGTTTTGTCATTGGAAATGACTCTCTGGTTCGATTAAATAATCAATTCAATTGTGGGTCGCATTCATGCGGAGTCGCTCAAGTGCCGCATCGAACGCAGTGCGAACCCGCAGTGGCGCGTGCAATACTTGTCGCAGCATGCATTTGCGTTGCTACCAATGGGGATGCCACATGATAAAGACTCGCACTTATTGCGCCGGCATCTGCTTCGCCGCACGAAGCAGTGGCGCCTTGAGTCTGCCAGGATCAGTCGCCACGATCTGAATGGTCGGAGTGCCATGCCAATTTGCACAGCGTGCAATCGCCTTGCCCACAGCATCGATGTGTTCATCGCTCCATTTCAGGCCAGGCTGAGCAAACAGTGACTTGACTTCGAAGACGCCTTGCGACCTGTGCGCCTTGGCATCCAGACGCCCAATGATTGCCCCCTGGCAAATGATTGGCAGTACAAAGTAGCCATAGACGCGCTTGGGAGCGGGAACGTAGCACTCGATGCGGTAGTCGAAATCAAACAGGGTGAACACCCGCTCGCGGTCCCAAACGACGGGGTCAAATGGTGAAAGCAGAGTCGTATGCTGCGCCACCAATTTGCCGGCGACGGCCTTCTTCAGCAGGCTGGCATTGGACCGGTGCACGTAGCCCGGAGCGTCCCAACCCTGCACCGCTACTTGCGCTACAACACCGGCGTCGACTAGGGCGACCAGATCCCTGTCCTTGAGGCGTGGCTTGAGTCGAAAGTAATCGTTGATCCATCGTGCTTGGGTGATGCCCAGTGCGGCAATCGACTTTTCAATGAAATGGGCATGTACATCCAAAGCACGCACGGCCGGGCCAGCGGATTCCAGCGCCATAACCTTGGGCGCAACACGCGTACTCAGGTCATACACGCGATGAAAATTCTCCCGTCGCGCGACCATCAACTCACCCGAAGCAAACAAGGTTTCCAACCATCGCTTCTCGTCCTTCCAACCCCACCAGCCGCCGCCTTCACCACTGGTGCGTTCAAAGTCGGACGACTTGACCGGGCCCTTTTCTGCGATGTGCGCAAGTAATAGGTCGAGCTGCGCGCGCTGGCGAGTATTGGTGCGCTGTGCATGTGCCAGCCCCCAGTGCCGGCGTGTGGCCTGGTTATAGGCGCGGTGCAGCAGCAATTGGTCGATCGGTGCAAAACAGGCCTCGTGTGCCCAGGTTTCAAACACATCCCTGTTGGCAAGCGCCTCATCCAGCCAGCCAGGGGGATAGCTTCCCAGCCGTGAAAAAAGAACCAAATACGGGCTGCGCGCCACGACATGAATGGTGTCGATTTGCAGCAGCGCCATACGTGCCATGCAGG
>CAIQBN010000431.1 GCA_903870065.1 uncultured beta proteobacterium | reverse complement strand
CTCTGCTGGCTTTCTTAAAGGCTCTGTGATTATGTAGAGAATGCGGCCATGTGATCCAGGCGGATGTGACTGCCGAGCGCATGGCCGAAACTATCACTCTGCATTACTGGGTCCTCTACATAAGTGCCCTTATGTAGATCTCGACATAAGGGCACGATGCCGAAGGTCATGAACGGCTGCTGGACGGAGTTGAACTGGGTCACCGGAAAGCGGACTGTCGCGAGCACCCGCAATGAGTCTTTAGGAGTCGGTGGCAATGGGGTCAAAACTGAGCCAACCCGGGTTGGCAATCCCTTACCTGATAGTCAACGCCGCTTTCACCCACGCATCAGCAGCTTGTTTCCGTAAACGCACTGGTGGTGGTCGCTGGAAGTACTCACCTGTGTCTGGATCGAACTGACTCGGGTCCTGATCGCAATCACGTAAACGGATGACTTCATGCTGCTGGTCTGGAGCCGTGCAGACGGAATCCACTGCAATAGATGGCATATCTAGATGGTTTCCGTGAGACGGTGTAGAGCGGGGGGTAAAAACAGGCTCTATAGCGCCGTGAGACGGTGCAATAGGATTTGTCTCTACACCGCCAGACGGTGCTATCAGGGCACTGTCTACGCCGTCAGACGGTATAAGGCATGCAATTATTTTGGTTGGTTTTCTCCACTTCTCATAGAGTTCTTCCCGTGTCCGTTGCGGTTGCAGTTGAACTCCCGCTGCGTATGCACCACGCTTGAACAGCAATGCCGCACCTTCGTCGTAACCTTTCAACCTGTCTAGTCGCTGCCACGTCACCGCGTACCAGCTTGCCTTGTTCGGGCGTTGACCCATGACCGTCTCGAAGATAAAGCCAGCAGCAAGCAGTTCACGTTTGGCACGGGTGATCACGTCTACGCTCTTCCAGCCACGTTTACGCAGATAGGCGCTCGACGCAAGAAGTCTGCCGTTGTTGTCCTTCACGAACTGCCGCGCCATCTCCATCAGTAAAGACCGTGCTGGATGGGACAGGCGGGCGTATGCGGGGCAATCGAGCACGGACCAAGGCAATGCCACAAACCCGCCTGCGTCACGCCCAGAATCCCCTTTGTTTCCTTTGTTGCGCCCGTTAGCCATTTATCCTCCACCACCGCACGAGCGCAGCAAACCAGAGGGACGGAGTAGCGCACCACATACGCAAGTAGAGTTCTTGCAGTGCTTTCATGTTGCGGTACCCAAGGAGTATTTCGCGGCTGGACTCGAAATAGTCTGCTTCCAGTTTCCAAGAATCGATTGCATCGAATCTACTTCTGCCTGTTCAACGCGAACTGCATGGTTCCATGCGTCAAGATCGAGCATGTCGGCAATGGCTTCATCTAGGCGGTCACGCAAGACGGGGGGTGATAGCGCATCAACTTCCCAGCACCGTTGCCCAAACTTCGCAGTGAACCACTTGTGTCGACTATCGCTTGTCTTGTCGCTGGCAGGGAACCACGGCAATTTGCTATCGGCCTGAATATCGGTCTCGTCAAGCGCCAGTCTGACAATGGTTGCATTGCCCCCATATCGTGCGAGACGGTCAGGTAAGTCGACCTCGCTCATATGGCGGCCACTAGGGTCATGGTCTCCGATGTAAAAGACCGTCATAGGCTTGTCGCTTGACAACGTTTCGTCGGCAATGCCTTTGAGCGATGTAGCCGAGCCGTAGCCGTGCATCACTCGAAAAGTGACACCGTACTTCTTAAGGATGGGAGCAACTGTTCCGCGAATGGTTCCCTTTTCGCTCCAGACTTCTACCCGGTGCGGTTGCATCGCCCAATAGTCTTTGCGGTAGCTCTTTACGGCCACCTGAATGATTGACTCAGGGCTGTCCCAACTTGCGATGGTTTCAGCTTCGCGGGTCTCATCAACAATCCAGCCCCACGAAATCAGGCCATTCTCACGAGCATAGACCAGCTGTTTGCCTACCGCGCCGGTGCTGTTCTTGCCCATGTCGGTTATTAGCTTCCGCATGAATAGCTGGTAGCAGACGGCACGAACTGAGCAAGGCTGAATTGCCTCCAAGATCTCAATTGAAGCGGAGATCAGCTCTAGGCTGGCCTTTGACTTGCCGCGTCCTTTTTTGGCGGTTGAGAGGGTAGTCATGCAACCTCCAACAAGGTGCAGGCTGCCATCGGATATTCCTCGCGCAACTTGATCTTGCGGCTGGCATAGTCCGACCCCTTCAGGATCAAAACAGAATTGCGTCTGCGAATGGTGGTCAGTCGGCGAATCGCATGGCAGTCGAGCTCTGTCGGATTGATCGGCCCAAATTTCCCCGTCAAAGTCCAGTTGCACAATGAATGCTCATTGCTGAAATTGTGAGGACCGGTGGTCTTTCCTAACTCTCTGCGTACATCAAGTAGACAGTCCGTCATCAGCACAGCGGCTGCGCTTTTTTCATTGTTAGCAATTTTTAGAGATGGGTCTGCCTTACGGTTGGCAATGCGAAGTAGCTCCAGTTCCATGCTCCTAAAGGCTTCAATAAATTGCTCTTTCCACTTTGCCGCACTTTTTCCGGTGAAGCCCATGCCAAGCAAGCTAAATCCATCACGGGAAATGTTGAAGCTTTTGCGGGGTTTTCCACCATCGTCGATGTACTCTACCGACTCAAAATTGAGTTGGTGAAACTCGATTGAACACTCCAAATTCTCGATGGACCGGATAACGTTCCCATGACGTTTCCCGAACCTGTCGGCAATCAGTTGCGAGGTTGTCCAGAGATTTCGCCCATGGGTTTGGATCAGTCCGGCTGTGAGGTTGATGACCGAGCGTGATGTGGATTCGGCGGAAGCGAAACACGCGACGACATCTTTGGTGGGTTTGATCGTGATCATCATTACCCCTTACGCCGCTGCCTGCGCTGTCATCCACGCTCTGACCTCACTAACTTTCCAACAGGTTACCCTTTCAGATAACTTGATTGGTTTAGGGAACGTACCTGCCGCCACTTTGCGCCACAACGTTGGGGCACTGAATGGCAGGGGTGCAACTGCGCTGTCGGCATTCTTTGAACTGCGCACCAGTTGCGATTCTCGAACCATTGCGCTGTCGGGCAATGCGTCGAAAACTGGTTCGTCCGGGGAATCTGTGGGTAGATTTTGACGGTTCTATGGTTCAGCTAGTCTGATTTTCAAGTTGCACCGTTAACGCGTCCGCCATGGACAAGTGACCTGCCCACAGGACAAGCCTATGGACAGCCGCTGCGCGGT
>CAIQBN010000430.1 GCA_903870065.1 uncultured beta proteobacterium | reverse complement strand
CACCCTGGCATCTACATCCTAAGCCCCTGGCCCGGCGCGCAGCCCGGCATGCGCATCCATTGAACGTTATCGGGTAGAAAAACAGACCGCCACCGTGAGTTATCGAATCCACTGGTGGGCCGACATTCACCGCAATCCGGGCGCCAATTTGCGGCTGGGCTGCACGCTATGCGGCATAGCGGGTGCGACCAACGCGGGTGGTTTTTTGGCCGTGGGGCAATACACATCGCATATGTCGGGCATTCTCTCCTCGGTCGCCGACAATCTGATTTTGGGGCAAATCCAGTCGGCAATGGTGAGCATGGCCCTGGTTATGTCTTTCCTGTTTGGCTCCGTGACCACCGCCTGGATGGTGAACTGGAGCCTGCGTCGCCAAATGCGCAGCGCGTTCGCCCGCCCCTTGTTGATCGAGGCAGGTTTACTTTTGGTATTCGGGATTTTTGGCACGGCCATCAACCACTTTTCCGGCCTCTTTGTTCCACTCACGGTGGTGTTGCTGTGCTTCATCATGGGTCTGCAAAATGCGGTGATCACCAAGGTGTCACATGCAGAAATCCGCACAACCCACGTCACGGGTCTGCTCACCGATCTGGGCATTGAGTTGGGCAAAGTGCTGTATTTCAACCGCTCCGCCTTCCCGCAAAAGGTGGTTGCCAACCGGCGCAAGCTGCGAATTCACACCCTGCTGGTCAGCAGCTTTTTTGGTGGCGCTTTGCTGGGCGCTTACGGCTTTAAGAGCTCTGGCTACATTGCCACCATTCCGCTGGCTCTGGTGCTCATGGTGCTGACCTGGGGACCGGTTGTGGATGACCTGCGACATGGCCGCTTTGCATCCGGGCCGCATTGACATGCCGAGCCACTTGCATATCAAACCCGTCATTTACGAGACGCTCAGCAGCAAGTCGCTGTTCTTCTCGATGCACGATATTCAGAGCCGCATGGACATTTTGCGGCCGGACGATCTTCAGTTTGAATACACCCGAATCATGATGGGCTTCCTGCTGCACAACCCCAGCCCACGCAGCATTGCCATGATCGGCCTGGGTGGCGGGTCGCTAGCCAAATTTTGCTACCGCTGCCTGCCGCACACCGATATCACGGTAATTGAAATCAACCCCCACGTGATCGCACTGCGCAATTCGTTTGCGGTCCCGCCGGATGATCACCGTTTTACCGTGCGTCTGGCCGATGCGGCCAGCTTCCTGCGGGAGACGGAAGAAAAATTTGACATCCTGCTGGCCGACGGCTTCGACATTGATGGCCTGCCACCCGCATTGAGCTCAGCCCAGTTTTACAGCGACTGTTATGCCGCACTGAACCCGGGCGGAATGTTTGTGGCGAACTTGCATGGCTGCAAGCCGCTGTTCGAGGTCATTGTGGACCGGATCGAGGCAGCATTTGAAAGCCGGCTGTTGCTGGTCAACGATCCCGGCGCCACCAACCAACTGGCATTCGCAGTCAACGGTGACCCCAGCGCACTCTTTAGCCTGAGCGGCGTGCGCTGCCCGCCAGGTTTTGATGAATTGGCATGGCGGGAACTGATACCCAGCGTAGCCAGGGTGTTCCTGGCCTCCAGGGAGTTGGGCCGTCGCACAAACACACCCTCATCTGGGGCAAACTGATCCACACCGCCCCAACTATTGGACAATGGCACGATGACATCAGCACAAGACACGAAGCCTCGCCGCGCGCACTGGTTTCGCCCCCGCATGGTCGACGCGATGCAGGGTTATCACCGGCAACTCCTTTTTCAGGACGTCGGGGCTGGCCTGACGGTGGGGGTGGTTGCATTGCCACTGGCCATGGCCTTTGCCATCGCCAGCGGGCTCAAGCCGGAGGCAGGACTTTTCACCTCCATCATCGCCGGACTGCTGATTTCGGTGCTGGGTGGAAGCCGGGTGCAAATCGGCGGCCCGGCCGGCGCATTCATTGTTATTGTTTATGGCATCGTCGAACGTTATGGCCTTGCCAACCTGATTATTGCAACCGCCATGTCCGGCGTAATGCTTTTCGCCATGGGATTCTTCCGCATGGGGACACTGGTGCGTTTCATTCCCGTGTCGGTTGTGATTGGGTTTACCAATGGCATTGCCGTTTTGGTGGCAATTTCCCAGATCAAGGACTTTTTGGGACTCACGGTGGTGAGTATGCCTGGCGACTTCTTCGGCATTTTGTCCACCCTGGGCAAAGCACTGCCGAGTATCCGCCTGGATGCAACCGCTT
Source organism: uncultured beta proteobacterium (assembly GCA_903870065.1). GTDB lineage: Bacteria > Pseudomonadota > Gammaproteobacteria > Burkholderiales > Burkholderiaceae_C > Allorhodoferax. The sequence goes on along the minus strand of CAIQBN010000430.1, from coordinate 4,177 downwards.
TGGCAGTGGGCAGTTTGTGTGGCATGGTGCTATGGCAAATTGGCATGCCAAAGTTGGGTAAGCGATTTCGCTGGGCAGCGATCCTGTCGCAAATACCCGGCTCGGTGATTGGGCTGGTGCTGGCCACCGTGTGTGTGTCGGCCTTTGACTTGTCCGTGGAAACCATTGGCAGCCGCTTCGGCGGGATTCCCTCCGCACTGCCCACGTTCGCCTGGCCGGACTTTTCCTGGGCGACCGCACGCTTTTTGTTTATTCCGGCAATCACCCTTGCCATGCTCGGTGCGATCGAGTCATTGCTCTGTGCCCGCGTGGCAGACGGCATGACCGATGACCGCCACGACCCTAACCAGGAATTGATGGCTCAGGGAATTGCCAATTTCGTTACCCCATTTTTCGGTGGCATGCCCGCCACCGGGACCATCGCTCGAACCGTAACCAATGTCAAAAGTGGTGCCAAGAGTCCCGTTGCTGGAGTCGTGCATGCCCTGACCCTCTTGCTGGTGGTCTTGCTGGCAGCTCCGCTGGCGCAAAACATTCCACTGGCTGCCATGGCCGCGATTTTGATGTTTGTAGCGTGGAATATGGGTGAATGGCGCGAGTTCTGGAACCTGCGCCAATTCCGACTGCCCTACCGGGCCACGCTGCTGGCAGTTTTTTTCCTGACGGTCGTGTTTGATCTGACGGTGGCGGTGGAAGTGGGGTTGGTTGCGGCCTGCGTGACCTTCATTTACCGGATTTCCAGCCTGTCCCGCAGTGAGCCGGTTGCACTGGATGGCCATGCCAATGTGGATACACAAATCCCGCATGCGATCGCAGCGTATCGACTGTATGGCGCGCTATTTTTTGGTGCAGTGAAATTGATTGAGGACTTGCACGATGATTTGCCAAACAGGGTTTTGGTGCTCGACCTCAAAAACGTCATTTACATCGACTCTTCCGGTGCAGACACCTTGAATGACCTGTTCCGTGTATGCCACAAGAGTGGGGTTGAACTGCTGATCTGTGGATTGATGCACCAACCGCTGGACATCGCCCAACGCAGTGGCTTCATCGACCGCATTGGTGCGGATCATTTGTTTGCTGACTTGGCTGGCGGACTCGCTGCCGCCACCACGACAATGGTCACACCCATTCGCGCCGATTGATCCAACTGCCCGGTAAAATACCACCAAACGATTTCCCAAGGTTGCCCCATGAATATTTTTCGCCGCCCAGACTACAAGTCCGAAGCCACCCAATTTCTTGAGCAACTGAAGTCGAGCCAGCCGGCGCTGGAAGCGCAACAGCAACAGGGTCGCAAGCTTTTGTGGGACAAGTCGGTTGACCGCGACGCGGCCGCTGGCTTTCGCAGCGGGCGTGTCGCCCAAAAGCCATATGTCTACCAGACCGACAAGTAGGTTTAGCCAAATAGGGCTCTAGCCCTCGTGCAATATGCGCGAGGCGCTATTTATTTAGTAGCATCAATACCATGCAATCTTCCACAGACGCGGGTCTCTCCGGCCTGGGCGGCGCAGTTATGCCGACCATGCCGGAGGTGGTGGACCATGTGGCTGTGGCCCGGCTGTATGGCGAGCCGCTGTTTGCCTTGCCACAGGATTTGTACATCCCGCCCGATGCGCTTGAGGTGTTTCTGGAGGCCTTTGAAGGCCCGCTGGACCTGCTGCTGTACTTGATCCGCAAACAGAATTTCAACATTCTGGACATTCCGATGCTCAGCGTGACCCGCCAATACATGGTTTATGTCGACCAGATCCGCAAGCGAAATCTGGAGCTGGCTGCCGAATACTTGCTCATGGCGGCGATGTTGATCGAGATCAAGTCGCGCATGCTTTTGCCGCCCCGAAAGGTGGCTGATGGAAAAGAGGCCGAGGACCCACGCGCCGAACTGGTGCGCCGGCTCATTGAATACGAGCAAATGAAGCTGGCTGCCGCCCGCCTGAACGCGCTGCCGCAGTTTGGCCGTGACTTTCTCAAAGCGGAAGTTTTGATCGAACAGTCGCTCCAGCCGCGGTTTCCGGACGTCAACCTGACCGACTTGCAGGACGCCTGGCGCGACATCATCAAGCGGGCCCGACTGGTGCAGCACCACAAGATCACGCGCGAGGAACTTTCAGTGCGGGAGCATATGGGAATGTTGCTCAAGAAGCTTCAGGGGCGCAGGTTCGTCGGATTCGAGGACTTGTTTGACCCCGCAAGCGGAACCTCGGTGCTGGTGGTGACCTTCATCGCGATGCTGGAGTTGGCGAAAGAAACGCTCATCGAAATCACCCAGGCAGAAGCATTTGCACCCATTTATGTGCGCTTGGCCTACGCACCAAGTTGAATCACGACAGCGCGGTGAAGCGCAATCCAGTTAGTATTCGGCCCGGCCCTGCCCAAAACCAGTTGATGGAGTCCCCACCACCATGACACAAGAATCCGACAGCCAAGCTGCCGCCTTGCACGCGACGCCCTACGGCACATTGCCTCCTGCTTCGCCCATGCCCAGTCGCAAACCGATCAGCCTTCCGCGGCTGCTGGAAATGCGCGCCCGCGGGGAAAAAATCGCCATGATCACCGCCTACGATGCCACCTTTGCCGCGGTGGCGGACGCCTCCGGCATTGAAAGCATTCTGGTCGGCGACTCGCTTGGCATGGTGTGCCAGGGCTTGCACACCACGGTGGGCGTCTCGCTGGAAAACATGCGCTACCACACGGAAATGGTGTCGCGCGGCTTGCGGCGGGCCCAAGCCACTGCCTGGCTCATTGGGGATTTGCCATTTGCCTCTTACCAGGAATCCAGGGAACAGGCGATTCGCAGTGCATCGGTGTTAATGCAGGCTGGCGCCCATATGGTCAAGCTCGAAGGCGGTGGCTGGACCACAGAAACAGTGCGTTTCCTGGTCGAACGCGGCATCCCTGTGTGCGCCCACCTCGGTCTGACCCCGCAAACCGTGCATGCGCTGGGTGGCTATCGCGTGCAGGGCAAAACACAGGTCAGCGCCGAACTGCTCAAGCGACAGGCACATGAACTCCAGGACGCCGGGGCCAGCCTGCTGGTGTTGGAAATGGTGCCAGCGCCGTTGTCAAAGGAACTGACAGACGAGTTGACCCACTGCGCAACCATTGGCATTGGTGCCGGCAAGGGCACGGCGGGGCAGGTTCTGGTGATGCATGACATGCTGGGTTTGAATTTGGGCAAGAACCCAAAATTCGTACGCAACTTCATGGACGATGCCAGCAGCATTCGCGGAGCTTTTGAAGCCTACGTTGCGGCCGTAAAAAACGGTTCTTTTCCCGACGACAACTTGCACGCCTGGTGAAATAAAAACACGCCCAAGCACCTGCGGTGCTTCTGACAAGAACTTTCTCACTCTGCCATGAAACTCGTTCACACACTCTCTGAACTGCGCGACCACCTGAGCAATTTTCGCCACCCCGCGGTTGTCCCGACCATGGGTAACTTGCATGCGGGGCATTTGGCCCTGGTGCGTCAGGCCAAACCATTGGGCGACATCACGGTATCCACCATTTTTGTCAACCGACTGCAATTTGCGCCACACGAAGACTTCGACACCTACCCCCGCACGCTCGATGCAGACTGCGAGCAACTAAAGGCTGCGGGCTGTGATTTGGTGTTTGCGCCCAAGGAAGCCGAGATGTATCCCCAGCCGCAGACGTTCAAGGTGCATCCGCCAGCCGAATTGGCAGACATTCTGGAAGGCCATTTCCGCCCCGGCTTTTTTATCGGGGTTTGCACAGTCGTACTAAAACTGCTGTCTTGCACCCAGGCGCGTACCGCGCTGTTCGGAAAAAAAGACTACCAGCAGTTGATGGTGATTCGCAATATGGTCAAACAATTGGCCATGCCTGTTCAAATTGTTGGTGGCGAAACACAACGCAGCGACGACGGGCTCGCCTTGTCATCGCGAAACGGGTATCTGAGCCCGGCCGAGCGACAGCAGGCAGTGCAGTTGTCGGCCACGCTCAAAACAACCGCGCAGGCACTGCGCACCAACACGGCCTGGACAGCCTCGGACCTTACCCGTCTTGAGTCTCAGGCCATGCAGTCACTCAGCAGTGCGGGATGGAAGCCTGACTATGTGGCAGTGCGCCGCCAGACTGACCTGCAACCTGCACACCAAGGTGATCCGCTGGTTGTGCTGGCGGCTGCCCGCCTGGGCGCCACCCGACTCAT
>CAIQBN010000429.1 GCA_903870065.1 uncultured beta proteobacterium | reverse complement strand
GAGGCTGCAGTGTTGGCACTGATGGAGCTTAGTAACTCAAGGGAGATGGCTTGTTTCCAGATGGACATGGCAGGTGCAATCAAATCAGGTTGAAGGGCGGCGCTGGAGCCTTGGTGTTGGCAGAGTGATGCCGCTCAGCGAGCATGTGCGCTGAGTAACCCGCGCTTTTGAAGCATAGGTTCGACACGCGGATCCCGGCCGCGAAATGCGCGGTAGGCATCCGCTGGATTGGTGGTGTTGCCAGTGCTATAGATCGTCTGCAGTAAGCGCCGCGCGGTTGGTGCGTCAAAAGCGTCGCCGGCTTCGGTAAAGGCGTCAAAGCCATCAGCCTCCAGCACTTCGGCCCACATATAGACATAGTAGCCAGCGCAATAACCCGATCCGGCAAACAGATGCTGAAAGTGCGACAGATGATGGCGTTGCCCAATGTCCGCCGGAACGCCCAAGCGCTCGCATTGTTCGGCTTCGAAGCGGGCAATGTCCACCGGCGTGCCATTGGGCAGTGCGTGCAGCGCCATGTCGATCAGGGCCGGCCCGGTGTATTGGATGGTGGCCCAAGCCTGGTCAAACTGGCGTGAGCGTTTTAACTTTTCCAATACATCCAGTGGCATTGGCTGCCTGTTTTCGTAGTGGCGCGCGTGCTGCTGCAATACCTGGGGCTCCAGGGCCCAGTTTTCAAAAAGTTGGGATGGCAGTTCGACAAAGTCCCGCAGGACCTGGGTGCCCGCGAGGCGTTCATAACGCACCTTGGACAAAAGTCCGTGTAGGCCATGGCCAAATTCATGGAACAGCGTTCGTACATCTTCAAAGCTCAGCAGTGTCGGGTTGGACTTGGCGAAATTGTTGTTGTTGATGACGATGGGCAAGGTGCCGCCAAAATGCCCGGATTGGCTGCGAAACACGCTCATCCAGGCACCGCTGCGCTTGGAGGTGCGGGCAAAGTTGTCGCCTATAAAAAGCCCGACCAGTGCCTCATCGGCGTTGCGCACTTCCCACAAGCGGGCGTCGGGGTGGTGCAGTGCGATGCCATGCTGTTCAATGAAGTGAAGGCCAAACAGCCGACGGGCGCAGTCGAACATCGCGCCAATCATCGCCTCCAGAGAAAAATAGGGTTTCAACTGGGTATCGTCCAGATCGAACCGCTGGGCACGCACCTTTTGCGCCAAATAGCGCCAGTCCCAGGCGGCGATGGGCGTTGGTTGCCCGAGGGTCAACGCCATTGCAGTGAGGTCCTGTCGGTCTATTACTGCATGTGCCTTGGCCGGCTCCCAGGCTTGGTGCAGTAGTTGCAGCACGGCATCGGACTTGCCAGCCATGCGGTCGACTAACTCGTAATCGGCATAGCTTGCGAACCCGTGCAGTGCAGCCTGTTCCTGGCGCAGGGCCATGATCTGCGCTGCGACGGGTCGGTTGTCGTGCGCGCCGGTGTTGGAACCGCGGGCAATCCGGGCGCGCCAGACCGCTTCGCGCAGATCACGGCGATCCGCAAAGCTTAAAAACGGCTCGGCCAGCGAAGGTGACAATGTGATCACATAGGTGGATGCGCCCAGTCCGCGCTGCGCGGCAGCCGAACGCGCTGCCTCCAGCACAAAGCCCGGCAGCCCAGCCAGATCGTCCACGCCCTTCAATTCCAATACATAGGCTGACTCCTCGGCCAATATATTTTGGGAGAACCGGGTGCACAGCGATGCCAGTTCGGACATGATTTCTCCGTAACGCAGCCGTTCCTGATCGCGCAGTCGGGCCCCCGCGCGCACAAAGTCCAGATGTACGCGTTCGAGCAGACGCAACTGGTCAGTGTCCAGGTCCAGCTTGGCGCGCATCTGATGTAAGGAGTCGATCCGCTGAAACAGCGCCTGGTGCATGAACACCGCATTCTCGTGTGCAGCCAGGCGCGGAGCCATTTGGAGTTGCACCGCCCGTAGCGCGTCCGATGTTTCGCTGGCGGTCAGGTTGTGAAACAACAGCGCAATCCGATCAAGCAGGCGGCCGCTGCAATCCAATGCCGCCATGGTGTTGGCAAAATCTGGTGGTGCCGGATTGCTTGCGATGGACTCGATTTCTTCCAGATGGCTTGCGAGCGCTAGGTCAAATGCCGGGCCGAAGTGTTCTGGTTTCACTGCATCAAACGGCGGCAGACCGTAGGGCTCGCCCCAAGGGCGCAGCAGGGGGTTGGCGCTGTGCTGATCGGTGGTGGTTTCGGTCATGTCAGCGATCCTTGGGTTGGGCTCAAACCCGCAGATTCTACGGAATGGCGGGATTGGAGTGACCGGCACGGGAATTGCGTGCGGACTTTTCAAGTAAACAGGTGGAAACCCTGATATCGAAAACGCTAGGTTCAGTTCTGTGCGTTCTGAACACAGGGTTATCTAGGCAAATTACAATTGCCGGTTTTAAATTTCGCTGTTTACGGACGCTGCGCCCCGGATTCCGACCCGGAGTCCAAAACGGCGGTTGTTAGTTTTTCTAAAAGGAAATGATTGTGCATACAAAGTTCAAAGTATTGGTTCGCGCCTGGGCCCTGGCCATCGGGTTGGCGTTTGTTT
>CAIQBN010000428.1 GCA_903870065.1 uncultured beta proteobacterium | reverse complement strand
AGTGGCTGTTTCTGAAAATGCTGGAAAAAGGCATTGCCTACCGCAAGACCCAGGTCGTTAACTGGGACCCAGTCGACCAGACCGTTCTGGCCAATGAGCAGGTGATTGACGGCAAGGGCTGGCGCACCGGTGCGACGGTCGAAAAGCGCGAAATTCCGGGCTACTACCTCAAGATCACTGACTATGCGCAGGAACTGTTGGACCATGTCCAGACCGGCCTGCCGGGCTGGCCCGAGCGCGTGAAGCTGATGCAGGAAAACTGGATTGGCAAGTCCAGCGGCGTGCGCTTTGCATTCACCCATGACATCCGGGGCGACGATGGCGCGCTGATCGACGGCGGCCGCATGTATGTATTTACCACCCGTGCCGACACCATCATGGGTGTTACTTTTTGCGCGGTTGCGCCCGAGCACCCGTTGGCGTTGCACGCTGCCAAGTCCAACCCGCGCCTGGCTGCGTTCATCGAAGAATGCAAGGCCGGCGGCACCACTGAGGCCGAATTGGCGGTGAAGGACAAGCTGGGTATGCCAACCGGCTTGCAGGTGATTCATCCGCTTACCGGCGACGCGGTGGACGTGTGGGTTGGTAATTACGTGCTCATGGGTTATGGCGACGGCGCGGTGATGGGCGTGCCGGCCCACGATGAGCGTGATTTTGCCTTTGCCAAGAAGTATGGCTTGCGCATCGACGACGTCGTGCACATTGACGGTCTGAGTTATGACCACGACCAGTGGCAGGACTGGTACTGCGACAAGCAGCGCGGCGTTACGGTCAATTCGGACATTTTTAGCGGTCTGTCCTGTGCCGATGCGGTCAATGCGGTGGCCAATGAGTTGCTCGCCAAGGGGCTGGGCGAGAAAAAGACGACCTGGCGTTTGCGTGACTGGGGTGTCAGTCGCCAGCGCTACTGGGGTACGCCCATTCCCATCATCCACTGCACTGAACACGGCGCCGTGCCGGTGCCGGAAAAAGACCTTCCAGTCGTGTTGCCGCAGGACTGTGTGCCCGACGGCTCAGGCAATCCGTTGCACAAACACGAAGGTTTTCATGCCGGTGTGGTGTGCCCGGTGTGTGGCAAGCCCGCCCGGCGCGAGACGGACACCATGGACACTTTTGTCGACAGTTCATGGTACTTCATGCGCTATTGCGATCCCAGGAACGATCAGGCCATGGTGGGCGAGGGCACGGCCTACTGGATGCGGGACCAGCAATTGGCCAGGGGTGGCAGCGGCATGGATCAGTACATTGGTGGTATCGAGCACGCCATCCTGCACCTGCTTTATGCGCGATTTTGGACCAAGGTGATGCGCGATCTGGGCTTGGTCAGCGTGGATGAGCCGTTTACCAAGTTGCTGACCCAGGGCATGGTGCTCAACCATATTTACTCTCGCAAAGGCGACAAGGGCGGCAAGGAATACTTCTGGCCACAGGATGTGGAGCACGTGTTCGACGAAGCGGGCAAGATCATTGGCGCCAAACTGATCAAAGCGGTTGGCGGCTTGCCGGTAGGCACCGCAATCGACTACGAGGGCGTGGGCACCATGTCCAAGTCGAAAAACAATGGAGTCGACCCGCAGGACCTCATCGAGAAGTACGGTGCCGACACGGCGCGCCTCTACACCATGTTCACCGCGCCGCCCGAAGCCACGCTGGAATGGAATGATGCCGCCGTAGAAGGCAGTTACCGTTTCTTGCGTAGGGTATGGAACTTCGGGGTAAAACTGCATGCTATGAATTCAGGAGCTAAAAGCGCTGATTTGACGAGGGCTAGTGGCCAAAATCCCATAAATTTTGGCAAAGAAGCCAAGTCGTTGCGTCGCGAAATTCACCATGTACTCAAGCAAGTCGACTACGACTACCAACGCATGCAATACAACACCGTGGTGTCGGGCGCCATGAAGATGATCAATGCCCTGGAAGATTTCAAAGCAATGGATTCGGAGGGAGCAGTGGCCGCGGTGCGCGAAGGCTTTTCTATCCTGCTGCGTTCTTTGTATCCGGCTACTCCGCATATTGCCCACGCGCTTTGGAGCGAACTGGGTTACGGCGCGGACCACGGTGATTTGCTCGATGCGGCCTGGCCGGTGGTCGACCCTGTGGCCCTGTTGCAGGACGAAATTGAACTCATGTTGCAGATCAATGGGCGACTGCGCGGGTCGGTGATGGTGCCCTCGACTGCGTCAAAGGGAGAGATTGAAGCATTGGCATTGGCGAGCCCTACCTTTGTCCAATTTTCTGCCGGTGCAGCGGTCAAACGCGTGATTGTGGTGCCGGGGCGCCTGGTGAATGTCGTCATCTGATCCGGCGCGGCATCTGGACATGGAAATGAATCGACGCTGCTGGGCCATTGCGGGGCTCGCCTCCTGGCTGGTGGTTGGTTGCGGATTCAAACTGCGCAGCAGCCAGACTTTTGCTTTCCAGACCTTGGCGGTGACGCCCGAAAAAAATGGCCTGGTGGCGGCCGATCTGATTCGGTATTTTGGCAGCGCCATCGTGCCGCTGGTGCCACCTGGCGGAGCTTCGGCAGGCGCGTCGCCGCAGGTGGTTGTGGATATTTTGCAGGAATTGCGCGAGAAAAATGTCGTTGGTGTGAACGCATCCGGTCAGGTGCGCGAGTTTCAGTTGCGTATTCGGCTGCAGTTTCGCATGCGCACCCCCGACGGGCGCGAGTTGATAGCGCCGACCGAGATTTCCCAGCAGCGCGACATCAGTTTTAATGAGTCTGCCGTGCTGGCCAAAGAGGCCGAAGAGGTATTACTGTTTCGTGACATGCAGGCAGACTTGTTGCAGCAATTGTTGCGGCGCCTGGCAGCCATCAAAACGCTGGATGCACCCTGACCATGGAACTCGACCGCGTCGACCGGACCCTGCTGGAACTGCTCCAGCACGATGGGCGCATGAGTGCGCAGGCCCTGTCGGAGCGCGTTAACCTCTCAGCACGCGCTACCCTGAACCGGGTGCACCGACTGGAGGCTGAAGGGCTCATTCAAGGGTACCGGGCCATGTTGCACCGCTCGGCCTTGGGTGAGCATGTAGCCGTGTTTGCCGAGGTCGCACTGAAAGACCAGCGCCAGGCTACCGTCAAGCGGTTTGAGCAAGCGATGGTCGCCTGCCCTGAGGTGGTGGCCTGTTATCTGGTCAGCGGGCGCTACGACTATCTGGTGCGGCTATCGTGCCGCGACCTGGCCCATTACCGCGATCTGACCAGCGCCTGGCTGGACGATGTGGCGCTGTGCATTGACAAGGTGGTCACCAGCACCGAGTTGCAAACCATCAAGGAGTTTGCAGGTTTCCCATTGACGGTGCGTGAGCCGGGATGAATCAGCATCACCCCCGCACGATGCGCTTGGGCGGGCGATCAATGCCGCTGTCACTGCCAGGCTTGTCGGTGTACAAGTAGGCCGAAATAGCGTCGGTCAGCTTTTCTGCCTGGGTCACCTGGTTGTCGCCGCTGATCATCAAACTGGTCACCAGCGTTTCGATGACCAATAACGCAGCCGTATAACTGCTCGACAGCACCGGGTGTGTGGCGGGTGCCACCAGCACATCGTGGGACCAGTTCACCAAGGGCGAGGCCATGGAGTCGGTGAGTGCGATGACATGGGCGCAGCGATCACGCGCATAGCGGGTCAGCATGACCGCATCGCTGGCGTAGCGCGGGAAGGATATGGAGATCAGCAAATCCTTGGGGCCAATGTTCATCAGTCGTCCGGCAGCCACCTCGGTCCCACCAAACTCCACCACGTTGATTGCCTGGCGGCAAAAAGGCTGCAGGTCCAGCGCCAGCATCGCTGACAGGTGCGCGCTGATGCCAAAGCCCAGTGTGTAAACGGTGTCCGCTGCCAGGATTTTGTGTGCAATGGACACGAGCATTGCGGGGTTGAGTCCCGCGGATGCCGCCTGAAAGTTGCTCACACTGGCTTCCAGGCTCTCTGCGATGATGGGGTTGCTGCTGCTGGCCGTTTCACCCTTGCGTTGCAGGGCGTTGCGCAGTTTGTCGACAGGCTGAAACACCGGTTGCAGGGCGTGTTGCAGCGCGTCGGCCATGCCGCTGCGCAATGCAGCATAGCCGTTGAATCCCAAAGTGCGGGCGAACCGGCTCAGTGTCGCGGTAGAGGTCTGGGTATTTGTGGCCAGTTCTTCAATGCCCCATGCGGTTGCTCGCACGGGGTTGCGCAACAGAAAGTCGGCAATGGCAACGTTATTGCCTCGCCCCTCCGTTAAAACGGCGCGCAACTTGAAACCCAGCGGGGATTGTGCAAATGCGGTGTCTACTGCCGGGCTGGAGTACGGGGGGATTGCGGCGGTGGCGTCGTGGGTCATGGAAATGCAGTCTAGCAATGATTGCGGGTCGCCTTGGTCATTTCGGCGCTTCAGGCGGGGGCGCTGGCGCAGTGCACCAGCCATCGCAGGGTGCCAGTCGGACCAGCAGCCCGGTATAGGAGGCACTGCCCGTGCCATTTTCATCCGTGCTGGCAGTCCCGCGAAATTGTGTGCGGCTGTCACGCGACAACGTGGCGCTGTAGTAGGGGGCACTCTGTTGGCTGCGTGGGTCAGTACTATGGTGCGTGGTGCCAAATCCAAGCATGGCGCCACGCCAGGCCATGGTGTTGGACAGATTCAAAAAATTCGATGCGCCATAGTCCAGCAGCCGGACTTGCATCACCGGCGACTGGTTGTTCACCGGTGGCAGAACTGGTACGCTGGGTGACAGGCTGACCTTCAAGTCACCCTGCGCATTGATGCTGGCGCAGTCGCCCGGCAGCAGGTAGTGGGCGCGCACCGCGTCGATACGAAAGTGAGCTTGTGGGGCTGCCCGGCTAGTGGCAGTTCGCAGGTCGGCAATAAACACACCACCTGCCCCAAGCACAGAAAAGTACGTGGTGCCTTGTGCGTCTGCCTGGCTCACCAGCAGCGCCGTATTCTCGTCCACGCCAAATCCATAGTCCATGTCCGCGTCGTGCGTGGCGCGGATCAATCGTGCCTCCCGGGCACGTTTGGAGAAGTGGGAGTCGAGCACCCCGAAATGAAAGACGCCCAAACCGCCAAGCGGATAGATCGCAGGCGCATAGGCAGTAGTTTGCGCAGATCGCCCGATCTCTTGTGCTTCTGCGGTGGGTCCGGCGCCTTTTTTGAAGCCAGCGCGCAAGACGTCATACGAGTCCCCGCCGCCGATCATGGGAACCGATTTACCGCGCCAAAGGCCACCGCCTTGAATGTGGTTGCCAGCGCTGGTGCCCGCCACCACCAGCTTGCCCTGCGCATGGCGGCGTTGCAGGATAGTGAGCTGGGCACTCGGCAGCGTGTACTGGCCGGCGGCGTCCTTGCTCACCAGGCTCTCCAGATGGCGCGCCTGGTTTCCACCCGAAAAATAAATGCCGTTCAATCGGTTCAGCAGGGCGTTCAGCGATTGGCCACCGTTGGCACAGAAGGCCTGTTGCTGCTGCGCCAGATCGGGGAACAGCAGGTCAGCATGGTAGACCGGCTGCTCGGGGTTGGTGTTAGTGTAGTGGTCGTAGTAGTAGCGCAGATTGGTGCAGTCGTCCAAGTCAAGCGCCTGGCGAAACCCACCTTCCAGGGGCAGGTACACCACCTCAGCACCAGCCGATTGCAGTGCAAACACATTGATGTCGCGGTCCACAAACGGATGCGGCCCGGCCGACGCCGTGACCACTCCAATCAGCGGCGTCTTGCCACCGTTAACAGCACGTGCGGCGGCAACCAATTCAGTCGTTATCGCAACACTCGCGCTGTTGGATGAAAACCGGGTTGAGCGTGCTTGCACTTTGCGGTGCAACTGCGGCGCAGCTTGAACCAACGCGGAGCGCAGCACAGCACCTTCGGCCAAGGTCAAGCGGCTTTCGGGTAAATCCGGTAGCTTTTGAAGCATCTGGTGCACAGCGTCCCAACCTAGCCCCTGCTGTGGTCCGCCCGCTTGCAAGGCTCGGTTCAGCTCGGTCATAACCTGCGATTTGCGGTTCGGGTTGAACAACTTGGCAGGCACTTGGCGCAAGGCCGTTAGGCTGGCACCGGTCAACTCGTAAGTGAATGCCGGAGTCGGGTAGTGGGTTTCGAAACTGATGCTCTCCCGGCGCATCCCTTTAAACGCCGGGTCCTGCGCCAGGATGGTGTCCCAATCGGCGGTGCAGTCCCGACTGGTTCCTGGGCCCGTAAAGCTGGAGCAGCGCCTTTCCCCGCCACCAATGATGAGGTTGGAAATTAACCGAGACGACTCGGCAGACGCCGCCTGGCCTGCCAGCAACGCCAGGTAGAGCCCAACGGCGAACCGGGAGCGCCAAATCATTTTTAACCATTGAATTCTTGGCATTCGGGACCGTTGGTACGCAGTAGCAGAGTGCATCAGTTTGGCAAATATTTTTGCAATTCTTTAATTGTTGAAAAATCTATTGCTTGAAAAAGACCGATGAAAGTATTGTTGACGATGTATTGATGACATGCTTGCAGGGTTTGTACTTATATTTACATATAGAACAGTTATGTAAATAACTGTACATTACGGTTTTCTTGTTCGGAACGGTTTCTCAACTTTCCCCTTTTTGGAGTCTTCATGTCTCGCCAGCTGACCCTTGCACTTGAACTTGTACTTGCACTCACCGCCGCTTTCGGCATGGCTGCCAGCGCGCATGCCCAAGCCCCCGGTTGGGCCAAAATTCGTATTGGCGTGGAAGCGAATTACCCGCCATTTTCCCAAATGGGGACCGACGGCAAGTTCTCCGGATTTGACATCGACATCGCCAACGCCATTTGCGCCACCCTCAAGGCAGAGTGCACTTTGGTGTCGCAGGAGTGGGACGGCATGATGCCTGCCCTCAATGCCCGCAAGTTCGACATGATCGTGGCCTCCATGACGATCTCGGAAGAGCGCCTGAAGGTGGCCGACTTCAGTGACTCGTACTACGACATCCCGTCCACTTTCATTGCCAAGACGGGCGCCATCAAAGACATCAGCCCTGCGGCACTGAAGGGCAAGACCATCATCGTGACGCGCAACACGCCGCGCGCCAAGTACATCGCCGAGCACTACAAAGAAAGCCAGGTTCTGCAGGTGGCCAAGGAGGCCGACGTCACTATGGAGCTCGCGGCAGCGCGTGGTGATATTGCCTTTGGCTCATCCCTTGCCGCCACCACCGCATTCTTGAAGTCGCCTGAAGGCAAGGCATTCAGCAAAGTGGGGCCACCCATCAACCCCAGTGGCAACAAGGCCGGCGGCACTGGCATTGCCATGCGCAAGGGGGAAGAAACACTGCGCACCAAAGTGAATGCCGCGCTCAAGACCATCACCGCCAACGGGGTCTACAAAACCCTCAACGACAAGTACTTTGACGTGAATATTCGCGGCGAGTAGGCACAGCAGCCCGCTTACCGCAAGCCACGCAACTCCTATTGCTCCCATCAACCTCTTCGTCACATTCCACCCAAGGCCTCCCATGACAAGCACCCTCTCGCCCCTGTCCGTACGCGCCGTGTTTGCGCTTCGCCCCTGTGCCCACGCCGCGGCGCTGACCGTCTCCGTGCTGCTCAGTCAATCCGCGCTGGCGCAGTCCGAAACCAGCAAACTCGATCGCGTTGAAATCACCGGAAGTTCTATCAAGCGACTGGAGTCCGAAACCGCCTTGCCAGTACAGGTCATCAAGCGCGAAGACATCGACAAAAGCGGAGTCACCACGGCGGCCGAATTGTTGAAAAACATCACGGCCAATACCGCGCCCTTGTCAGACGGTGCCAGCATTACCGATGGAACATCCGGACAGCGTGGCTTTAATGGCGCCAATTTGCGCGGCCTGGGCGTGTCGTCCACGCTGGTGCTGCTCAATGGCCGCCGCTTGGCCAATTTTGCATCGCCCGGCGACAACGCTGGCGTTGACCTCAATAACATTCCGGCAGGCGCCATTGCGCGGGTTGAGGTGCTCAAAGATGGGGCTTCTGCCATCTATGGCACGGATGCCATTGGCGGTGTCATTAACTTCATCACCCGCAAAGACTACCGCGGCCTAGACCTCAACGCATCGGCCGCCAACACCCAGCAGGGTGGCGCGGGAAAACGCACCGCCAGCCTGAGTGGCGGCGCCGGTGACCTTGCCACCGACGGCTACAACATTTTTGGTGTGCTGGACATCCAAAAACTCGATGCCTTGCGTTCCGGGCAACGCGCGTTCATTCAGGACCGCCCCTTGGCGACGAACCTGCCGGCGCTGATGTCGAGCAGCACCTTTCCGGCCAACATTGACATCTCCAGTGCCCAACGCAACACGCTGATTGCCAAGGGTCTGCTGCCCGCCGGCTCCACCCGCAACCGCATCAACCCGAGTTCACCCACCTGCAATGGTCCTGCCACCGTGTTTGCAGCCACCGGCCCCGGCGGCCCTCTGGCGTGCAGCTACGACTACATGCAAGACACTGAAATCTATCCTGAGGCCAGCAAGGTAGGCTTCATCGGCCGCGCCACCTTCAAAGTCAATGAAGACAACCAGGTGTTTGCTGAACTGGTGGAGTCCGACGCCAAATCGCGCTATGTGCTGAGCCCCAATCCCATCCGCATCCGCAACCTGCCGGTCAGTGTGCTGCCGTCTGCTTATGCCGCCGCTTTGGGAACCGGAACTGTCAGTGGCATCCGCTACCGCATGAGTGAGGCCGGCAACCGCACCAACGAAGTCAACAGCAAGGCCGAGCGCCTGGTTTTGGGTGCCAGCGGTGTGCTTGCCGGGTGGGACTACGACGTTGGCGTGGCGCGTGCGGAAAACAAGGCCACGGACAACTATGTCAACGGCTATGTGTTGTTCGACAAGTTCGATGCGGGCGTGCGTAACGGCACCATCAACCCGTTTGGCCCATCCAGCCAGTCCGGGCGGGACCTGATCAACAGCATCAAGATCAACGATGCGGCGCGCAGCTCAAAAGGCGTCTCCACCAGCATCGATGGCAAGATCTCCAAAGCCCTGATGGCCCTCGGTGGCGGTGACCTGGCGGTGGCACTGGGCGCGGAGTTGCGCCGCGAAAACGCGACTTTCACCCCGTCTGCGCTGCTGCTATCGAACAACATCGCTGGCGACCGCGATTCCGGCGCGCTGGCTGGCTCTGCCACCGACATCAAGGCGACGGACAACAGCCGTGAGGTCACGTCGGTGTTCGCCGAAGTGAATGCGCCTGTGAGCAAAACACTGGAGATGCAATTCGCTCTGCGCCATGACCGGTACAACGACGCCGGCTCCAGCACCAACCCCAAGTTTGGTGTGCGCTGGCAGCCGCAGCAGAACTTTCTGGTGCGCGCCTCTGCAGGCACGGGCTTTCGCGCCCCCTCGCTGGATGACCTGAACCGCCCCGTCACCTTTGGCACCACATCGAGTTTCCTGACCGACCCGACCTGTTTGGCGGCCGAGGACGACATTGACTTCTGCACCAACCAGTGGCCGGTGGAGCGCCGCTCCAACCCCAACCTGAAACCCGAAAAGTCACAACAGGCATCGCTGGGCTTTGTGCTGGACGCCAGCAAGGAGTTGAACTTTAGTGTGGACTACTGGAACATCCGCAAGACCGATGTGATCAGCACCCTGGGCGAGCAGGTGATTGTGGACAACGCGGCCAAGTACAACGGCACCTACATCCAGCGCAACAGCTTTGGCGACATCACCAACATCATCCTGAAGAAAGAAAACCAGGGCAGCCTGGAAACATCGGGCCTGGACTTTGGCGTGGACTACCGTGGTGGCACCACCAGCCTGGGACGTTTCAGC
This sequence comes from uncultured beta proteobacterium, assembly GCA_903870065.1. Classification (GTDB taxonomy): domain Bacteria; phylum Pseudomonadota; class Gammaproteobacteria; order Burkholderiales; family Burkholderiaceae_C; genus Allorhodoferax. The sequence continues at coordinate 3,439 of CAIQBN010000428.1, read as the reverse complement.
GCCAACTTCAGTGGAACCCTGGTTTTGAACTATGACCGACAGTTTGGCCCGTTGGAGCCGAAGCGCAGCAACCTTGGCGTCTTCCTGAATGACCAGGTGATCCAGAAGTGGCGTCACCGTATCAGCCTGGGCTGGGACCAGGGGCCCTTCAGCCTGACACTGGCCAACCAGTATTCGCAGGGCTACCGCGACCAGAACACCACTTACGACCCCAGCAGCAACACCCTGCTGCCCACCCGCGATGTCGAAGCCTATTCGCTGTGGAACCTGACCGGCAGCTATGCCATCAGCAAGGCACTCAAGGTGCGTGCCGGTGTGCTGAACCTGCTCAACACGGCGCCACCGTTCTCCAACCAGGCCTACTACTTCCTGGCGGGGTATGACCCCACCTACACCGACCCGCGTGGCCGCAGCGCGTTTGTTAGCGTGAACTACGCCTTCAAATAGACCTTTTGCGGATTGGTGCCGACATTTTGTTGGTGAAAAGAGCTGGTAGCCCTCGTATTACTTGCGTAGCAAGCTATCGTTTTTATAGCAACCGGATCGACCTGTGCTCTACGGATATTTGCCAGCCATTCTGGAGGGGCTGGGCCTGACGTTGCGCGTCTCGGCCCTGTCCCTGGCCATCGCCTGCGTCTTCGGCCTTATCGGGGCGGCCACCAAGCTGTCCGGCTCGCGTGCGGCCCGTTGGTGTGCAGAGGTTTACACCACCTTGATTCGGGGCATGCCCGAACTGGTGCTAATGCTGCTGATCTTCTACGGTGGCCAGATCGGCATCAACAAGCTGGCCGAGATGCAGGGCTGGGACTATATCGACGTGCCCCCGTTTCTGGCCGGTGTCCTCACCATTGGCTTCATCTTCGGCGCTTACCTGACAGAAACCTTCCGGGGTGCCATTCTGGCCGTACCGAAAGGGCAGGCCGAGGCAGCGCTGGCCTTTGCCATGCCGCGCCGCCTGGTGTGGTGGCGCATCGTGCTGCCACAAATGGTGCGCCATGCGATACCGGGGTTCGCTAACAACTGGCTGATCATGATCAAGGCCTCGGCGCTGGTGTCCATCATCGGTCTGGACGACATGGTGCACCGGGCCGGGCTGGCCGCGGCGTCCACCCGCGCGCCCTTCACCTTTTATGTGGCGGTGGCACTGATTTACCTGACGCTGACCAGTGTCTCCATCTTTGCCCTTTCGCGGCTGGAAGCGCGCTTCAGCCTGGGCGTCAAGAAAGTGCAGTTCTAACGTGCAGTGGCAACTCATTCTAGACAGCCTGCCGCTGTATGTGGAGGGCATCCGTACCACCCTGGTTCTGCTGGCCATCAGCCTGCTGAGTTCGTTTGTGCTGGCGGTGCCGCTGGCAGTGGCACGGGTTTCTTCCAATCACCTGTTATCGAAGTCAGTCTGGTTGTATACCTATGTATTGCGCGGCACGCCGCTGCTGGTGCAACTGTTCATCCTGTACCACGGCTTGGCCCAGTTTGAGGCGGTGCGCGAGAGTGCCGCCTGGGTGCTGTTGAAAAATGCGTGGTTTTGCGCCTGGCTGGCGTTCACGCTCAACTCCACCGCCTACACCACCGAAATTTTTGCCGGCGCCCTCAAGGCCACACACCATGGCGAGATTGAAGCGGCGCGCAGCTATGGGCTTGGCGGCTTCACGCTGTACCGTCGCATTCTGCTGCCCAGTGCGCTGCGCCGCGCTCTGCCGCAGTACAGCAACGAAGTGGTCGGGCTGATGCACGCCACGGCGATTGCCAGTACGGTGACGCTGGTCGACATAACCCGTGTGGCGCGCGACGTGTATGCCAACAACCTGCTGGTGACCGAATCGTTCGGCGTGGCGGCGGCCATCTACTTTGTCCTGACCTTCACGCTGGTGGGCATCTTCAAGCTGCTGGAGCGGCGCTTTTTGCGGCACCTGCAACCCCAGAAGACCCAGAACCAACCCAAGAATCCCCCAACGCCCTTGGCGACTCCCCATGCAAATCCACACTATTGAACTTCTGAGCGGCACACCAGGTACGCAACAATCCTTGCAGGTACTGCGTTTTGGCACGCCGGGCGCAAGGCCCAAGGTTTACATCCAAAGTGCGCTGCATGCCGATGAGGTGCCTGCCATTTTGGTGGCCCACCATCTGGCGCAACTGCTGGAGCAAGCCCTGGCCGACGGCAAGGTCATTGGCGAAGTTGTGCTGGTGCCGTTTGCCAACCCGATTGGACTGAGCCAACACCTGTTTGGTCAGCACCAGGGGCGCTTTGATTTGCGTGACGGAGGCAACTTCAACCGCGGCTATCCAGAGCTGGCAGCCAAAGTTGTGGATGCGGTACGCCCCTTGCTCACACAAGACTCGGTCACCAACACCTACAGCATCCGCACCGCCATGCTGGCAGCCGTTGGGGCTCAGACCCCCGGCAATCCGACGCAAGATCTCAAAAAGCAATTGTTGGCACTCGCAGTGGACGCCGACATCGTGCTGGACCTGCACTGCGACACCGACGCGGTGATGCACCTCTACGCCCTCACGCCCCAGTCAGACACCGCGGAACAACTTGGCGCAGCCATCGGCGCCAGGGCGATCCTGCTGGCTACCGAGTCGGGCGACTCGCCGTTTGACGAGGCCTGCACCCGCCCGTGGCTCGACCTGCAGAAGCGGTTGCCCGAGTTTCCCATTGCACTGGCGTGTTTTGGTGCCACCGTGGAGCTGCGCGGCGAAACCGACACCAACCACGCGCTGGCCGAGCAGGACGCACAGGGTATCTGCACATTCTTGGCGCAGCAGGGGGTCATCTCTGGAGTGCCGGAATCGTTGCGCAATGCGCTGTGTGTGCCCACGCCGCTGTCAGGCTCCGAGCCGGTCACCGCACCCCATGCAGGGGTGGTGGTGTTCCACCGCAACCCCGGCGAGCGGGTGGTGGGTGGCGACGTGATTGCCGATGTGGTGGACGCCCTGACTGGCAATGTGACGCAACTGCGCTGCAAATCGGACGGGTTGCTGTACGCCCGCTGCGGATCCCGTTGGGCCGTGCCCGGCAAGCGCCTGGCCAAGATTGCCGGCATTTCGCTGGCGCGCACCGGCAAGCTGCTGAGCCCCTGAGCGCTTGAGCAGTTGTTTGCCACCATGAAAGACCGGCCTATGCCCACCACCACCATCCTGCAAGGACTGGAAATTTATAAACGCTTTGGAACGAACGAAGTGCTCAGGGGCGTGAGTGTCACCGCGCAAAAGGGCGACGTCATCTCCATGATCGGCTCCAGCGGCTCCGGCAAGAGCACCTTTCTGCGTTGCCTCAATTTGTTGGAGCAACCCAACGCCGGGCGCATCGTGCTCGACGGCGAAGAACTCGACCTGGTACCCGACAAAATCGGAACTCTGAAGGTCAGTAGCCAGCCGCAACTGCAACGCCTGCGTTCTCAGGTTTCCATGGTGTTTCAGCACTTCAACTTGT
>CAIQBN010000427.1 GCA_903870065.1 uncultured beta proteobacterium | reverse complement strand
CGCAGGGGTTGAAACTTCACTTCAATCTGGATTGTCTCACCGGTCACCAGCGCTTTCAGTGCGTTTTTTTGGTGCGCCTGGTCAGTTGGAGCCACGATTTCATCGCCGATCAAAAACAGTTTGCCGCTGGCCCAGTCGTTGTATCGGCTTTCCAATTGGGCTTGTCCAATCACTGCGGAGTAGTCGCCAAAAATGCGCGCATAGGCTTCCCAGAATAGATTTTTCCCGGTGCCTTGCGGCCCATGGAATACAGGCGCAGACGCCATCTTTGCGCCAGGGTTTTGCAGCGGGTAGGCCATCCAGTTAAGGACATAGTCCAGCACTTTTGCGATGCCTTCCTCACTGTCTGCCGACTCACTTATGAGGTGCATCAACAGCGAGAGCAAATCGGCACAGTCGCCCTTCATTGGCTCGATGGGCAGACCCTTGAAAAGATTGATGCATTCACTGCCGCATGTGCCGGTCGGATCAAAAACAATTTGACTCGGTAACACGACACGTTTTGTCGGGTCGGCGAACCATTCCTTGTAGGAATGAGCGCCAATGGCCAGGCGCAAAGCGTTGGGCTTCATTGCGATCAGCAGTCGGGTGTCCCAAATTTGATCTTGCCCATAGACCACGGCATAGCGATTGATCGCCTCGGCCATGTCAAACAGTTGGGGCGTTGCATCGCTGCGGTCTTTTGCACTAGCGGCCTTGCGCCGCGATTTCGGTGCGTTGCTTGTGGGGTCCGTTTCGGCCATCGGTCAGCCCAATTTACAAGCCTGATAGCGCTCGCCCCGTAGGACGCTGAGGTGCTCGTGTACATCGCCCAGTTTGGAAAAATAGAGACCCTGTCCCTGGTGGGTTACCAGGTAAGCAGTGCGGTCATCACTGGTGCGACTCAGGCACACCAATTCGTGGCCAAGCAAGTGAAGCTGGTACTTAAGCCCAGCGTACTGTTCGGACCTTTGTATGAAAGGCCATTCTTTGGTTGGCGCGTGTATTGGCATTCTCATGCCAGATCGCATTTGGTGACTCTATTGGCAAACTGATCGATTGCAGCTTTTTCTGCGACTTCTGCGAAGCGCTGCGGGTGCACCATCAACGCACCACAATGCAGGGCCACGGCCCGTGCAGCGGCCAGATCATCACGCAGTTTGCGCACGGCCCACTGTGCAGAGTATTTGCTAGGGTAGGGCGCGTTACTGCCCTCCCAAAGCGTATTCATGGGCACAAAATCAGCCATGAAGGGGGTCGCCTGCGCGCCCTTGATTTTGCTCTTGATAGTTGCCATTCATCACTCCTTGATTTGCCAGCGTCCCAAGGTGTTTAGTCTTGGTTCCCAGACGCCGTGAGGTGCAGATTTGCGCCTCTGGGAGTGAATGTCGCGGGCATAGCGCCCGGGGTAAATGCCGCTATCTGTTAGCGGTCTACCGCTAACAGTTGGCGGTGTTCTTTTTTCGCTCGATCAGCCATTGCCCCAAGGTTTTGGCGAATCGTTCTTTGCTTGGGTATTTGGCGTTTGGAATGGTGCTGACATAATTCCGCAATTGGGGGTAAATTGCTTTTGCAGCTTCGGCGTTCGTCGTCCAGCTGCTGGCGTCGTACAGTTCAAGCGCCCGGGTTTTCACTTTTGCGCTTCCCATGTCGGTGCGTTTGTTTCTGGCCTGCCTTGCGGCCTGTGATTGCATGCGCGCCTGTAGGGGCAGCATGACCTGTGCAACCCCCATTGCACCAGCCGCGTTTCGCGCCATTTCCTCCATCTCTGCGAGGAACGCCACGGTTTCATCATTTGCCAAAATCTCGGGGTCATTGAGTGCGTTGATGATGGCGGTGTGGGCGGCTCTCCAGGCGCGCCCGGCAGTGGAAAAAGTAACCTGGTCAACTACGGCATAAACCTCGCTTCTCAATTCATAAAAGGCGTACTCATCCAATGATCTGCCCGATAAAAGCGCCTTGGACAGGTCAATCAAGGGCGGGGTCGCATGGTGTCTTTTCAGGACCTCACTGAGGTTGATGACGCCGCCTGATTCGCCCAGTTCGGCTTCGATCACTGCAAGTGCCAGTGTGCAAAGCAGCCATTTTGTGAAGGCAACATGGACTTCTATGGCCTGTTGATCGGAATCAAACGCGCGCCGATCTGTCCAATCGGCCATCAGCGCCGCGATTCCTTTTGCATCACTTGTGCAATCGTTGCCAGGTGGGCCGGGCATTTCTTTCGCCGCGCTTTTCAATACGTCGCAGGCATTGTTAAAAAGCGCTTTCGCTTCATTGATCTTCATCGCAGTCCCTTCCAGGTGCGGCCCTCATAAGGTGCCAGAGCCAGGTCGGTGAAGGGTCCGACTTTTCGCCTTTGGGGATCAATCGCGGGCTAGGCTTGGCAGGGTCATCTTAGGCGATTAGGTCCGCTTTACTCACGTGCAGCAGTTCGCGTATGGATTCAAAAAACTCCACTTCTCCCAGTCTCTCTTGGAGCACCTCAGCGACCCGCCATGAAATCAGGTCGTTGGTGGGATTTTTTTGGTCTTCTGGCTCAAGCCGGTTTGTCAAGACGATGGCCAGGGCGTGCAGCTTTTCAATTTCCTCGTCAATCATATTCATGGCCAGTTGCAAAGTAAGTTGATTGACTTCGGGATGGATTGCGGTATTGGTGATCATGGCTCAGGCCCCATCGTTGCTGGCGAACGCGCGCACGCGCAGCAATTGACGCATGGAATTGGAAAACTCCACGGACCCAAGGCGTTCACTCATAATCCGTGCAAGGTTCCAGGCAATCAAATTGTCGCCATCGTCGGGGTTCTTGGGGTCGTCCGGTTGTAGCTGATTGCATAGCGCAATGGAGAGGCAATTCAGCTTTTCAAGTTCCTCGTCCATGAAATTCATTGCGAATTCTAGGTCGCTCATTGGATGCCTCCCAGTGCTGCCAGCATGGCGCTGGCCTTGGTTTGTGTGGTCAGGTGGGCGTAACGCTTGGTCATGTCCAGTTTGCGGTGACCAAGTGCCTCGGCAATGATGTTCAAGGGGGTGCCGGCCTGCGCCATGTAGGAGGCAAAGCAATGGCGCAAGTCGTGGAATTTGAAATCCCGGATTTTGGCGCGGGTGATTGCGTCGCGCCAGGCTGAATCGATGCTGGTGGGCACCTGGTACTTGCTGCGCACGCTACCGAACACAAAGCGCGTCGGATCGCTGGATTTGAAGGGCTTCAAGGCCTCGACCACATCGACCAGCAGCACCAGGGTGCGCCGGTCGCCGTTTTTGGTACGCGCCAGCGTGGCAATGCCGCTCTCCAGGTCCAGATCGCGCCAGGTCAGGGCCAGCAACTCGCCCCGGCGTGCGCCGGTCTTGAGCGCCATCAGCGTGAGTGCATATAGGCGCGGGTATTCGGACTCCTTGACAGCAGCATAGAGCCTGGTGCGCTCGGCAGCATCCAGGAAGCGCACCCGCTCTTTGGCGTCGGGCAGACGCTTGATGCCACGGCAGGGATGCACCCAGCCCTTGGGTGCCAGGCGTTGTTCAATGGCCCATGTGAACACCGCAGACACGGCGACCATGTAACGGTTTAGCGTGGCGGTGGATTTGGCTTTGGCGCGGCCCTTGACCTTGAAGATTTGCTGTCCAAGATGATCCAGGCCGACAAAGACCAGCGGGGGCTTGCTTTGCAACTCACTGCGGCAGACGTGCACCAAGTCGGAGTCCACCTGTTCCAGCGTGAACTCGCCGATCATGGTCACCCATGCATTGAGCCTTTGGGGGCGTGTGGGGTCAAGGCCCGCATACTGGGCCATGTAGCGGTCGATCACATCGCGCACCGTGAGTGCTTCAGGTCGAACCGAAAGCGCCCGCAGGCGCTGTGAAATACTTTGCGAACTTGCGCCGGGAGTCGCTTGTTCGCGGTTACCAGTCGAAACAGTCATGTTCATTCTCCGTTAAGTGCCGAAAACCGGCGGACTAGCGGAGTCTGAGAATGACGCTGACAAATCAGGGATCACTGTTGCCAGAATCGTTAACTGAATCAATGACTTAGCGTTAGCCTTGTCATTGATCCAGTGCGATTTTGGCTCCTCGACCTGGGCTCGAACCAGGGACCTACGGATTAACAGTCCGGCGCTCTACCGACTGAGCTATCGAGGAATACAGCCTTAAATTATAGCGTGGAAAATCTTGATTTTTGGCGGCGCATCAGATTTTTGAAAAATCCTGTGTCAATCAAATACGGGTGTTTCTACCCCCAGAACATGGTGCAGTTTGGGACTGGTGGTCGTGTATTGCAGAAATACCTTTTTATCCGGAAAGATGAAGGGCATCGCACCAAATGCAGCCAGGGTGCATTCATGAAAACCACACAGGATCAACTTTTTCTTTCCAGGATAGGTGTTGATATCTCCCACGGCAAAAATGCCGGGAATGCTGGTTGAAAAATTTTCGGTATCCACCAACAGCTGTTTGCGCTCAATATCCAGGCCCCAGTTTGCGATGGGTCCTAGCTTAGGTGACAAGCCGAAGAAGACGAGCAGTGCGTCCAGAGGCACCAATCGGGTGATACCGTCCGCCCCGGTGACCTTGATGTCGCGCAGTTGGCCGTCGGACTCTTCAAAACCGGTTACCTGTCCCACGAGAAATTGCATTTCCAGCGCGTCGCAGAGTTGGCGCATTTTGGCCACACTGGCTGGTGCAGCGGTGAAACCATCGCGGCGATGGATCAGTATCACGCTGGCCGCCTTATGGGGTATGCCGTCGGGGTGGCCGGCACAAAAGTTCAGAGCCCAATCCAGGGCCGAATCTCCACCGCCAACTACAACGATGTTTTTTCCAGCGAAATCTGCCGGGTTCTTGATTTGGTAATGAAGCTGGCCGCCCTCGAACTTTTCCAGCCCCTCCACCTTGAGGGTGCGTGGTTGAAAAGCACCCACGCCGGCTGCAATAAAAATGGTTTTGGTAAGAAAACGCCCACTCTTGCTAGTCTCGAGCAGGAAACGGTCATCGGGCTGCTTTTGGACGGTGGTCACTTCCTGATCGTAATGAAATGTGGCTCCAAAGGGGGCGATTTGTTGCAGCAGGCGGTCGGTCAGCTCCTGTCCAGTGCACACTGGCACTGCCGGAATGTCGTAGATTGGCTTGTCGGGGTACAACTCCACGCACTGCCCCCCCGGGTGGGGCAATGAGTCGATAACGTGTGCCTTGACATCGAGTAGCCCTAGCTCAAATACTTGAAACAGGCCGACCGGGCCTGCGCCGACGATGACCGCGTCAGCTTCGATTGTGCACAGCGTCGGGTCGAAGGTGTCCGTCGGACTGGAATACGTTGGAGGGGACAAAATGCTTGCCCGGATCGCGATTTGGAGTTCGCTTTAGCGAATTAGGTATGGCAGCTTACCGGTCTTGTCTTTCCACTCGTCTGCTTCCGGCAATGGAGCCTTGCGTTTGGTAATGCTCGGCCACGATTGCAACTTGGCCAGTTCGGCATTCAGCTTGGTCATGTGGCGCTGGTCAGATGGAACATCCTCTTCGGCGTAGATCGCGTTGACCGGGCATTCAGGAATGCAAACGGCGCAGTCGATGCACTCATCAGGATCGATGGTCAAAAAATTGGGGCCTTCGCGGAAGCAATCCACGGGGCAGACATCGACGCAATCGGTGTATTTGCACTTGATGCAGGCTTCGGTGACGGTATGGGTCATTTTGATTTCTTGGACGGAGGGGTTTTTTGACTGACCGCCGATTTTATTGGCATTTGCTTATCCGACCCGCCAGAGGGACACGCAAAGCCGGGTTTAGCGCGCAATGCTTGTTGCAAGTCAATTCAAAAGTAGTGCGCCTGACGTCTTGTGACTGGCCGTGTCCACCAGGATGAGTGAGCCCATGACACGGGAGCGGTTGTAGGCCAGTGAGGCAATGGGCTCCTGCAAGCTCAGCTCAATATGACCGATTGCATTGGGTTCAATTTGCGATGCATCTTGTTCTGCCAGCGTGTCGATGTCCAGGCGGTGCACGATACGTTTGACCTTGGCTTTGATCCAGCGATGTCCGTGCAATGCCAAGTAGACGCGCCCTGCGACCAGGGGCTCGTCATCCATCCATGCCACCGTCGCACGGATCTCGCGCGTGGTCTCGAAATGGCTGGGGGCATCGCTCGACGCCAACAACCAGTCACCCCGCGACACATCCACTTCGCGGTCAAGCACAATTCCCGCTCCATGGCCCGCGCCGACATTTGTGGGCACGCGGGCGTGATTGAGAACCTGGGAAATTTTGGCCGTTTGACCGCTTGGCAGAATGGAAATGGTATCGCCTGGCTGCACGCTGCCTGTCGCGACACGGCCCCAGAATACCCGACGGCCCTGGCTTGTGTCGTTTGAGGAGTGGAATTTTTCCACCCACTGCACCGGGAATGCAAAGGGAACGTCGGTTTCTGCCGGGGTGACTGGCAAGGTCTCAAGCACGCTAAGCAAGCTGGGGCCGGCGTAGCCGCACCAGTCAGCCTGGGCGGTGACCACATTGTGGCCCTTGAGAGCTGAGATGGGGATGATGGCATTGATTGAGATGCCCGCATGTGCTGCGAAGGCTTCCAATGCGGTGTGGATTTTGTTAAATGCAGCCGTTGCGTCATTGCCCAGGGCATCGAGCTTATTGACCGCAAACACGATGCTGGGCACGCGCAGGAGGTTCACCAGCAGGGAGTGACGCCGAGTTTGGGGCAACAGCTCCACCAGGCCGTCAACGCTCCAGTTGAGCTTGGTGGCGTCCACCAGCACCACGGCAGCGTGTGCGCTGCTGGCGGCAGTCACCATGTTGCGGGTGTACTGAACGTGGCCAGGGGCGTCGCCAATGATGAATTTTCGCGTTGGTGTTGCAAAGTAGCGGTATGCCACATCAATCGTGATGCCCTGTTCACGCTCGGCCGACAGGCCATCGGTGAACAAGGCCAGGTCGGCTTCACCGCTCTTGGAGACGTTGGCGAGCTGGTCTTGCAGCACCGATCGGCTGTCTACCAGCAAGCGCCCGATCAGCGTGCTTTTGCCATCGTCCACACTGCCGCAAGTGATGAACCGGAGCGCAGACTGTGTGTCATTTTGGCCGTTAGCCCTCGTGAAATCAGCGTGAGTAGCTATTAAATTTGTAGTGATTGTCATTTTTGATGTCCTAGGGGAACAGGGTGTCATAGTTCAGGGGTACGGCGGCAACCCGCAGTGGGCAAGCCGCGGCGTGTTCAAAAATACCCGTCCTTTTTTCGTTTTTCCATCGACGCTTCCGAGGTTTTATCGTCCATGCGGGTTGCTCCGCGCTCGCTGACATCGGCCGCCAGTGTTTCGATCACGATGTCGGCGGCGGTTGCCGCCAGGCTTTCCACGGGGCACGTGCAGGTGATGTCGCCCACCGTTCGAAATCGTACATCCCGCAGCTCAACTGATTCATTTGCCTTGGCCGGCGTCAAGTCGGTGACGGGAACCAGCAGACCCTTGCGTTCCACGACTTTGCGTTTGTGGGTGAAGTAAAGGCTGGGCAGGCCAATTTGCTCACGCTCAATGTATTGCCACACATCGAGTTCGGTCCAGTTGCTGATCGGGAACACGCGAAAGTGTTCGCCGGGCTGCAAACGGGTGTTGAACAGTGTCCACAACTCGGGGCGCTGGGCCTTGGGCTGCCACTGACCGAAACTGTCGCGGTGGCTGAAAATGCGCTCTTTGGCGCGTGCCTTTTCTTCGTCACGACGGGCACCTCCGATTAGCGCGTCAAAGCGGAATTCATCGATGGCTTCGAGCAACGTGACCGACTGGTGCACATTGCGGCTTTCACCGGGATGGGCCAGGCGCACAGTGCCGCGTTTCATTGAGTCTTCCACACTGCGCACAATGAGTTCAGCGCCGATTTCCTGGGCACGGAAATCGCGGAAGTCGGTCACCTCGTGGAAGTTGTGTCCGGTGTCAATCATCAAGAGCGGATACGGAATGCGCCCAACACCAAAGGCCTTTTCTGCGCACTTCAGCATTACCAGTGAATCCTTGCCGCCCGAGAACAACAGGGCAGGGCGCTCAAAGGCCGCAGCAACCTCACGCAAGATGAAAATGGTTTCCTCTTCCAGCGCATCGAGGTGCTGATTGGAGAGGCGCTCGAAGTGCCTGGGTTCGGTCATAGCGTTCATGCTGGGGTTCTTTCGTAAGGCAATGGGGAGCTTGCTGTGAGCGGCTTGACATGCAGG
>CAIQBN010000426.1 GCA_903870065.1 uncultured beta proteobacterium | reverse complement strand
GGCGTGCCGCCCGTTGCCACCGCCGCGCCACCCGCGGTGTGCGCCATGCTGACCGACTGCTGTAAGCCATTGCCCAGAAATTCAACTCCGCTCATACACATCCTCCAGGCTGAACTGTCAGGCGCCCGCTGCTACTGCATTCAGCAATGGCGTCCAACCATGGCCGGGTGCCGGCCTTAAAACGCAATCCTCCGGGGCTGTTGGCTAACGCGCGGGCAGTGCAGCGCAACACCCGTAAACATTGCTGCTCAAAGTCGTGCGTGCGCCGGTTGCTGCTCCCCAACCCAGGCTGAGCGGGCGGCATTTTTGTCTGCAAATGATCATTCATGGCAATCTCCATCGTGCTCGTTATGGCGCGATTGTGCGAGTCGTGCATGACGCATTCACGTCACTTTGGTGGCAGTTGTGTGACACCATGAGACGTTGGCAAAACCACACAGTAGAGGCGCAACCCCTTGATTTAGCAAGGGTTAACCCTAATATGCTTACACTTGGACCGCATTACAAAGGATTCGCCATGCAAACCATCATGACAACTGCCGCTACCAAGCCTGATTCATCGGAGTTCGCATTCGATACCACCATCCAACCGGAATTTGCACTGCGCGTTGCCGAAGTGACTGGCTTGGCGATGGATGTAATGGGACTGCCCTTTGACGTTGCAAGGGCCCAATATGCGCGTGCTGTTCAAGTAGGGCTGATCGAGCGGTCCATGCTGGCATCGCGTGATTTTTCTCGCACGGTGGGCGCCCTGGAACAGTTGGCTCTCGGACCTTGGGCCCGCCACGTGTGATGCACGTGCTGTCACATGACTGGAGTAAGCTGCCTCCGCAATGAAACAAACCCAACACACCCGCACTGAAAACCAAGCCCCCATGGAGATTGAACTCAAACTGGCATTGCCGGGCACGGACGCATCTTCTTTAGAGCAACAACTCACCAAGCTGGCGCTGCTGGCAGGCCAGCGCGCAACCCATGAGCAGCTAAACAACACCTACTACGACACGCCCGATGACGACCTCAACCGCCGGCGCATGGCTTTGCGGATACGGCGGGTGGGCGGGCCAGCCAAGGCAGTCTGGCTGCAGACCCTGAAAATTGGCGGCGCTGCCCACTCTGCCCTGAGCCAGCGTGGTGAGTGGGAGTCTGCAGTCGAGGGCAACGCGCTGAGTCTGGACATGCTACGGGATACGCCCTGGGTCGAACACGACCCCGACAACACGTTTTTCCAGACGCTGACGCCGCGCTTCACGACCGACTTCAAACGTACACGCTGGAGCGTTCAGCACCCTGACGGCAGCACCGTGGAAGTTGCCCTGGACCTGGGCCAGATTACTGTTGGACCGCACCATGTACCAATTTGCGAGCTCGAGCTCGAACTTAAGGCGGGTGAAGCCTCCGCCCTGTTTCGCGTCGCAACCGAGATTGCGCAGACGATGGCAGTCTTGCCCCTGGGGTCGAGCAAGGCCCAGCGGGGATTTGCTCTGGCCAGTCAGACCCCCGAACAAGCCCTGCGATCGCAAGCTGCGTCACTTGGGCGCGAGATGGCTGTTCCTGATGCCGCAACCCTGGTGCTGCGCGAAATGTTTTGCCACTTCACCACCAACCTGCACGCAATGGTGTTGTCAGACGACCCCGAGGTCGTGCACCAGGCGCGCGTGGCTTGGCGGCGCTTCAAGACCGGCCTCAAGTTATTCAAGAACACCGCACTTGTTCAAGCCGCACCGACCTGGCAGGCGCTGCAGCCACTTCTAATGGCGTTGGGCAGGCTGCGTGACCTGGAGGTCGCCAATCTGGAAACCCTGCCAATGCTGGCCCATGCCTATGTGGGGGGCAGTCGCAAGCGCGCGCAGCACTGGCGAACCCTGCAACTGGCATTGACGGATGCCGCAGCACGCCAATTGCACTTGGTGCGCGGTGCGCTCAATGACCCAACCGTGGGTCAGACCCTGATCGCCATGACGCAATGGCTCGAGTCCAGCCCCAGCGCAACTGCCTGCGCTGCGGCGCCGCTGCCTCAACGCAAAACCACGAGCCTGCGAAAGTGGGGCAATCAGCGTATGGAGCGCTGGAACGAAAACCTCACGACAGCACTGCGCAAATCAGGCAAACCGGCTAGCCGTCACCGTGCTCGTATTTTGGCCAAACGACTGCGTTATGGTACGGACGCACTGCGCAGTCTGCTACCCAAACGGCGCGCGCAACAATGGTTACGCCAGGCCAGCCAGTTGCAAAGCACCTTGGGCGCCGAACGCGACCGCCTTCATGCACTGACAATCGCCCGGGAACTCAAGGCCCATGACAGCCTACTGAAATTCCTGCGTGCCTCTGCACGCACAGTCGGCCAAGCGTTTTAGCGCCAGGCTCACAGGCGCGTACGCCAGGTCAGGTAGCGCGAGCGCTGCAATGCATACAACTCCAGCACGCCCCACACCATGCCGCCCAGCACCGCCAAGTGCCGCGTCGCCTTACTCACCGGGATACCTCAAAGGTGTGGTCGGTTCGGTTTTGGAGCTGCCACTCAGACCCAATGCAACACCCAGGCTGACCCAACCTTCATCAAACAAGGCATCCAGCTTTTTTTGCAATCCCAACAATTTCAAGAACATGATCGCCTCCTATTTCGTCATTGAATCTGAGCGAAGACTAGCGCGGCAATGTGACGATTTTGAGTCAGCCACTCGAACACGCCCATGAAGCAATTGCCCGAGCTCGAAGAACTGGAGCGCACCCTTGATCTGGGACACAAATACCTTGAAGTGAAGCAGTTGCACGCGGTGTCAACGCCGGCGGGAAGCCGCTTGCCGGTGTATGCGGTCTCAATGGGCAACCCCAGCCCCGAGCTGCCCGCAATCGGCTTCTTTGGCGGCGTTCATGGACTGGAGCGAATTGGTGCCGAGGTCGTGATTGCATTCCTCAACAACCTGGTCATGCGCTTGCAGTGGGACGCCACCCTGCACCGGCAACTCGAATCCGTGCGGATGGTTTTTATGCCGATTGTCAACCCGGGAGGCATGCTGATGGGTACACGCGCCAACCCGCGGGGTGTGGACCTGATGCGTAACGCACCGGTCGAGGCCGTCGACCAGGTTCCGTTTCTGATTGGTGGGCAACGCATCAGCAGCGGGCTGCCGTGGTTTCGGGGCAAGGCAGGTGCTGACATGGAGGCCGAGAATCAGGCGTTGAGCAATGTGGTCGAATCCGAGTTGCTAACGCGCAAATTCAGCATGGCGCTGGATTGCCACTCGGGTTTTGGTGCGCGGGACCGCATCTGGTTTCCATTTGCGCACACCCGCAAGCCGATCACCCACCTGGCAGAAATGCAGGCCCTCAAAGAAGTGTTTCTGCAAACCTACAGCCACCACCCGTACGTGTTCGAGCCACAAAGCCTTCAGTACCTGGCCCATGGCGATGTGTGGGACCATTTGTACCTGCGGGCCTGCCAGAAGCAGGACCGTGTTTTCCTGCCGCTCACGCTGGAGATGGGCTCGTGGCTTTGGATCAAAAAGAACCCGCGTCAAATGTTCTCACTGAAAGGCATTTTTAATCCGCTGATCGAGCACCGTCAGCACCGCGTGCTGCGCCGCCACTTGTCCTTGCTCGACTTCCTGTCGCGGGCGGCCTGCAGCCATACACGCTGGACGCCCACTGACCTGACGCGCGCCGGTTTTCACGCTGACGCACTGCGCAACTGGTACCGCTAGCCATGGCACTGTGGATCTTTTTGCGCGGTCTGACCCGCGAAGCCGGCCACTGGGGTGGTTTTGTTGATGCTTTTGAACGCGCCCTGCCGGGCGCCCGGGTCATCGCAATTGACCTGCCGGGCAATGGCACGCTGCACCACAGTACCAGTCCGCTGGACATCGCAGCCCTGGTTACCCATTGCCGGATGCAGCTTGCCAGTTTGGGGCATCAACCGCCCTACCGGGTATTGGGCATGTCCATGGGCGCCATGGTGACCGCCCAGTGGGCCTGCGAAGCGCCACACGAACTGGCAGCTGCCGTCTTGATCAATACCAGCTTTCGCCCCTTCAGCCCGCTGCAGCATCGGCTTCGACCACGAAGTCTCGCCACTTTGGTGCGCATGCTGATATTGCGCCCAACAACGGACGAGGTAGAAGCCCAGATATTGCAAATGACCAGCAACCAGCCAGAACAGCACCAGTCCGAACTGGCGCGTTGGCAGCACATCCGGCGGATGCGTCCGGTCCGTTTTACCAACGTCTTGCGACAACTTGTGGCCGCCGCCCGCTTTCGGGCAGCGAGGCAAGCGCCAGCCACCCCGCTTCTCCTGTTGGGCAGCGAGCAGGACCAACTGGTCAACGTGCACTGCACGCTGGCCATTGCACGGTGCTGGCACAGCGCGCTGGCCTTGCATCCCACGGCAGGGCATGATCTCCCTCTGGATGATCCCGATTGGGTGATTCATCAGGTTCGTTCATGGCACCATGCTGCGCAGCGACCCGACTCCTTGCTCACAGGGCCGCTTACTGCTTTGCAGCCAAGGGTTTAGCCGCTCGTTTAGAATTCAGCCTTCGTCAGGAGAGAGCCTTTCAAAAAGGCCGCCGAAGGCGCAGGACTGCTGATTGCAGCGGTCTGAACGCTCAGGCAAAAGGACTGACTAACGGGTTGTAACGGCGACGTTGCAACCCGATCCCCACTGGAGAGAGGCGCTACACGATGGCGCCCACCGAAGGAGCAAACCGCAGTCTGCGCGTGAATCGCGCTGCAGGCCCGGCGAATCTCTCAGGTAAAGCGGACAGCGGGGGCAGCGCCAGGGTGTAGACATGTGTGTTTGCATCGTGGATGGTTAATTGCCCCCGGCATCAACCGAATGGTTGAAGCCAAGTCTTTTTGGAGACCACCTTGTCTGCATCCACTGAAACCCTGTTGACCACTGCACTCAACGCCCTGCACATCGAACTCGGCGCGCGCATGGTGCCGTTTGCCGGCTACTCCATGCCGGTGCAATACCCTGCCGGCCTGATGGCAGAGCACCACCACACCCGCAAGGCGGCAGGCTTGTTTGATGTCTCGCACATGGGCCAGTTGCGCCTGGTGGGCGCAGACGCGGCAGCAGCGTTTGAGACGCTGATGCCGGTGGACGTGCTCGACCTGCCACTTGGCAAACAGCGCTACGGCCTGCTGCTCAATGATGACGGCGGCATCATCGATGACCTGATGTTTTTCAACAAAGGGAACAACGAGATTTTTGTGATCGTGAATGGTGCTTGCAAGGTCGGTGATATTGCGCACATTCAGTACCGCATCGGCCACCGCTGCGAAGTCATCCCTATGCCCGACAGGGCGCTACTCGCACTGCAGGGCCCACAAGCCGTCACCGCCCTCGCACGCCTCGCACCCGGCGTGGAGAAGCTGGTTTTCATGACTGGCGGCAACTTTACGGTGGACACCGGTACACAAAAGATCGATGTGTTCCTGACCCGCAGCGGCTACACCGGCGAAGACGGGTTCGAGATCTCGGTCCACAACAGCCAGGCAGACGCCTTGGCTCGCGCCCTTCTGGCCCAGCCAGAAGTCAAGCCGATTGGATTGGGCGCGCGCAACTCGCTGCGACTCGAAGTCGGTCTGTGCCTGTATGGCAACGACATTGACGAATCCACGAATCCGGTGGAGGCCAGCTTGCTGTGGGCCATGCAAAAGGTGCGCCGCGCCGGTGGCGCGCGCGAAGGCGGTTTTCCTGGTGCTACAAAAATACTAGCTGCACTTGCAGATTCCACGAGGGCTACAGCACCAAATGGCCTGCGAAAACGCGTGGGACTTATTGCACTTGAGCGGATTCCGGTGCGCGACCACACCGAGCTGCAGGACGGCAATGGCAACCGGGTCGGTGAAGTCACCAGCGGACTGCTGGGGCCGACGATCGACAAACCCATTGCCATGGCCTATGTGAATTCGGCCCTCAGTGAGCTGGGCACAAAATTGGTGGCCGTCGTGCGCGGCAAACCGGTGCCAATGGAGGTCTGTGCCATGCCCTTTGTACCAACCCGGTATTACCGCGGATAAGCGGCATTGAACGCGCGGTTGCGCCAGCGGATACAGTCTGCAGGAGCCGCTTGTTTTTTGGTTTTTGAATCAATTCTCTCAATTTCTCGTTCAACTTTTTCCTCAGGAGTTTCTCATGTCCATCAAGTACACACCCGATCACGAATGGCTGAATGTTGAAGGCAATACGGCCGTTGTTGGCATCACCCACCATGCGCAGGATGCGTTGGGCGATGTGGTGTTTGTGGATCTGCCCGAAGTGGGCAAGACCTTTGCGGCCAAGGAGATTGCCGGTGTAGTTGAGTCGGTGAAGGCTGCCGCCGACGTGTATATGCCGGTGACCGGCGAAATCACCGAGGTGAATGAAGCACTGCGGGCTGACCCGTCGCTGGCCAACTCTGATCCCATGGGGGCAGGCTGGTTCTTCAAAGTCAAGCTGTCTGCGCCTGCGGAACTCGACGCCCTGATGGATGAGACCAGCTACACCGCGTTCTCTGCTTCCTGATTGCGCACCCGCGCCGCGGCGCGGGTTGCTGCCCCTCAACCCCTCACATTGCCAGACCGATCATGCCCACCACCCCGACCCTGAAAGCCCTTGAAAACGCCAGCGAGTTCATCGCCCGGCACATCGGCATCTCGCAAGCCGATGAACAGTTGATGCTCAAAGCCGTGGGGTCGGACTCGCGCGCCGAACTGATTGCCGGCATCGTGCCTGCCAGCATCGCCCGCAAGAGCGCCATGGCTATTCCTGCTGCCATTTCTGAGGCGGCGGCGCTGGCAGAACTCAAAGCTGTAGCGGGCAAGAACAAGGTTTTCAAGAGCTTCATCGGCCAGGGCTATTACGGCACCCACACGCCTGGCGTGATCCTGCGCAACATTCTGGAAAACCCCGCTTGGTACACCGCTTATACGCCCTACCAGGCCGAAATCTCCCAGGGCCGCATGGAGGCGCTGGTCAACTTTCAGACCATGGTCTGCGACCTGACCGGCATGCCCATGGCCAATGCCTCGATGCTGGATGAAGCCACTGCCGCGGCCGAAGCCATGACGCTGGCCAAACGCTCGGTCAAAGCCAAAGGCAACGTGTTTATC
>CAIQBN010000425.1 GCA_903870065.1 uncultured beta proteobacterium | reverse complement strand
ATCGGATACGCTTCGATGCATGGAAGTTAATTCGCCAATTGGTCAACGCTGGGAAATCTTGGGCGCAGCGCTCGATGAGCGACAAAGGCGACTACTGGTTGGCGTAGAGGCCAAGGTTTTAGGACGCGGCGGCATCGCTGCCGTAGCGCTTGCCACGGGTGTCTCGCGCACCACTATCGTGGCTGGCATAAACGAAATCGAGGCGATGAAATCACCAGATTTCAGCGCGGATCAAGTGCCAACAGTCCGAACAAGCGGCACTCGCCAAGCCGGAGGCGGACGCAAGAAGATTGAACTCAAAGATGCGACCTTATTGTCCGATCTTTTGTCTCTCGTAGACTCCAGCACCCGAGGGGACCCGGAGTCCCCGTTGCGCTGGACTTGCAAGAGTCTGCGTAATTTGGCGGATGAACTCCATGCGCAAGGCCACAAGGTAAGCCATGTTGTCGTAGGCAAGCTCCTCAAAAGCCAGGACTACAGTCTGCAGACCAATGTCAAGGTACTGGAGGGCAATCAAAGCCCAGATCGCAATGCGCAGTTCGAGCATATCAACGCAGCGGTGGCGGCGGCCTTGCAAGCCAATCAGCCCGTGATTTCAGTGGACACGAAGAAGAAAGAGTTGGTAGGCGCCTACAAGAACGCAGGCCAAGAGTGGCTGCCCAGCGGTGAGCCTGTCAAGGTGAAGGTTCACGACTTCATCGACAAGGAACTCGGGCGTGCCAATCCGTATGGGGTTTACGACATTGGTGCGGATGAAGCCTGGGTGAGTGTGGGCACTGACCATGACACCTCTGCATTTGCCGTGCAAACCATACGGCGGTGGTGGTTCAGCATGGGCAAGGAGCGCTATGCGCAGGCAAAACAATTGGTCATAACGGCCGACGGTGGTGGCAGCAACGGGCATCGTGTACGCCTCTGGAAACTCGAGCTGAGTCGCCTCGCTCAAGAAATTGGACTTGACATTGAAGTCCATCACTTTCCACCGGGCACCAGTAAATGGAACAAGATTGAGCATCGCCTGTTCTCATTCATCACCATGAACTGGCGAGGGCGTCCGCTCATCAGCCACGAGGTCATTGTCAACTTAATCGCCAGTACCAAAACTCGCAGCGGCTTGACAGTGCGAGCCGAACTCGACACCGCTGACTACCCCAAGGGTGTGGTAATCTCGGATGCAGAGCTCGACACTATCAAAATCGAACGCGACGAATTCCACGGCGATTGGAACTATCGGATTCGATCAAGCTGATTTAGATAGGTTATTTGTTAACATGTCCTCAGCCAGTGCCAGCCGCAGATTGGTGCGGCCAGGCGTCTCATCATCAACGATCAAGGCATGCACCTTACTACTCATCTTCCTGGTCCTTTGGTAGAGTTAGCGTGGCGTGGAATTTGCCATCGTCCCTGACAACTTCCAGGCGGGCTGATTCTCCATATACCAGGGCGAGGCGTTCGCGAATGTTCTTTAACCCCATTCCACTGCCAGGGTTAGATGCTGCATGTGCATTTGCGGTATTACTAACCCGTATGTGAATGCTGCCACCACGCTCAGCTACCTCAACTTCAATATGGCTTGGTCCGCTGTGGCATTCAACCTCGTGCCTGACGGCATTTTCTACGAGGGGTTGCATTAGCAAGGCAGGAAGGGTTGTTTCCAACAACTGCTCGGGTGGGTCTTGCAGCATGTAAGTCAGACGATCCTCAAATCGCAATACCTGCAACTCCAGGTAGTCCCGAATAAATGCTATCTCAAAGTTCAAAGTTGACAGACGGCCATCGCTTGACTCCACCGCGTGGCGCAAAAGTTTGCTCAACGTCGAAATTGCTGTCAGAGCACCACGTTTGTTGTCGCCTCGAACCAGAGCGCTGATGGCGTGCAGGGCATTGAACAGGAAATGGGGTTCCAGTTGCCTTTGCAATGTCTTGAGGTTTTGCTCCTGCAAAGCCAGCCGCAAAGCCAGGTTCTCGCGCACGGCGGTTTCCCGCGCGGCCTCAGCCTGGCGGTGCCCGACCCACAGGCGAGGCGCCAAGGTTGCCGCGAAGCATCCCACGAAGATCATGCAGTCAAAGATCCATAGCAACGGCGCATAGGCCGCTATCGCCTGTGGCCAACTGGCCCAGGGTGCTGCCCCAAGGATGATGGTGTTGATGGCTGCCTGAAAGAACACCAACGGCAAAAAGCCAACAAGGCTTGCGATCACCAAGCGCTGCGCAATGGCGGCCAGTCCCAGCCGTTCAATGCCAACCGACCAGAACGACCGAAACTGAAAAACGCAATACACCGCGAACGGCGCGTTTGCCAACGCCGTGCGGGCGATGATGATCCACAAGCCACCGTTCTTATGAGGATCGCCGGCCAAAAAGCTGGCGGCGACTTGGATGATGCTTACGCCGATCCACGCACACACGATGGTGCATAGCGCTAGGCGCTGTGTCCGCATGGAAGGAAGATCGGCAGCCGGGGTAGTCACCACCACACGTCCCCCGCAAGACAAGACCACTTGACGCTGCTGCACTCGGGTGTGGAATAGCCCCAGCACTGCTGCCGGTGACTAGACTTAAACCACAGGTGCGTCATTTGGTCACTTTGCGCTGCTTGGTGTGCAAGCACGGGCTGAGAATGTTTGGCGGTCGCACTGCGTTGACCTATTTCAACCGAACCGGACATCCACATGCCTTCCACCCCTTGTAAAAAATGGCTCGCCACCGCGTGGTTGCTGGCGCTGCCTTGGGCGCAAGCGTCTACGGACCCGAAGTCCGTCGTGCTGCCCGAAGAGCAAGTCTACGTCGCCACCACCAAAACCACCCAGTCCATAGCTGAACCCTATTTCTTGGCCTACATCGCGCGCGACTGGAAAGCTTTGGAGTCGCTGATGCATGCCCAAGCCAGTTGGCACGACCCCACGGCTGAGCAACTGTTCTCCGGTGCCCCAACCCAAGGACGCGCGCATACCCTGGAGCACTTGCGCCGTGCATTCGCTGGCATTCTTGACATGAAAGCGCATGTCAAGCAACGCATGTTTTCTTCGCATTACGCGGTGTACGTCGTCACATTGGATTGGACCATTTCGCTCCAGGATGGTCAAAGCCTGGCGATTGCATCCACACCGCTGGTTGTCAATCTGCGCATTCAAGATGGCAAAGTCATAGGGCACACCGACTATGCAGACTACCACCCGTTCATTGCCACGTACCAGAAACATCGCAACCCGTGACACTATTTCTGCGTCTGCGTCGCGGATTTGACCAGAGCCAGCGCCGCTTCCAACGCCTGGCTGGCATCGCTCGGTACATGCGGGGCTATTCCCTTGCCTTCGATACGCCCACTGCGCAGTCCGATGTAATCCGCAATCGGCACCGACAGCAGGAAACCTTGGGGTAGGTTGAACATTTTTTGTGACAGCATCTGCCCGGCGGTGCGCTCGCCCACCTGAGTAATCCGGCCCGCGGCCCGTAGCGCGTCGATGCTCATCTCCGCCGCGCTGGCGGTCTTGCGGCTGGTCAGCACATAAACCGGACCCTGGTAACGCGGTTGCATCGGTACAAAGCGAATGCGCAGCAAGCCCTCACCAGATTGCACATCGGACCAGAATGACCGAATGGACCACCCCTGCCACGGTTTCTCGGCTTGCACCAGTTCTGCGGAGGGCAATTCTGTATGCGATCGGAGCCAGTTCTGCGACACAAAGAAACCGGCATCAACCTCTTGCTCAATCAAGTGCCCGACCAGCGGCACCACCGCAAATGCGCCGCCTTTGTTCTGACGCAGATCAATGATCAAATGGGGACTTGCTTTGTCGTTGAGTTGCGCAAAGACCGCGCTGATGGTTTGGATGGTGTCCTGACCCATCATGGTGTTGACCGTGAGAACCGGCACATCACCATGCCACGCCAGGCTGGTCGCATTGGGCCCAACGCGCATCGCGTCCAGGTAGGCGGCCATGTCTTCGGCACGTTGCGGTGACGCCATCAACTGCACATGGGAAAACGGCCCTTGCGCCCAAAAACCATTGAAAGCTTTTGCGAAGGCTGCCTTGTCTTGCCCATCGTGCACCAGCGACTGCATGCGTTTGTATATGGACCGATAGTCATCGGTTTCCAACAAACGGGTATCAAACAGATTGGCGCGCAATGCGCCATCAATGGCATGCACCACTTCGGCGGCTTGCCCGCGGGAAAGTGTGCTGGTAAGTTGTGCAGAGGCCCAGGGCGTGAACAACATCGACAGAGCAAGTGCCCACAAGGGCAGGTATTTGTTCATATGTGAAACATTTAGATCGGTAATTGGCCCGGTGGGTCCGCAGTTGGCCATGGTGGCACCGATCCTACGGTGCAAGTCGTGAACAACCCATCAGTGTGGGATGAAATGACGCGTGTTTGGTGTGAAATCCCGGTTGCGCCGGGCGCAGGTTAGCTCTCACTACTCAACCAGGTCTACGCGATAACCCATACCACGCGCGGTTGCCACCACTACCTCGTGCACCTGTGCCGCCACAAGCGCGTGGCGCAGCCGCAGGATCGCCATGTCCAGTGCACGCGTGGGCTGTGTCCCGCCGCGTCCCCACTTTTCGGTTGCCTGCATGAGTTTGGCTCGGCTGACTGGTAGCGGGTGATGCACCAACAGGACCCGCAGCAAGGCGAGTGAGTCTCGCCCTAGCGTGAACTCCCGGCGGTGGTAGGTACATCGGTCCGGACTGCTGCCCAGGATCAGCGGACCGACCTGAACCATGCTGTTTGCATCGGTCATGGCCAACTGGCTTGTGGTCTGCCAGGCTTTTTGCAGCAATGCCAGGCTCAAGCGCCGCTCGATTAATAGGGGCCAGGTTTCGTCAAACCCATGCTCCAAAGCATGCTCTGCTTCTAAGGAACCAAAAGCCGGGCCAATGAGGACCAACCGCCGCGCGCCCAAGGTCCGGCAGGTCTGCGCCAAACCGATCCAGGCGGAATCCGCGTAGCCCGCGTGCACCAGCACCAGCGCAGGCATCTGGAAAGGGTGCTCGCCACCGTCACTCCATACATCGGGTCCCATGCGGACCGCGACACCAAGGGCGCGGCATGCCGTTGCCGTCCATGTGCATGCACCTCGGTCGGCACCAAATATGGCCACAACACTGCAACGCACAGGTTCGCGCTTCGAGCCGGCGCAGAACGGTTCGGGTGCTGTCGATTGGCCTTGCGCAGGCCCGTCGCAGCCGCGAACGAAGTTGTCGCGCACGCCCGCTTGAAGCCCTCCACCACCACCCACGGAAAAATCCATAACACTCTCTCAGTCGTCTAGCGTTAGCAAGATTTGCAGCGACATCGCAGCGCGCACCCGCATTGACCAAAATTATGTCGATCGACCTGTGCGCTGTACAGCAGCTGTGCCACAGCGCACTGGCGTTTCATCACATTCCTGTGACACATCAAGCATTGCACCAATAGGATGGCCACTGGGTGCCAGTCGCAGAGCAAACGCGACACCATACACAGTGGGCTGAGCCGAGTTATAGCGGTGCGCTTAAACAAAGCATCCCGTTGTGGAGCATTCCATGTCTCCGAAGCCTTTTGAGCGGACCATCAACCGAATCGCTTCAAATTCAATAGTGATACATGACCGTTACACGGCGGCTACAACCTTGCTTTGACCGAATCCAAAATGAACCGCGTTTGGCGAACGTAGAAATCACTGGGGCTTGCAGGCCAGCGTGGCGCAAAACCGTTTACCACGGTTCGACGCATGGAGTGACTGTACCCCTTGTACACGTGGTAACGCACTCTGTTTTTGAAATCATGCCGGAGAATGTGTGCGGTGGCCATCGCATCGATGCTCTCGTCTTCCTTGGCCAATAGGTAAAGCACGGGAATGTCGATTTTGCCCAGGATGTCGCGCGCATTATGGTCAATGATTCGCCTGAACCAAGACAAGTCCTCCTTCTTGTAGCGTGAGTGGTAGGGCGTCTTGTCATAGGGAAACGTTGTGGCAAACCATGGCTGACCGACCAGAGGCGCCCGGTGTTCCTCGAACTTTTGAAAGTCCGACCGGCGGACGCCCTCGTCCCAATCGTCCATCAGCTGGTTCGCTTTCGTTTCCACATCCCCACCATATCCTGCCGCTCGTAATAGCCGCAATGCGTCCCAGCGTGTTTCCCTCGATGGCGACTCTACGGTGCCTGATACAACAATGACGAAGGACATCGGGCATCGTGTGGCGGCTAGAGGGGCTACCCACGCACCCTGGCTCGTACCGTGTAAACCAACTTGATTTCTGTTGATTACCGGCAATTGCCTTGCTGCATCAGCAACCGCGCATACGTCGCTGGCCAAGTCATCAAAGTCAGCGTGCAGCCAGTCCCCACTGGAGGTTCCCGTGCCTCGCATATCAAACCTTAACGACGCGATACCCTGCTTTGCCATCTCGCGGGCGGGAAAGGTAGACGCGTGACGAGTCTGCGCCCCCGATCCGTGTACAAAAACAAGCAGCGGAAAGGGTCCAGTGCCTTTCGGATGCACTATCGTGCCGCCAAGTAGCACCCCTTTATTCGAAACTGTGATTTCTTTCTCTTCAAACGTTTCACTGGCAATACGTTGCTGCCCATCCAAAGCCAAACGCACAGTCGCCGGTACGGGCCAGTCTTTGTCTATCCAAAGGCCCGACAAGGTTTTCGCTTCTCGCACCAATAGCATGGATGAGCCACCGGCGTCCGAAGGAATGGAGAACTCCAACCCTGCTGCAGTAGCGCGGATTGATGAGGTCGGCCAGTCCACTACCCCAATATCAGGCAAATCAAGAAAACCTTGTCGTTCGCCGCCGTTGTCTCGAATGGACAGGACAACTCGGGTCGTTTCCCCCTTTGCCGACGCAACGCCTGTCCAGCGTTCCATCGCAGCAACAGGTACCGTTACACAAAACAATAGGGCAAAAGCGGCAAATAAGGACTTCGGGAAATGCTTCATTGCCACGTTAGAGAATTGGTGTGGAAGGCGGGCAATCCTAGCGCGCAACAGGCCACCCCGCCAGGGGGGTGGGACGAAACGCCGCAGGGCTGGTTTGAACGCAGCATTCAACCTCCGCACGCAGTTGGTTGCGAGCAGCGGCATTCATTCCATTGCCTCCGTTTTCCAGCGCCGGGCATTCGTCCCAGAGAAGGCCCTGTCAAATTCATGACCTGGTTCAGAACCGAAGGTATTCGTGTGTCCAGCGTAAGCGGTTGAGGAAGGGTCTACGAACAAAGGGCTATTTGGTTTTTGCGGTACCCAGCAGATGTCGAATACCGTAAACATAGCCCGCTGGGAAGATGGTAGTGTGCAACTCACCGGGAAGCTGCTGTACTGTTAACGCAAGGTTGGGATCGTTTCGCAACCGCAGTGCGCGGGCAAACACATTGACGTCGGCCAGCATGCCCAATCGGTCCTCGCCATCCCCCATTGCGATATAGACGCTTGTTGGAGAAGAAAGCTGAGTCAGTTTGCTCTGTTGCTCCAATCGACCAATTGCGCGCAGCTCGAAGCTGTAGAAATAGTCATCCCACCAAAGCGCAGGCGAAATGATGAGGTAGTGGCTAAACAGTTGAGGTCGGCTGAGTAGCGCATACGTCGCGGCCAGCCCGCCCAAAGATTTTCCCACTACTACTACGCGTTGTGGCCCCACTGCCGTGTAACGCCGTTCCACGATGGGATGATCTGCTTTTCCATTACATCGAGAAATCTCTCGGCGCCGCCTGAACCGGTGTATTCCTTGGGTTGCAGAAAGTGCTTGTTATCTATTGGCGCAAAAGCGGTTGGTATGTAATCGCGAACTCGGTTGTGCTCGCTTCCGCCACTCCCCGATGGCCACTCAAAGTGCTCCACTTATGGCCAGTCAAACTGCTCCACCCCAGTCACCGTAAATTGATGTGCTGAGCTCGGCACACCATTAGCCCGGAGGCCACTGGCAGGACGTTACTTTCACCCCCTCACCTTCGAGGGGATAACAGGAGTGAACGTCTTGAAACTGCATTTGCAAACCACCATTTGGACCCTGCTTAAAGCCGGGTCAACACAACGCCAGATTGAGCGCGCCACAGGCATTTCGCGCCACACGATACGGTCCTACAAGAAGAAGTTCGACAGTCAGAGTCCGGACTCGGCGCCTGATCAGTCCAGTGCGCCATTTCAAACTGCTCCACCCTGGCCACCGACTTCATCACCTGAACTGGTGATCGGTGCCTCCATCTGCGAGCCCTATCGCGACTACGTCGAGGCTCAGTTGCGCCTCAAACGCAACGCCATGTCCGTCTACCAGGACCTCGTCGATCAGTTCGGCTTCACGGGCGCCTACAACTCCGTCAAACGCTTTACCGCCAAACTACGTTACCGCGAGCCCGAACAGTTCGACCGACTGGAGTTTTCGCCCGGCGAGGAGATGCAAGTCGATTACGGCGAGGGCGCACCCACCCGCGTGCTGGGTACCACCCGCTACCGCAAACCCCGTCTGTTTGTGGCAACGCTACGCTACTCCCGGCGCAGCTTTCGCCGCGTGGTCTGGAAGTCCAGCCAGGAGACCTGGGCTCGGCTGCATGAACAGGCATGGCGCTACTTCGGGGGGTCTTGCAGATACGTGGTGCTGGACAACCTCAAGGAGGGTGTGCTCAAGCCCGACATCCATGAGCCCGAACTCAACCCGGTTTACGCCGCCACGCTCAAGCACTACGACGTCGTGGGTGACCCCGCCCGCGTACGAGACCCCAATCGCAAGGACTGCGTTGCATACTGCACCTCATAGGGTCGATGTGGATAAAGTTTCGTTGATGGGATTTGATTCCGCGGCGAGTTTGTCTCGGTGCTGATACTTGAGCGGGGTGTTGGTGTCGGGTGGCTCGTATAGATGCTCGCCTCTGTCATCGTATTTCTGGGTGAGAAGCAGTCCGAGGTGGCGCCACCGTTTCACAGTGGCGACGCTGACGTTGAGGCGTTTTGCCAGTTCTGACTTTGTAAGCATTCCGCATGCT
>CAIQBN010000424.1 GCA_903870065.1 uncultured beta proteobacterium | reverse complement strand
CTCGCAGCCAAAGAGGCGCTGAACAGTTCGTTGGAGGTTCAGGTGCAGGAGCGCACGGTGTTGCTGGTGGATGAGATCAGCCGGCGCGAGGCGCTTGAAATCGATTTGCGCCGCGCGCTGGCCGTGGAGCAACTGGCCTGGCAGCAGCAGCGCGATTTTGTGGCCATGGTGTCGCATGAGTTTCGTACGCCACTGGCGATTATCAATACTTCCGTGCACCATGTAGCGCAATGCCTGGATGCCTCACAGGAAAAGAGCTCGGAGCGCTGCACCAACATCAAGGAGGCGGCCCGGCGCATGAGCGACCTGATGGATGAGTACCTCTCGCTGGACCGCATCGAGGGCACCACCCAAGCCTTGAATCTGACCCCCTGCGATGTCAGTGAAGTGGTGAGCGGCGTGGTTTCCGAGTGGCAGCCCCATTTGATCGAGTTGATTGCCACCGCGGTGCCGCCAGCATTGCTCTGCGACTGGAAGTTGTTACAAGTGGCGTTGCGCAACCTGATCAGCAATGGTCTTCGCCATTCACCACCAGATCAACCGTTGCAATTGTGGATGCGTGGTCAACCCGGGGGCGGCGTTTTGATTGAAATAAACGATACCGGCAGTGGCATCCCCGAGGGTGAACTGGCACGCGTGTTTCAGAAATATTTTCGCGGTCGCGGTGCGCTGGGTAAGCCCGGAGCCGGTCTCGGGCTCTATCTGGTGGAGCGTATTGCGCAGCTGCACGGCGGCTCCGTTGCGGTGCAGAGCACGCCGGATCATGGCAGCCGGTTTTCGCTGATATTGCCGGGGTCGGGTTTGCCGTGATTTGTGATTCGAAACCGCAGCGTGAGGGCTTTGGCGTCCGGAACAAAGGCCGTGAACGGCTGGTCCGGACTTTCGCGTATGACGGCAATGGGCACTTTGAGTCGCTGGTTTCCGTCAGGTTTAGAGCAAATCCGCGTGGGAAATTTCGACATCCGGATAGCTGCCTTTCGTGAGGGGCGGCAGATGGCCCGGTCCCGTAGTCACTTCTGACGCAAAGCGGGCATAACATTTCCTGACTTGCCTTTTCCAAAGGTGCCATTCAAAGCTGTGTGTAAATGTGGGTCGCAGACATGTAGCGCATGAATTGGGACTCCCGAGGTTGGTCGAAATGTCTATGCGCAATAGCATGAGACCATACACAATATCCAACATGCCACGTCTGGTACAAGCCCCAGATCTGGTCATGGCAACGCTGAGGGTGGATTGGCCAGGAGCAGAGGGCATTGGTGCCACCGTCCAGCGAGAGTTTTTCAGGAGTGCGTCTGGCGAATTGCCTCCTGATCAATGTCTGCCTGAAGTATGGATTGATGATGGCAATTGCGAGGCTCAGGCGCTTGAGTTGTTGCGGATTCTTCGCCATGCTCCACAGCGGCGTTGGGTCTGTTCCTGCGGTGAACTGGTGGAAGGCGGGTTTCAACAGTGTTGGAACTGCGGCACGATTACGTCACTTTGAATTGGAAGTGTGCAGTGTGAGTTTCGCGTCGCAATGGGGCGATTGCAGGCATGCGCCCAAATGGTGGCAGTGTGACGCTGGACTTTCGCATCTTCAATAGCAAATTCTCCTCAAGCAGCTATCTTGACAAGAGCCCTGCCATCCCAGAGTCCCCACTCGGGCAATATTCGCTGGCTTGTCTACGATTGACCCTATGCCCGAGTCGCTCCAACTTCAATCGCTACCTCTGTTTCCGCTGGAAACGGTGCTCTACCCCAACGGCGTGCTGCCATTGCGAATATTTGAAGTGCGCTACTTGGACATGATTGGCAAGTGCCACAAGAATGGCACACCGTTTGGTGTGGTCGCGCTGACCGAAGGGTCGGAAGTCAGGCAATTGATAGCAACTGCGGATTCTGCTACGGCACCAACCGGAGACGCTTTCGCACATGAGGCTTTCAACGATGTGGGGACCCTGGCCACCATCACGACGCTCACACGACCCCAGGCGGGACTGATCATGGTTCAGTGTTTGGGCACCCAACGGATCCGCATCACCAAGCGCGAAAAGCTCAAATATGGCCTTTGGGTCGGTGATGTAGATCTTATTCCGCCAGACACCCCGGTGGATTTATCGCCAGATCTTCAGGTGACTGCCGACGCACTCGGGCAGATCCTCCAAAGCCTGCAGGCTAAGGGAATGCAGCAAGAGCAGCTTCCTTTTGGCAAGCCCTATCGGCTGGACGAATGTGGTTGGGTAGCCAACCGCTGGTGTGAACTTTTGCAACTGCCACTGGAACTCAAACAAAGGCTGATGGCATTGGAGAATCCGCTTGTACGACTGGAACTGGTGCATGACATCTTGGTCAGGGCAGGAATTCCAGGGCTTGCGCCTTGATGGCAAGACGTTATCCGCGGCGTAAGTTTTTTTTTGGTCCTTAAGTTCGGCAGAGTTGGTCGCCTCAGGACGGGTCAAGAAATAGAACGCTAGGGCTGGCAGGTCGTTTAGGTAGAGTGCTGCGCAAGGGTAGTCCGGCACGTTCGCAAAGTACGTATCGGGTGTGCGAACAGCGTCGCTTCGCAGGGGCCAAGTTTTCATGGAAGCCTCCAAGGTAAATGTCGTCAACCACACCCGCAGTGGCACCACACTGCCGCTCGCGAATGTCAGGAGTGCGGTATCGAAGTGTGCGAAAAGCGACTAAATTGCTTTTCGGCCGAACAACCCACCGATACGTCTAACCAACCACTTAGGCGTACCGCGCGACGCAATCATGGCTGCTTGGTTGATCGCACCTGGCACACAGACTGCGTCACCCTCCATACAAGCCTTGAACCCCATTTCTGCAACCTCTTGCACATCACTGATCAGAAATCCCGGCAATTTGCTTAACTTGTCATTGGCGCCAGCAGCTTGTTTGAGCATATTGGTGGCCGTGATACCCGGACACAAAGTAGTCACAGTAACTCCTGAATCACGCAACTCCTCAGCCAGAGATTCTGACAACGACAGTACGTATGCCTTGCTTGCCGCGTAACTCGCCAGTGTTGGAATCGGCTGGAATGCAGCTATGGATGCCACATTAAGTACGCGCCCAGAGCCTCGTTCTGCCATGGCTGGTACAAAAGCACTCAGCATGGCAGTGAGCCCGGAAATGTTTAGGTCAATGATGCTTTGGTGCTTTGCAGGGGAAATGCCAGTGAACGCTCCTTGCTCCAGCACGCCTGCACAGTTAACCAACACATCAACACGCACCTTCTTTCGATCTAGGGTCGCAGCCAACTTCTCCGCGGCACCGGAATGGGACAGGTCTGCAGCACACACCTGCACATTCACTTGGTTGTGTTTCTGAAGTTCCAGTGCCAGTGCTTTGAGCTTGTCTGCACTGCGCGCGACCAAGATCAGGTTAAACCTTCCTTTGGCAAAACAGTATGCCAACGCTTCACCGATGCCAGATGAAGCACCCGTTATCAACGCAGTCGAATTGTTGTTACTACTTTGTCCTGTTGGTGCTGCTACGCGATTCTTGCGGACTGTTGATGTGCTTATTGGCATGGTTGTCTCGTGTGCGCTGTAGATCAGCTTGTATGGAAGATTGCGATAGTACTGACTTCGGGGGTCTCCCGGATTCCTTCACGCCAACGTATCAAAGTGGCCCGAGCGCTCGCCACTGGCGGGACCCGCACGTCTGACCCCAAAGAGATTCAGCGCATGTTCAACGAATACTGAGCAACAAAGGGCACTCTATGTGCCTACTTATTCGCCAGCCCACGCCCTTTTATTTCCCCAAGGAGAATCAAATGAACACTCTGTGGGTAAATTCTTGCAGTTCAAATGCCCAGATCCATGTGCGGATGCTGGCGATACTCGTTTTGTGCAGGTGTGACTAGCCTGGCGGGTCCGCTCGATCTTGCCGAACGCGTGCAAGTTCATCTTCAAGCGCCTGGATTCGCTGATCCCTTGCGTCGAGTGCTTCTCTCACCTCGGTAGCATCCAATTTCACGGGTATGTGCTGAGGGCAGTTGGCATCCCACGCCGTGATAGAAATAACCATGACCTGCTCCGGCTTGGCTTTGTAGTCAGAGGGCATCAACGTGGTTATCAGTTTCGCATCCCCTTCAACGACCTTCGCCTTACCCCATATTTTGATGCGCTGCCGGTGCGCGTAGTCCATGAGAAACAGATGGACCTTGGCGTTCTCGGACAGGTTCCCCTGCGAAATGAATTGTTTGTTACCCGCGTAATCAACAAACGCGAGGGTATGTTCATCGAGCACCCTCAAGAAACCCGCAGGTCCACCGCGATGTTGGATATACGGTTGTCCGTCTGCGTTCACAGTCGCCAGGTAGAAGCTGGTTTGCGCGGCAATGAAGGCCTTTAAGTCCGCTGTGATGGTCGACTTCCAGGATCCACCCTGTTCCATGCGGGAGTAGCCGTGTCGTGATCCCTTGCGAGTCTGGATCGCCTTGACGGCTGGCGTGAAGGCAATGTCGCTGGTATATCGAAATGGGGCTGTCATGGTATTCATCCCAGGATGAGCGGGTTAGATGCCTGCTTCTTTGCGCAACTGCAGGAACGAAACACTCAATGCGCTGGAGGCCTTGGCATAGGGTGTGCCCGCACTGAGCATGCCTTCGGCTGCATCAAATTGTTGGGCGTTCACCGCCCTGGCGACTTTGGTCACTTCGCTGTGGAACGCCAGATGCTTGTGGATACATTCCGCATGGGATGCCAGCCGTCCGTAGCTCGATTTGCCTTCGCCATGTAGCCACTGACCCAGCTCACAGCGGTCGTCGCGGGACAGTGTGATCAGATCCATCTGTTCGTGTTTAGAAATTGCCGAGCGAAGTTTGGTTTTCCACAGGGCGTGCGTTTGAACGGCGTTGTCGAGATTCATAAGGACTCCATCGTGATAGCGAGGAAGGCCGCCGGAGGTCCGACGGCACGTATGTTTTAGGCAGCCAACTTGGCCTGGACGACGGGAAAGTCGATATCGGTCAGCGCAACGTTGTTGATGTAGTTGGTCAACACATTCACGGCAACGTTGGCGACGATTTCAATAACGGATGCTTCGTCAAAGCCAGCCAAGCGCAATGTGGCAAGCTCAGCGTCGCTCACACGACCGCGGGACTGGGCAACCCGCAGGGCAAACTGCAGCGCAGCCTCGGTTCGGGCGTCTTCCGAGTGACCATCGCGTGCTGCATTGAGCTCGGCACCGCTTAACTTGGCGACATTGCGACCCAGATAGTCATGCGCCGAGAGGCAATAGTCACAGCCGTTGTATTCAGCGATAGTCAATGCAATGCGTTCACGCAGCTGAACATTGAGCTTGCCTTTGCCCAAAGCACCGCTCAAGGACAAGTAGCCTTCCAGAGCAGCAGGACTATGACCGACCAGCTTCATCAAATTCGGGACAACGCCCAGTTGCTTTTGAACGGCGGCCAGCAGGGGCTTGGAGCCTTCGGCGGATGTGTCAACGGTAGGGATGCTGATTCGGGACATGGTGATTTCCTTTATTGGTTAAGGTGGTTTTGGATTTGTCATCGCTGCGTTCTCAGCGAATAGGTGAACTGTATTTAGTTAGTTGAAAATAGAGAATCACCTATAAAATCAATTCACCATTCCATTTACTGGAATACTATGGACCGATTTCATCTGATCAATGTGTTTGTCGCTGTGGTGGACACCAATGGGCTTGCAGGGGCTGCGCG
Organism: uncultured beta proteobacterium; assembly: GCA_903870065.1. GTDB lineage: Bacteria > Pseudomonadota > Gammaproteobacteria > Burkholderiales > Burkholderiaceae_C > Allorhodoferax. Next base: position 9,099 of record CAIQBN010000424.1, on the reverse strand, counting down.
CAAACTGAACATGTCGCCGCCAGCAGTGACCCGTGCGATCAATGAGCTTGAAACCCATCTGGGGCTTCGACTCCTGACCCGCACCACGCGCACTGTTCGCGTTACCGATGCCGGAGACCGCTACGTGCAGGACTGCAGACGCATTCTGGCGGAGATGCTTGAAGCCGATGAATCAGTCAGTGGCATGCACTCATCGCCTCGCGGGCGGCTAACCATAACGGCGCCGGTTCTGTTTGGCAGGATGTACGTCACCCCCATCGTCACGGAATACCTGACCCGTTACCCTGAGGTCGTTGCATCCTGCCTGTTTATGGATCGGGTTGTGAATCTTCTGGATGAAGGCGTGGATGTTGCGATTCGAATTGGCGAACTGCCGGACTCCACCATGCAGGCCATTCGTGTAGGGCAAGTTCGGCGAGTGATATGTGCCGCTCCAAGCTACCTGGCGGAGCATGGCATTCCGAACGCACCAGAGGATTTGCATGCCCACACGATTGTTTCGGCCAGCGGTGTGACACCCAATCCGGAGTGGAAGCTGACGGTAAAGGGAGAGTCCAAAACCATTCGGCTTCAGGCCCGCATGATTACGACGACCAACGACTCTGCGGTAGCGGCGGCCGTCGGCGGATTCGGATTGACCCGTCTGCTGTCGTATCAGGTGGCCGAACACCTGCGTATGGGAAAGTTGAAGACGGTTTTGCCAGAATTTGAACCGGATCCATTGCCTGTGCATGTGGTGCACCGGGAGGGTCGCAAGGCACCCCAACGGGTCCGTGCGTTTATGGACTTGGCCATTGAGAAACTGCGCCAGGATGCGACGCTCAACTAGCCTGATAGTGTGTGACGAACGTTTTCAAAATCTTGAAAATGCGTTATCTGGAACCGGCCCATTCAAGTTTTGATTTGATTGCACATAGCCATCAATTCAACGCCATGCTCAGTCTGCGGCGATAGCTTGCAACCAGTTGGGCCTGTGGGTCCAGGGTGGTGACCGACTTGCCGGCTAGTTCGATGCCGCCAGCGGTTTTTCCGGCAGCCAGCGGATCAATCTTTTGTTTGGGCGGCGACATCAATTCCAGAATGGCAACGTAGGACTTGCGTGGCACTGCCTGAGCCCAGGTCTTGTCGCGCTGGATGATTTCCAGCAACTCGTCCATGGCAGCGGTCCAGTTTCCAGTGACCCACAGTACCCGGGCTTTGGCCAGCCGGGTATCAAAGTCGCGCTTGTTGGCCGCAATCAGCGTGTCAAATTGTTCTGGCGGCCAGGCGCCGCGTTCATCGCTGACCACAAATTGAATCGCATCCAGCAGTTGCTCCAGCGCCTCAAATCGGAGCTGGCGTGGAATTTCTGCCAAGGCAGGAGCCAGGGCAGCCTCGGCGTCGTCCAGCATGTCGCTTTCGATGAGCAATTTCACATAGTCATAGCGGGCATCGTCGTTGCCCGGGTTGATGCTCAACGCCTCATGCAGTTTGTGCAGTGCGGCCTGTGGGTCGCCAGCTGCAATCAGTGCCTGTGCGTCTTCGGCATCGGATTGGGCTTCGACCGCCTGGGCGGACGGCACATGCTTGTCCAGGAAGGCTTTTACTTGCCCCTCGGACTGCGCGCCCATGAAGCCGTCGACCGGCTTGCCCCCCACCATCAGTACACAGGTGGGGATGCTGCGAATGCCAAAGGCCTGGCTGAGTTCTTGCTGCTCGTCTGAATCGATCTTGACCAGCTTGAAGCGCCCTGCGTAGTCGGTTTCGATCTTTTCCAGAACCGGGCCGATGACCTTGCAGGGACCACACCAAGGTGCCCAGAAGTCGACCAGAACGGGTACCTCATTAGAGGCTGCAACTACTTCGGCTTCGAAATTTTCAATAGTGACGTTGATCATTTGGGCTCGCTCAAGGCGAAAAAGTAAAATCCTGAAACACTGCGGGGCAGACCGTATGCGCTGTCCTCAACTAACCTTAAGCATCGCGGGACAGAACTTTAACTCTGTTCCCAACATTTTATGAACATTCAAATCGGCGTTGTCATGGGTTCGAGTTCCGACTGGGACACCATGCAGCATGCAGTCCAGATTCTCCAACAGTTTGGCATCAGCCATGAAGCCCGGGTGGTTTCCGCCCACCGCATGCCAGACGATATGTTCGCATACGCCGAGGCGGCGGTCGGGCGGGGCTTGCGCGCCATCATCGCCGGCGCGGGCGGTGCTGCGCACTTGCCGGGCATGCTGGCAGCCAAGACAACGGTGCCCGTGCTGGGCGTGCCGGTCGCCAGCAAACACCTGTCGGGCGTGGATTCGCTGCACAGTATTGTGCAAATGCCCAAAGGCGTTCCGGTGGCCACCTTTGCCATTGGCGCGGCCGGGGCCGCCAACGCCGCTCTGTTTGCCGTGGCAATGCTGGCTGGCGACCACCCGAGTCTGCGCAAGCAACTCGATGCTTTTCGCGCGCATCAGACCGAAGTGGCCCGTGGCATGACCGTGCCCCCTGTCCTATGAGCACCAAATTCAGAGCCATGGTTCCAGGTGGCAGCGCAGAGCTTACCTTGGGTGTCATGGGCGGAGGGCAGTTGGGTCGCATGTTTGTGCAGGCAGCCCAGCGCATGGGTTATTTCACAGCCGTTCTTGATTCGGATCCCCTCAGCCCGGCCGGCCGCGTGAGCCACCATCACATCCAGACGTCCTACACCGACCCGCAAGGCCTGGCCCAACTGGCCCAGCGCTGCCAGGCGGTGACGACCGAGTTTGAAAACGTACCAGCTCCCGCGCTGGCAGAACTGGCCCGCACGATTGGTGTGTCACCCAACTCACACAGCGTCGCCATTGCGCAGGACCGGGCACGCGAAAAGGCGCATTTCGAGGCCTGCGGTGTGCCGGTGGCGCCCTACGCCGTGATTCAGACCCCGCAGCAGCTTGCCGCTGTTGCGGACGATTTGCTGCCCGGAATTTTGAAGACGTCGAGCCTGGGGTATGACGGCAAGGGACAGGCCCGTGTGCGCAACCGCGATGAACTGGCCGCTGCGTGGACGGGGCTGAAGCAGGTGCCCTGCGTGCTGGAAAAATTATTGCCCTTGCAACTCGAGTGTTCTGTCATCGTCGCACGCGGTGCCGATGGGGCGTGTGTGAACTTGCCGGTGCAGCGCAACCTGCACCGCGAAGGCATCTTGGCAGTGACTGAGGTTTATGAGGGAAACTTGCCGCCAGCCCTCGTGGAACGGGCAATTGCTGCTGCAATATCAATAGCAACCGGACTGCAGTATGTGGGCGTCCTGTGCGTCGAGTTTTTTGCTTTGGAGCCCGATTGCCAGGCTGCAAGCGTGCTGGGCAGCCTGGTCGTTAACGAGATGGCGCCGCGCCCGCACAACAGCGGCCACTACAGTCTGGATGCCTGCGATATCTCCCAATTTGAACTGCAGGTGCGCACCTTGGCAGCGCTGCCGCTGGTGCAGCCACGCCAGCATAGCCCGGCCATCATGCTGAATTTGCTGGGTGACCTCTGGCCAGAAGGTGGCACTCCCCCCTGGGACAAGGTGCTGGCGCTGCCGGGCATCCACTTGCACCTGTATGGCAAGGCCAAAGCAGCAAAGGGGCGCAAAATGGGGCACCTGACCGTCACCGGTGCCACGGTGGACCAGGTACGTGCCACTGCACTACAGGCCGCCAGGGTGCTGGGTATTGCAGCCTTTTGAGTGGTTTTGACTGGTTTGCACTGCATCGATATTTCATGATTCTTTCCGCTTCTGCTCCTGACTCTATAGCTGCCTGTGCAGCAACCACGAGGGCTGGAGGTCTGATTGGCTTGCCAACCGAGACGGTTTACGGACTGGGCGCAGACGCCGACAACGAAGCCGCGGTGGCACAAATTTTTGCCGCCAAGGGTCGCCCGTCTGATCATCCACTGATCGTGCATGTGTCGTCGCAAGACGGCGGCATGTCGGGGGCCGCGCACTATGCAGCCCAGGTTGCACCGTTTGCGCAGCAACTCATGTCGGCATTTTGGCCGGGGCCGCTGACCCTGATCCTGCCGCGCCGTGCCGGTGTTGGAGAGGCTGCAGCTGGTGGGCAGGGCACCATTGGGCTGCGTTGCCCGGCACACCCTGCCGCGCAAGCCTTGTTGCGCGCCTTGCGGGACACGTCCGATGGGAAGCCACCGGTGTGGGGTATTGCAGCACCCAGCGCCAACCGGTTTGGCCGTGTTAGCCCAACCACCGCTGCGCATGTGGCAAGTGAGTTGGGTCCTGATTTGCTGATTCTTGATGGTGGGCCGTGTGACCTCGGTATTGAGTCCACCATCATTGACTGCACGCGTGGCGCGCCGGTTTTGCTGCGTCCCGGCTCCATTGGTCGCCAGCAGGTTGAGCAGGCATGTGGTCGACGCCTGCTATCCAATGAGGAGCTGTCCGAGCAGGATCCACGAGGGCTACAGCCTCCAAAGGCTTCTGGGACTTTGGTTTCTCATTACGCGCCCGTGGCCCAGGTACGGCTGATGGATGCGAAGGCAATGCAGACAGCCGTCGACTTGCTCGCCACAGTGATGCACCCCGGTGGCTCGGACACCAAACCGTCGATCGCGGTCTACGCACGCACCGCCTTGAAGTCCATTCCGCTGTCCATTTTGCTGCGCCGTATGCCCGACGACGCCGTCGCCACCGCGTACCAGCTCTTCGCGGCCTTGCGCAGTTTCGATGAAGCGGGTGTCAAGTTGATTTGGGTCGAAACACCACCCGAGACGCCCGACTGGGAGGGCGTGCGCGACCGGTTGCTGCGTGCCAGCGCGCCGTGAGATTTGCCTGCACAGCACCCTGGCTTGGCTAATGGGCGACCCGAAAACGCGTTCCCCGGAAACTGAATTCTGAAATGCTGGTGCGAATTTCTTCCAGCACAAGCTCAGGAGCCGCCAAGTGACCCTGTGCCAGCACTTGGCCGTTGACCAGCAGCAAGCGCTGAGCCGGATTGTCCGACGCCACAGCTCCGGAAATGCTCAGCTCAGGAATCTGGCTGCGCATGTCTTGCGGCAGGTCGCTCAACCATGGCGCAGCGGCAGCGGTGCGGTCTGCGCTCTCGGCTGCGGGTCGTCGTGCTTGGGCCGATGAGTCGCCGGCGGTTGTGGCGGCAGTTTTCGCGGGCAGCGGCTGCACGCTCGTGGGAGCAGATGTTGCGACCGGTTCGACAGTCGGTTGCGGTGTTACTGGCAAATTGACGACCATCCGGTCAGGCACATATGCAGTTGCCGTTTGGCCCGTTGGCGGTTGAGCTGCCAGAACGTGTGGCGCATCCGCGTGCCACAACCAGAAACCTGAACCGGCCAAACTCAGCGTTAGTGTCAAGGTCGCGGCAATGGTCCAGCGACCCGGCAAGGAAGAGCTTGGTGCCCGCCGGCGTGAGGCGGGCCTTGTTGCGCGTGTTTGCAGAGTGGGAATGGTGCCGCGGTCGCGTTCGGCATCGGCCCGCTGGAGAGCGTCTAGGATGTAGGACATGATTTATTGCGCTTGGGTTTGCAGTCGTGGAGCGTTGCTTCCGACTGCGTTTTCGATCTGCATCAAGGTCATTGGCCCGGGCTGGCCGTCGAGTTTGAGCCCGTGTGCCCGCTGAAAGTCGCGCACCCGCTCGCGCAGCGCCGAGTCCAGCGCCTGTGCGGACAATGGCGGCCGTGATGACCCTTCCAGTGCGCTTAGCTGATTGGCGAGTTGCTGAAAGAAAGCGGGCGTGCCGCCGCCAATTTGGCCGGGTCCGTAGCCCACCGGTGTGCGCCAGTACGTTGCAAAGTCACCCGTCCAGAGGCGCCCTAAAGTGGTCAGTCCGACTGTGTGCGGTCCGCCAGGCAGTCGCAAGGTGGCGTTTTGCGCAGTCAGACCGATCAGCACCGCATAAGCCGGCGGTCCGTTTCCGGTACGCAGTGTCAGAATCCCAGGGCGCCCGAGCTGACGCAACTGCGGAATCGACAGATTGTTCGTGCGGTAACACTCCAGTTGCATTGACGCCAGATTGGCACACGGATTCGCAGCATCGGGGGCGATTTTCCAAATGACGGCCAGGGTGCTCCAAGCCGTGTTGATGTCGGTCGTCAGCTGGGGCAGGGCCGTGTCTATCGGCTCCGGTGCGCCGCCGGGTGGCGCTGCCGAAGCCAGCTTTGCCGCGGACGCCTCGTTATGGCTTGCGGGGCTGGATGCGCCGGCTGCTGTGGGTTCTGCCGGTAAATCTGGCGTCCGGGAAGCGCCCAGTCCCGCCAACACTGCACCTGTGAGTAAGGCTAAAAAACCCGCCACATAGGCTGGGGTAATAGAAAATTGGCCCCGTGTTTTCGTGCCAGATGGTCCAAATACCTCGGTTGCAGCGCGTGTCACGATATCCCTGCTCACTTGGTGCTGCCCGTGTGCCCAGGCGCCCAGCAGCGCGCGTCCACACAGAAGATTGATACGCCGGGGCACGCCGTGTGTCAGGCGGAAAACCGCATTCTGTGCCCGGCCGTCGAAGGGACAGGGTCCGGTCCGTCCGGCCACTGCCAGGCGATGTTCGATATATTGCGCCGTTTCATACGCGTTGAGTGCGCTCAAGTGAAACCGCGCAATCACCCGTTGCGCCAACTGCTCCATGTCAGGGCGTTCAAGCAGGGTGCGCAGTTCGGGTTGACCAATTAGCACGATTTGTAGCAACTTGCGCTCATGGGTTTCCAGGTTAGTCAATAGGCGCAATTGCTCCAGCACGTCGCTGTGCAGGTTTTGTGCTTCGTCGATGATCAGCACGCAACTGTCGCTGCGGGCGTGACTTGCCAGGAGAAAAGCCGTGAGTGCGTCGATGTGGTGTTTGACCGTGGGCGGCCCGAATGCGGTTGGCGCCAGGGTGATGTGGAATTCCTCGCAAATCGTTTGCAACAATTCGGACACATCGAGCTTGGGATTGAAGATGTAGGCCACCTGGCAGCCGCTGGGTATCTGCTCCAGAAAACAACGGCAAATGGTGGTCTTGCCGGTGCCAATATCACCCGTCAGCAAAACAAAACCACCGCCCATGCCGCTGGCGGTGGTGCCGTGGCCCGATACCCCGTAGAGCAGGTGCGCCAGAGCCTCCCGATGTCGCTCGCTCATAAAGAGGTAACTCGGATCCGGCGCAATGGAGAACGGATCCTGCCGGAGCCCGAAATGCTGAGAGTACATACCGCCAAGCATAGCGGGCCCAATACCACAATCGCGCGATTTGGTCTTGATAAATACCCTTTGCAGCGTCAATGCTTGTAAAAAAGAGTAACTGAGGTCGGCACGGGGGTGCTTGTCCGCGTTAGGGCAGGGAGTTGTGTGCGGGGGCATGGCGCATCTGTTGTGTTTTTGCACCTGCCGGGCGGATGACGTGACCTGAGTCACAGCGCTTTGCAACGCTTCTCAATAAACTTGAATCAACTTTTTGGAGTCACCATGCAGCCACTCAAATCGACAGAAACACCCCAGCAACGCGAAGCTGCAGAGGCGGGCTCGTTTGTGCAGCGCTTGCTCAACTGGAGCGTTGGCGTGGTGCACCAAAAGTCGTCCAATGCCGACAGGTTTGATGACCAACCGGTGGATCTGGATCAGCGTGTGCGCCAATCCGGCGAGTGGTGATTGCCAGTTGAGCATGCCCACTCCAGTGAGGCAGGCAGAAAAAAGGGCAGCCCGAAGGCTGCCCTTTTTTGTTGACTGACGCAGTCTAGAACTTCATCCCGACGGTCAGGCTAAAGGAGCTGGGGTCGAGCTTGGCATCCAGTGTTTGACCGGTTGACAAGGTGGTGCGTGTACTCAGCGGGGTGTAGGTATAGTTTGCATCAATGAACCAGCCGCCGCCAAAGGACATGCTGGCTCCGAGCTGCATCGATGCGGCCCATTTGGAGTCCACCGACAAAGTGGTAGGGTTTGCGGGTGTGCCGCCTGACACGGCGGTCAGCGTGGATGTGGATCGTGCGCCGAAGAACGCAGCATAGGTAATGCCTGCGCCGACATACGGCCGAAAGGCCGAGTTGGCTTCCATGAAACGGTATTGTGCAAACAGGGTCGCAGGCAACGCCTTGACCGACCCGATCTTGCCAACGCCGGCTATAGCGCCATCCCCTGAAATGGTGTGCTCAAACGGAACCGCCACTGGCACATCAATTGCGATGTGGTCATCAAGCATGTAAGTAATGCCGCCCGACATGCGGGTGGAGCTGCCAATGCTGGACTTGGTTCCGGCAAGGCTCGGTGGTGAGAGGTCTCCGCTGGAGACGTTGGGCGTAATGGTTGTGCCACCGGCCCGGATCAGGATGGAGCCCGCAGTTTGCGCCTGCGCCGCAAGGGACGCGCATGCCAATGCAACCGGAATCAAGAGGAATTTTGTTGTGTTTTTCATGATGGTGTGCTCCGCGAATTACAGCCAGCCCGCTTTGGCGACTTGCAGATTGATGGCCTGACCAATGAGTTGGTGCAACGCCGGGGTGGGGTGGAAGTTGTCTGAAAATGCATACGATTTCCACCAGTTGGCCGATGTCTCTCCCACCGGAATGCTGGCCGACATGCTGGCAGAGTTACAGGCTTGTACGGTTGCAGGAAAGCTCAGGCTGGCCTGACCCGTGTCGGCGTCAAGCCCACCGGTGACTTTGGGGCAGGCTGGTGTTGTGATGTTGTTCAGTGCAAATTGTGCTGGCGTGGCAGTGATTCGGGCACCTTCGGCGTACAGGTCAAAAATTTGTACATTGGTGCCGGCGAGGTCCTGGGCCAGCGCGGCGTTCAGCGCCTGTGTCCAAGCGCGCACTGCAGCCTGAATCGCATCACGCTGCGCTGTGCCTCCGACCGCCGCAACGCCTCCCAGAACGGCGCCAAATCGGGGTGTGGTTGTAATGTCGGTTGTATTCACGACGATCACTTTGCTCACGCCTTTGGAGACTACGCTGGCCTTGATGGCGGCAGCGAATGTCTTGCCAAGGGCTTGAGCGTAGGCTCCGGCGGCGGTGCCCATGCTGGTCGGAGTTGGCGTGCCGATGATCGTGGACACGGTTGCCGCCGGTAGCAAGGTTCCGAGCAGGCCCATGTAGCGTGCCACACCGGCAGGGGTTGTTGCAGTTAGGTAGGCACCGGTCAGGTCGGCAAGGTCATTGCCGCCGCCGTCG
>CAIQBN010000423.1 GCA_903870065.1 uncultured beta proteobacterium | reverse complement strand
CTACTGAGTAGTGGCTTCAAAAACGTAACGGTATTGGACTTGTCGGCCAGTGCCTTGGAGGTTGCGCGCACAAGACTAGCTTCCGCAGCTGATAGCGTCGCTTGGATTGCCGGGGACATATGCTCGGTGAGCCTACCAGACCAGGCTTATGACATCTGGCATGACCGCGCCGTCTTTCACTTCCTGACCAATCCAGCTGACCGCGCGGCGTATGTGGAGCAGCTCATGAAGTCGGTCAAGCCCGGAGGCCATGTGATCGTTGCGACTTTCGCGCCAGATGGCCCAGACCAATGCAGCGGACTACCAGTCGCCCGGTATGCCCCTGGGGAGCTTCACCAAGAATTCGGGCCTTCATTCGAGCTGCTTGAACACATGAGTGAAGAACACAAAACGCCTTGGGGTTCAGTTCAGCATTTTGTTTACTGTCACTGCCTAAAGCCTCAATGATCGATCGCTTGCGGCGGCATCGGCGCAGTTGTTTCCAGAATGCCGCTTTCTGCCAGAGGCCGTCCATCGCCACGCCGCTAGTTGCGACGTCGACACGCACATTCTGTTCACATAAGCGGACAGCACCAGCGCCGTAAAGGGTACTCCACCTGCTGTGCTTTCTGTGCTACCGTCATAGTTCTATAAAGTCATTGCAATGCACAGGATCCTTCACCAGCTTAAGAGGCGTGCGCTAAGGGTTGGTGCGCTTGCCATTGCGACGGTGGTCAGTTCAGCTAGCGCCACCGAAACTTCGCCAGTACAAGTTGAATTCACGGCCGCAGAAAAAGCATACATTGCGCAGGTTGGCAGCATAACAATGTGTGTCGATCCGGATTGGGTGCCGTTTGAGAGTATCAACCAGCAGGGGCAGCACCACGGCATTGCTGCTGACCTTGTGCAGACAGTAGCTTCGCGCGTTGGCCTTCGAATTGACCTCTATCCGACCAAAAGTTGGGCAGAGAGTCTGGTGGCGTCAAAAGATAAGCGTTGCCAAATCATGAGCTTTGTTAACCAGACACCCGTGCGCGATACATGGTTAAGTTTCACCGAACCTATTTTCCTCGATCCAAATGTCATCATTACCCGGGAAGAGCATGGTTTTGTTGCAGATGCCAAGGACCTGCGTAACGAAACGATAGCCCTGCCGCGTGGCACCATGGTCGAAGAACGCGTACGCCAGGATTTTCCTAACCTCAAGGTTGTGCTTACGGGCAGTGAACCCGAGGCTATGGTTTTGGTGTCCGAGCGCAAGGCCGACCTGACGATACGCTCGTTGATAGTCGCTGCCAATGCCATCAAAAAGGAAGGCCTGTTCAACCTGAAAATATCTGGTCAAATTCCAGAATACGCAAACCGCCTGCGAATTGGTGTACTCAAGGACGAAAAACTGCTGCGTTCAATTCTGAGTAAAGGTGTGCAGACCATCACACCGCTGGAGCGCGAGGCAATCTCTAACAGACATGTGTCAATTAACGTCCAGCAGGGAATTGACTACCGACTCGTTTGGCAAATTCTGGCTGGCGCGAGTTTCGCACTATTGCTGGCGATACTGTGGAATCGCAAGCTGACTGCACTTAACAAGGAGCTAGAGCGGCGTTCAGTCACCGACAGGCTGACCGGACTTTTCAATCGAGTCAAACTCGAAGAGGCCTTTGAAGTAGATATCCAACGCTCATTTCGCTACAAGCAGTCATTTAGCATCATCATGGTCGATATCGACCACTTCAAAGAGGTCAATGACACATATGGCCACCAAGCAGGTGATCAGGTGCTCGTTGAAGTTGCCCGCTTGCTCAAAGAAAATGTTCGTGCGACCGACATCGCAGGGCGGTGGGGCGGTGAAGAGTTTTTGATTATTTGTGCGCAAACCGACGCGCAGGGAGCGCTCAAGCTGGCGCAAACTCTACTCCTGAAATTTCAGCACCACGCGTTTCCGATCGTGCAGCGCAAGACTGCCAGCTTTGGAGTCACCACTTATCTTCAAGGCGACAAGTCCAACGATATGGTCGCGCGGGCCGATGCGGCGCTCTATGTTGCGAAAAGCAACGGCCGCAATCGCGTGGAGGTCAAGTAGGTAATCCTATTTTTGTCGCAGGGATGCTGATGGGTTCATCAGATAGAAGGTAGGCACAGATATGCATTGATGAATATCAGGTATGACAATTCATCCAATTGTGTTGCGCATATCTTACTAGCACAATGAATGCATTGCAGCCCAAAGTGGAGACCGCCATGCAACGCAGAAACTTCGTTCGTCTAACCTGCGGTGGCATGATTGCCGCCGCAACAGCAAGCCCCCTGGCGCTCACCGGTTGCGCGCCACGTATGCCAGCTGAGGCCATCGAGGCCTGGCGCGGCCCGGCATCTGAACATGCCAACGCCGACCTGCGCCGCTGGCTACTGAGTTACGCCATTTTGGCGCCGCATTCGCATAACTTGCAGTCCTGGCTCGTGGACCTGAGCACACCGGAGGAAATTGTGTTGAGTTGCGACCTTAAGCGCCTGCTGCCGCAGACTGACCCCTGGTCACGCCAGATCATGATGAGCCACGGTACCTTCTTGGAATTGTTTGACCTGGCTGCCAAAGAGCGGGGGCTGCGGGCTGATTTCACCCTGTTCCCCGAGGGTGTCTTTGGCCCCAGGCAGCTCGACAGCCGTCCCGTGGCCCGGGTTCGCCTGACGCCCGATTCCGCAGTGCAAAAGGATCCGCTATTTGCGCAGTTGTTGTTGCGACGCACCAATCGAAACGTTTATGAACTCAGCCGCCCGGTGCCCGCCGCTGCCTGGCAAGCCATGGCCGAGGCGGCCAAGCCCCATGCCCGGCTTGGGCAGGTGGGTTTGGAGCAGCCTGAGTCGCTGGTTGCGCACCGAAAAATTGCCGCAGAAGCTTGGCGCATTGAATTAACTACACCACGCGCCATCATGGAGTCTTTTGACGTGCTACGGGTGGGTGCGCAGGAAATTGCACAACACCGCGACGGCCTGTCGCTGCTGGACGCCAAGGTCGTCTTGCTCAACCAGATGGGCCTGTTCGATCGCAGTAAGGCGCCGGCCCCCGACGATTTCGCCACGACCAGTCAGATCAAGGAGTTCGGCCAAAAGATCGAGTCCACACCCGGTTTTCTGTGGATGGTGACCGATGGCAACGACCGCGCGACGCAAGTTAACGCAGGGCGGGCTTACGCCAGAGTGCAACTTGCCGCTACAGGGCAAGGCTTGGTCATGCAGCCACTATCGCAGGCCTTGCAGGAATACCCCGAGCAGCAAAAACCGTATGAGGAAATTCATGTCCAGGTCGGCGCCACACGACCGGGGCAGACCGTACAAATGTGGGCACGCGTGGGCTACGCCCCGGCGGTTTCGCCAGCCCCGCGCCGGCGACTGCAAGACTTCATTCGGGCTTAACAATAGCCCAGACGGAACGGGTTTAACCCCGTAATTCAGCCAGGCTCTGGACGCAAGTTGCAGCGCGAGGCGTCATGTCTTTCAGACTATCACTCTGCACGGTGTGAGTTTTGGGACAATAGACACATGAATGAACTAACCCTCACTCGCCCAGACGACTGGCATTTGCATGTGCGCGATGGCGACGCGCTGCGTACGGTGGTGCCGCATACCGCTGCTCAATTCGGCCGAGCCGTCATCATGCCCAACCTTAAACCGCCGATCACGACAGTTGGGCAGGCTTTGGCCTACCGTGATCGCATCGCTGCCGCTGTGCCAATTGGATTAAGTTTTGAACCTTTAATGACGCTGTACCTGACCGACATACTGCCGGTAAGCGAGATTGCGTCAGCAAAGGACTCAGGCGTTGTCGCCGCAAAGTTGTATCCGGCAGGCGCCACGACCAATAGCGATGCGGGTGTCACAGACATTAGAAAGACCTACAAAACTCTGGAGGCCATGCAACGTGCCGGCATGTTGCTGCTGATACATGGTGAAGTCACTTCGATGGATATTGACCTGTTCGACCGGGAGGCGGTGTTCATCGACCAGCAACTCATTCCGCTGCGTCGGGACTTTCCTGAATTGAAAATTGTGTTTGAGCACATCACGACGCGCGAGGCGGTGCACTATGTGCAAGGCACAGATCAATATGTTGGTGCCACCATTACAGCCCACCATCTTCTTTACAACCGCAACGCGATTTTCACCGGTGGCATTCGTCCGCACTACTATTGCTTGCCGGTCCTGAAGCGCGAAACCCACCGCCAGGCACTGGTGCAAGCTGCTACCAGTGGTTCCAGTAAGTTCTTCCTGGGCACGGATAGTGCGCCGCATCCCGCCCATCTGAAAGAGCATGCCAACGGTTGCGCCGGGTGTTACACCGCCCATACCGCCATGGAACTGTATGCACAGGCCTTTGACGCAGTAGACGCACTGGACAAACTCGAAGGGTTTGCTTCGTTTCACGGTGCTGATTTCTATGGTCTGCCACGCAACCAGGGTTGCATCACCCTGCGTCGTGAGTCCTGGACCGTGCCCGAGACTTTTGCGTTTGGCGAAGCGCAGCTCAAACCGCTCTGTGGCGGTGACGTTTTGCAGTGGAAGCTGGATTAGGAGCTGTCGATTGGTCCGCCCGCTGGCTGGCTCCCTACGCCGCTGTGGGGCGGGGCGTTGCCGCTAAAGTGGCTGCGAGTGTGTCGAACGCCGACGCGTTGAATGCCGCATTGGCGCCCAACGCAACCGCGGTGCGCTTTGTTCCGCAAAGCGATTTACCCGCTGGGGTGGCCTACGAGAGCTACATCTTTGACAGCAACTGCTGCCCCACCCGCGAGGGCCTGCACGATTTTTTCAATGGGCTGGCATGGCTGGTGTTCCCACAGACCAAGCGCCGACTCAACCATTTGCATGCGGCACAAATTGCCCAAACCGGCATCCAACCGGCGCGCGGTCCGGCGCGGGATGGGCTGACTGTTTTTGACGAAAATGCAGCGTTTCTGCAGTGCCCGGACGCTTTGTGGCACGCGCTGGTTGTCAAGGACTGGGGTCATTTATTTGGCCCGCTGCGACCCTTGTGGGAGCAGTCGAATTTGGTGTTGTTTGGACATGCCTTGCTGGAAAAGCTGGTTTGCCCAAGAAAACCGATTACAGCCCATGTCTACCGTGCGCAAGCAGCTACGCATTCCATAGCGGATCTGGACGCCTGGATGGCAGCCGAATTGAGCGCTGAGCGCCTGGCCACCAAGCCATTTGCCCATCTCCCTGTGCTCGGTGTTCCGGGCTGGTGGCCTGGTAACGATGCAAGTGAGTTTTACAGCGATCCCACGGTATTTCGCGCCCCGCGCCAGCGGCTCTAAGCAAGGTAGTAGCTTGCCATTTCCCCATGGCATCTAGGCCCATTGGTGCCAATTACGCTTGAATTTGAACAATTCGACCTTACCATTCACGCTGTCGGCTCTTGTAGACGGGCCATGTGAAAAGGAAACCATGAAACGCATTATTTTGTTTGTCTTGACCAATGTCCTGGTGGTCGCAGTATTGGGCATCGTGGCCAGTTTGCTGGGTGTCAACCGTTATCTCACCAGCAGCGGGCTTAATCTCGGCGCTTTGATGGGCTACGCGCTCATCATGGGCTTTGGCGGCGCGATCATTTCGCTGCTGATCAGCAAGCCCATGGCCAAGTGGACGTCGGGCGTGCGTATCATCGATCAACCGCAAAACGTGGACGAGGCGTGGATCGTGGAAACCGTGCGCAAGCTGGCCGACAGGGCCGGCATTGGCATGCCTGAAGTTGGCATTTTTGAGGGTGACCCCAATGCCTTCGCCACCGGTGCGTTTAAAAATTCGGCTTTGGTCGCGGTGTCCACCGGGTTGCTGCAAGGCATGACCAAGGAAGAAATTGAGGCCGTGATCGGTCATGAAATCGCCCATGTGGCCAATGGCGACATGGTCACCATGACCCTGATTCAAGGCGTGATGAATACTTTTGTGGTGTTCCTGAGTCGAGTAATTGGTTACGCGGTAGACAGCTTTTTGCGCAAGGGCGACGACCGCTCCGGTCCCGGCATTGGCTACATGATCACTACGGTTGTGCTCGATATTGTGTTGGGCTTTGCGGCTGCCATCGTTGTGGCATGGTTCTCTCGTCACCGTGAATTCCGTGCTGATGCAGGTGCGGCGCAGTTACTGGGGCGCAAGCAACCCATGATCAATGCATTGGCACGTCTGGGTGGCATGGTACCGGGCGAGTTGCCCAAGAGCGTGGCCGCGTTTGGCATTGCCGGTGGCATCGGTCAGTTGTTTTCGACGCATCCGCCGATTGAAGAACGGATTGCGGCGCTGCAAAGTATGCAAGGCTGAGCAAGCGCCCGTTGTTGGTGATTTACAAAGGCGCTGGTCTGGTTTCGTTTGTGCGCAAGACCAGATCAGCCAGCCGTTCACTGGAGATGTCGAGCCGTGCCGAGAGGACCCGGGCAATATTGCGGTAGATGATGTGGGCGCTGTCCGGATACGCGTCCACCCGTTCCCTGTCAAATCGCATTGTGACGCTGTCGCGCAGTGCGCGCACCGTTGCGCTGCGCAGATGGTTTCCAACCAGTGCCATTTCACCAAAACAGTCCCCAGCCACAATGTTGGCCAAAGAAACCGTGCGATCACCACGGTTCTTTTCGATGACTACTTCACCTGAAATCAGCACATGAAACGAGCTTCCAATGTCGCCCTCATTGAAAACGATGTCTCCCGCCTTGTGTGGCATGTGCTCGGCCATTGCCAGCGTGCTCATCAGGCAGTCAGCGGTCATGCCCTGGAAAACTTTGACCTTATTGGCAATCTTTTGAACGATTGAAGCGTCCAGATTCAAGCCCGCGGGACGATGAATAATTTCCGCGCGTACATTTTCGGCAAAAATTTTGACGACAGCAGGATCGATTCGCATGTCCATCATCCTACACCGGGATTGCACGTATTGGCGGCGCTGCTTACGGAATGGTGCCCGTGTTTGGCTTTCCCAAAGGCAGGCGTAGCACGAATTCGGCACCGCCTCGCGGGTGGTTATGTGCGGTCAATGTGCCGCCATGGCGTTCAACGATGCCGTAGCTGATGGACAGTCCCAGGCCGGTTCCCTTTCCAACAGGTTTGGTGGTGAAGAATGGCTCAAAAATGCTGGACATGGCCTCAGGCGCTATGCCGGGCCCGTTGTCATGCAGCGCAATCACCATTACGCCCGCCTCGCGTTGTGCACAAATCCTGAGCACCGGTGATGCGTCAGCCTGCGCGGTGGCCGCGTCATAGGCATTTTGGATCAAGTTCATCAGAACCTGCAGCAGTTGCCCCGCATTGCCCGGCACCAGGCAGCCGCGGCAGGCCTGCAGTTCGACGTCAAATTCGAGTTTCATGCCGGTGCGTACCCAGTGAATGGCGCGCTCAATAACGGCGTCCACATCGACCATTTCGCGTTCCTCACCGTCCAGTGCAGAGAATCGTTTAAGTCCGTCAACGATGCTGGCCGTGCGCTGCGCCCCTTCAATGGTGCCGTCCATCAGGGAGGGCAGATCCCGCAGGATGTGCTCGATGCGCAGTTTCTGCGCCAAGGCGGTCAGGGCCGGATTGTTGCCCAGCGCAGCCTCGGCATGCACTGCGTCCAGGTACTGGCGCAGGCGCATGGTATAGCGGTTGAGAGCGTGCACATTGCCCAGCACAAAGCTGATGGGATTGTTCAGTTCATGTGCCACGCCGGCCACCAGTCGCCCCAGCGACGACATTTTTTCTGCGTGCAGCAGTTGCTGCTGTGTGAGTTTGAGCGCTTCATGCGCCTCATGCAGTTGGCGGTAGGCGCGCTTGATCTCGGCCATGGGTCGCCCCACGAACACATAGCCGACACAACGCCTGCGCCCGTCATAACGCGGTGTGGCGGTGAAGTCCACCGGCACTGGTTGACCCAGTGCGTCATGCAGCATCAGCTCAACCGTCTCACCCTGGCGCAGAGTGACGGTGCGGCGCATCATGTGTTGCAGCACGTCGGTAGCCGCGCTGCTGTGCAGCAGCGTTCGCATGTGCGCTCCCAGCAAGGACTCTTCGCTGCAACCTACCAGTTCACACAGGGCCTGATTGGTCTGTTCGATCAGGCCCTGTGCGTCGGCGGCCACCAAAACATCCGACATCGACGACAGCAGGCTGTAAATCAATTGTTGCGATGCTTCGAGCTGAGCATTCTTTTCCTCCAACGCCACCTCATCACGCAGCAACTGCGAGTACACGTCATCCATCTTATGGATCACGTCCAGCCAGGTGTCATCATCTACCCCTTCCAAGGGAATGTGGCTGGTGGAAGGCGAGATCGGCCGGTTCATGCAGGGAATTTGTTGTTCAATGTACCGTGCAGACCATGCAGGGGTCAAAGGAGCGCACGATGTGCTGGACTGACACCGGTGTTTTTTCACCGTCTTGCACCGGTGCGCCCACCAAGGCTGCCTCCAGTGCGCCCGGAGTGCCGTGCCGGTCACGGGGGGAGAAGTTCCAACTGGTTGGCGCGATGATCTGGTAATTGGCAATACGAGCACCCCGGATAGAAAGCCAGTGACCCAGACTGCCACGGGCGGCTTCGCATAGGCCAACTGTATCGGCCTCATCGGGCAGCACGGCATCAACGCTGCAGGGCGCATCGGGCTGAATGGCGCGCAGGCAATCTTCAGTCAGTAACACCAACTGTGCCAACTCCATCGCGCGGGAGAGCACCCGAGTCAAGACGTTGCCGCCGGTGCGTTTCCACAACGCACGCACCAGCGGTTGGCCGTTTGCCAGTTGCCGGGCAAGAGCACCGGTTTCCAGTACCCGGCCGGCCATCCGGGGAGCCTTGTTCCAGGTGTAAGCATTGGCTTTGTCTATTTGTGGCAGTGTCAGTCCGGCCGAGGGGTGCAGTGCGGACCCCTCGTCGGCGAGCCAGGCGTGGCGTGCGTCCTCGGCTATGTGCGCGGTGTCAACTGGCTGCAGTGAGCTGCCGTCCCATACGCCAGGTGCCATCGCATGGATGCCATTGGGGTCGGCAAATCCACCGTAGCTCATAGTCAGGCGGGGACCACGTCCCATGGTTTCAAGCTCCAGATCACGTGCGATAGTCAGAAACAGTCGCAAGTCCCCGCGCAGGGGCTCCCTTTGCAGCCAGTGATCCAGGGCTTGCTCGCTGTCCAGCTCGACCATTTCTTCCAATGGAGCGGCGTACAGAATACGCTCCAGAAAACTGCGCATCTCCGCGACCCGCGAGCCCAGCCGAAAACGTTCGGACCCGGTTAAATTGCGGGTTGAACCGCCGGGCACGATGGATTGCGTGTGGGGCCATTTGCCGCCCAGTGTTCCCATGATGTGCATCCAGCGCTGGCGCGTAGCCACGGCTTCACGGGAATGTTCGCCTGATTGGCCTGACAAATCGCGCAAGGTCTGCGCATGCCAGGAACGGTTGGCGTAGACCTCCCGGGTGAAGTCGGGCATGAAGAACAAATAGAAATGGGTCAGATGGTCGGCGGCGTTCTCGCAGGCCAGCATCAGGTTGGTCAGCCAGACCCCGTTGGGTGGTACCTCAACCCCACAGGCAGCGCCCAGTGCGCGCGCCGCTGCGACCGATTGGGTGACCGAGCAAATGCCGCAAATGCGGGGCACGTAGACCAGGGCGTCAAACGGGTGTTTACCTTGCAGAATTTGCTCAAAGCCGCGGTACATCGGCGCATTGACCCAGGCCTCCGTGACCCGCCCTTCAGCCACCTCCAGGCGGACTTCCAGATCGCCTTCGACACGGTTGAACGGACCCACCAGTAAACGCGTCATTTCAGTCGGGTCTTCTTGATCTGGGGCGCAACCACCAGATGGTCCGCCGTGGAGTTGAGCTTCACCCGACGCGGCGTGGCCGACTTGGAAAGCGAGGCCAGGGCGACAAACCATGCCTTGTGCATATCGGTGGGCAGGCCGATGGGAATGCCCGCCACCTTGGGGGTCTGGTGAAAGGCGTGTCCCGGTTCCTCAAACCCCGGCTCGGTACAGCTGATGCAGGCATAGCCGCCACGGATGCAAGATCCTTCGCCGTTCCAGAGGCGAATGTTGCAGTCGGCATGCGCCTGCGTACCCTTGCAACCCATGTTCTCCATCAGGCAGCCCAGGTCTGACGGCTTATGCGCGCTGGCCTTGTATTCGTAATATTCGTTGCGGATACAGGCATGGTGCACGAGTTGGTCGCTGTAAAACCGTGGCCGCGCCAGGGCGTCGATGACATTGGCGTCTAGGCTGCCGTCTGCCAGCCCCGCCAGCGTTTCCAATACCCATCCGGGGTGTGTAGGGCAGCCCGCCACGTTAACCACGGGAAGGCCGGCTTGCCCGCGCCATTGAACACCTAGCAATCCACCGGGGTGGTCTCCTTCGAACTGCAATCCACAGGCGTCGGTAGGGTTGATGCCGCCCGAAGTGATGCCACCAAATGCGGCGCAACTGCCAACGGCTACCACGTGGTGCGCAACTGTACTCAGGCGCTCCACCCACTTCAGCATGGGCTCCTGGGTGCCGGCCAGCATGTGGAAGCGCCCGCTCCCCTCAGGGCCGCGCAACACTGCGCCTTCCAGGCACAGCGCATGCAGCGGCACTGTGCCGTTCAGGCAGTCCTGCAGGATGTCCAGCGACTCATGGCCCGACTCCACAGACAACGCCGGATGCCACAACAGGTTCACCCCGATCTGGCGCAACAGACCGCGAAAATCGGCCGTGTCAGCGCACAGCAGGGACATGCTGCAGCCACCGCAACCGCCCGACTGCAGCCACAGGACGTTGAAGGTGGGTTCAGCCATCGACCTGACCCTCTAGTCCAAACCGTGCCAGCTTCTGGCGCAGGCCGACGCGCGACAGACCCAGCTCCTTGGCGGCGTGGGTCTTGTTCCAGCGCAGCCGCAATAGGGTTTCACGCAAAATCACTGCTTCAATCGCGTCCAGTCGCTCCTGAAGGCTTCCATCCTGAGGGGCGCCTGTGCCGCGCTGTTGTGGCATCGCCATACCGGGCTGTCCGTGCAACACCCGATTGGAAAAAGAACTGGCCGAGACCGTCAGACCGTCCGATAGCGCCACTGCCCGGTAAATCTCGTTTTTCAGCTCGCGGATGTTGCCAGGCCACGGGTAGGCCAGCAAATTGGCCCGCACATCACTGGCAAAGCGCACGTCCGAACGGCCCAGCTCCTGACCGGCGCGCAGCAGCAGCATGTCGGCAATCGGCAGGATGTCGGCACTGCGCTCGCGCAGCGGTGGAACCGACAGCGTGATGCCGGCAATGCGGTAGTACAGGTCTTCACGGAACCGGCCCGAGCGCACGTCCTGTTCCAGGTCGCGGTGGGTGGCGGCAATCACCCGTACATCAACCAGCACCGGGCGGCTGGCACCCACCGGACGCACCTCGCCCTCTTGTAGCACGCGCAGCAGCTTGACCTGGAAGGCCGGTGAGGTGTCGCCGATTTCATCCAGAAAAATGGTGCCGCCGTCGGCGCGCTGGAACAGGCCAACGTGGTCCTCAAAGGCGCCGGTGAACGAGCCGCGTTTGTGCCCAAAAAGCTCCGATTCGAGCAGCGTGTCGGTCATGGCCGCGCAGTTCTCCATGACGAAGGCGCGCTCGCAGCGGGGGCTGGCATAGTGGATGCCGCGCGCCAGCAACTCCTTGCCGGTACCGGACTCGCCGGTCACCAGCACCGCCAGGTCGTAGCGGGCGACGCGGGCCGCCATTTCACAGACGGTGTTGAGCGGGCTGTTCTCTGAGCGCTCCAAGCTGTCGAAGTCGAACGCTGCGCGCGCCGTGGCCAGCGTCTCGGTGCCACGCCGGCGCAGCACCGGGGTGCTGGTGCGCAGTTCCAGGTTCAGGCGCTGGGTCTGCATTTGCAGACTGCGCGCCTCGGCCGCCTTGGACACGGTGGACAGCAGGTGGTCGGGCACCCAGGGCTTGAGCACGTACTGGTAAATACCCGCGTCATTAATGCCGGCAATGATGTCCTGCGAATCGGTGTAGCCGGAGATGATGATGCGCACCGTATCGGGCCATGCCTCGCGCACCTCCTTCAAAAACTTGACGCCGCTGGTGCCGGGCATGCGCTGGTCGCACAGGATCACGCTGACCTCGTGGCGCTCGAGCAGGCCGCGCGCCTCGTCGGTGGAGCTGGCGGTCAGGATGCGGAAGTCTTCCTCCAGATTGCGGCGTATCGAATCCAGCGAGCGAGTCTCGTCATCCACCACCAGTACCAGTGGCAATGAGTCGTAGGGGTCTGGCAATACGGGCGGAGACATTGAAATGCTCGTTTTTTGATAGCTTGTTACGTAGTGTTGACGAGGGCTAGCGGTCAATTTTATCTATGAGATGCCAGGTGGCGCGGGGTCCACGCGTGGGGTTTGCGATACACAAAATGGTGCCGCGCCACATGGTAGCTGGGGTCGAACCCGTAGAAGTTGCGGTGCATGCGTTGCAGTTCCTCGGCGCGGTAGTCGGCCAGTGGTTTATGGGCCTCGTCCTGTTCCCGTTGCGCCTGCTTTTTCGCCAGGCACTGCGTCAGATTATGCGTCGCGGCCAGCGCCAGGGCGCGCTCCAGTGCCTGCTCGCCAAAGTCCTGCGCGCCTTCACCGAATGAGGTATCCACCAAGCGGCGTGACACCGCGTCACTGGCGGTCAGCGGTAGCCGCTCCTGCATCAGGGCGCGGCTGGCAGCTTCGCCAATGCGCCGGGGCAGGGAATAGGTCCAGTACTCCGAACCGTAAAGATTGCCCATGTTCTTGTAATGCGGGTTCAGCACCACGCTAGCGTGCGCCCACACCACGTCGGCGGCCAGCGCCAGAAAGCAGCCACCCGCGCCTGCGTTGCCGTGCAGCGCCGCCACGGTAATGCGGTCGGTGAGGGTGATCACTTCCAGCGCCACGTCGTCCATGGCGTTGATATTGCGCATCGAGGCATCGGCGGCACTGTCGCTGGCCACGCGCTGGGCCGCTTCGATGTCATGCAGGTGAATGCCGTTGGAAAAGAACTCCTGTCCGCCCGCCAGCACCAGCACCTGCGTGGACCGCGTGCGCACCCAGCGCAAGGCGTCGCGCAGCCGCTGGCACTGGCGTTCGGACATGGCGCCGTTGTGGAATTCAAAGTCCAGCCAGCCCACGCAGGCACCGGCAGGGCCGAATTCGCGGTAGCGCAGTTCATCCCAATCGCCGTCCTCGCGCATCAGGGGCACGGGCATTTCGGGGAGGGCTGCGGATTGGGCGGAAAACACACGCGTGGCGGCCAGTTTGAGCGCGTTGGTTGCTGGGGACTGTGCGGGTGTCGGCTGGCTTGGCGTGGCGTCTTCCTGGCGCACGTGGCCGATCCAGATGGCGCCGTCCAGCGTGCGGCGCAGCAGGGCTGGTCCACGCCGGGCCAGCACGGAGCCGGGCTCTTGGTCAGAGAAGACGGCGACGACCTGTTCACTGGCGGGGTGCGCGTCGAACAGGCGGCAGGGGAGGTTGAACAGGGTGTCCAGCACGCCGGGGGAGCCGTCGGCCGCGGCTATTTTTTGGAGGATGGTGGCTGTGCTGTCGGTGGGCCAGTAAATGCGGCGAGCTGCTTGGGGCATCAGGGGGTTCCAAGTGCCGATGGATCGTGGGCTGTCGTGAGCTGCTGGCTGCAAGCCGCCGTGCGTGAAGCGGTCTAGGGCGCGCAGCACGGCCGCCACGGCTGTCTGCGTGACTTCGCGGCGGTACAAGCTGGACTTGGTCGCGCCGAAGCGCACGGGGAACGGCTCCCAGGCCCACACCTCGCCGGCGTCCATCTCATGCACTGCCTGCAAAACCGTCACACCCCATTGGGCATCTCCCCGCGTGATCGCCCAATCCAGCGCGCTGGGGCCCCGGTCACCGGGGATGCCGGGGTGCACCACAAGGCATATGGTTTGCGCCCAGACTGTCTCAGGAATGCGGCGTTTCAAAAAGGGCGCCAGCACCACATCGGGCTTGAACATCTGCACCGCTTCCTCGGTGACGGCGTCGGCGATGTCCAGTTCCACCGACACGGTGTGGCCCAGTGCACGCAGCACGCCGAACAGGCGTTGGCTCAGGCTATTAAAGCTGTGGGTGAGGAGGAGGAGGCGCATCGGTGTATTTGTCTATAATGTACATAATTTATGTGCATGAAGGGTTTTTATGCCTACTTCAATCGCCCAATCGCGCCAGCAGCTGTCTGCCTTGATTGCCCAAGCGCAGCAGCAACCCCAGGTCATTACCAACCGCAATAAGCCGGTTGCAGTGCTGGTATCTGCCGACTACTTTGATCGCAGTCAGGCGGCGTCGCAGTCCGTCGCACAGCGGTTGTATGACCGGGTGCAAGCGATGCGGGAAAAACACGCGCCGCAGGACGACACCGGGCTTTGCGAGACGCAGGCCCCCAAGCGGCAGACGGCTTGGCAGCGCGGCAATGCCTTTTCCGAAACCCATTGAATCACCCTGCGCATGAGCACCACCATCGTTTTGGCCGACACCAACGTCGTCAGTGAATTTGTCAAGAAGACGCCCGACCCGCAGGTGATGCAGTGGTTGCAGTCGGTGGAGCTGATGGCGATATCGACCATCACGCTGGAGGAGGCGCACTTTGGCCTCGCGTGGCAGCCCAATGCCCGCAAGTTGGCCTTGTTTAACGCACTGGCGGATCAAATGCATGCCGTGTATCCCATAACTCCATCGATAGCGCAGCGCGCTGGAGCCATGCGCGGGCAATTTCAGGCACAGGGCATTGTTCGCAGCGCCCCTGATATGCTGATCGCCGCCACAGCCATGGAGCACCAACTGGTGCTGGCCACGCGCAATGTGCGCGACTTCCTTGGCTGCGGCGTGCAATTGGTAAACCCGTTTGATGAATAACCAGTAGGCCAGGCATCAACAAATCCTTGGCAACTGCTCACCGCTGAGCCAATCCACCACGCGCCGCCCGCCAAAGCGCGTCTTCATCTGCACAAAGCAATGGGCGTCCTGCGTGACGGTGCCGATGCGTTGCGCGCCTTGCCCTAGCCGGTGAGCGTGCATGGCGGCCAGCAGGGTGTCGGCCACCTCGGGGGCGCAGATGGCGATCAGCTTGCCTTCGTTTGCCACATACAGCGGGTCCAGGCCGAGCAGCTCGCAGGCAGCCTCCACCTGCGGCAGCACCGGTATCAAAGCTTCTTCGATTTGCATGCCGACTTTTGACTGCGTGGCAATTTCGTTGAGCGTGGTCGCCAGCCCGCCGCGCGTGGGGTCGCGCAGCACATGAAGCGCGCCGGGATCCGGTAACGCCTGCAACATGGACTGCACCAGGGTGTGCAGGGCGGCAGTGTCGGACACTATCGCAGTCTCGAACTCCAGCGACTCGCGCAGTGACATCACCGCCACGCCGTGCTCTCCAATCGTGCCCGAGACCAAAATCACATCGCCCGCCTTGGCCTGACGTCCGTCGATGCACAAGCCATCCGGCACCACGCCCACGCCCGTGGTGCTAATAAACACCCCGTCGCCTTTGCCCTTCTCCACGACTTTGGTGTCGCCGGTGACTACTGGGACACCCGCCTCGCGCGCCGCCGCCGCCATGGATTCCACAATGCGCTTCAGATCGGCCAGCGGGAAACCTTCTTCCAGAATAAAACTGGCCGCCAGGTACAGCGGCTTGGCTCCCGACATGGCTACATCGTTGACCGTGCCATGCACCGACAGGCAGCCAATATCCCCGCCGGGGAAAAACAGCGGCGAAATGACATGCCCATCGGTCGCCATCACCAGCCGCCCGCCCGTGGGAAACGGCAGCAAAGCCCCATCGTGCCCCTGCCGCAAATAGTCATTGTCAAAAGCCCGTGCAAACAGTTCATCCACCAACTGCGCCGCAGCCCGCCCCCCCGCCCCATGCGTCATGTCAATATGCCCATGCTTGAAATCAATAGGCCGCAAATAATTTTTCTTAGGATTCATAGCAATATCTCAAGTTGGCCCAGGTCAGGAACTCACTCACTAAAAAGCGTTGGCCAAATAGGGCTGTTAAGCTCCCCCGCGCCCGGCGGGGCGAGGGGGCTGGGGGGAGTGGGGGAAAAAGGACAGTGGAAAAAAGTCACGCCACATCCCGAAACCGTCCATAAGAATAGTGCGCCGCACAAGCCCCTTCATTCGACACCATGCACGACCCCATCGGGCTCTCCGGCGTACACACCGTGCCAAACAGCTTGCAATCTTGTGGCCGCTTGACCCCCCGCAAAATCGCCCCGCATTCACATTGCTTGTGGTCGGGCACTGATGTG
Source organism: uncultured beta proteobacterium (assembly GCA_903870065.1). Taxonomy (GTDB): domain Bacteria; phylum Pseudomonadota; class Gammaproteobacteria; order Burkholderiales; family Burkholderiaceae_C; genus Allorhodoferax. The sequence continues at coordinate 3,434 of CAIQBN010000423.1, read as the reverse complement.
TAGTGCAGGTCAAACTTGCGCTCGGCATCCCACTCGGAAAATGCCGGACGGATCTTCAGCGCGCTGTAGGGCACCTCGCCCAGGCCGCGCCACTCAAAGCTCTCGCGCAGCTCGAACACCTGCGACACCAGGTTTTGCGCTGCCAGATTGCCATCGCGCGTGACGACCCGCGAGAACTCGTTTTCGACCGCGGCCTGCCCGGCATTGACCTGGCGCACCAGCATCAAGATTCCCTGCATCACATCCAGCGGCTCAAACCCGGTGATCACCACCGGCTTGCGGTACTCCTCGGCAAAGTGCTCATAGGGCTGCGAGCCGATGATGATGCTCACATGCGCCGGCCCGATAAAACCATCTATGGGTACGGTGCCCAACTGGCGCACCTCGGCCGATTCCAGGATGTGGGTGATGGCGGACGGTGTCAGAACATGGCAACACAGCACACTGAAGTTCTTGACAGCGCACGCCGCCGCATCGCGAATGACCAGGGCCGTGGGCGGCGTGGTGGTCTCAAAACCGATGGCAAAAAACACAACCTCGCGATCCGGGTTTTGCTCGGCCAGTTTGAGCGCGTCGGAGGCCGAATACACCATACGAATGTCGGCACCGCGCGCCTTGGCCTTGATCAACGAGAGACCGTCGGAGGCGGGCACGCGCATGGTGTCACCATAGGTGCACAGCATCACCCCGCGCTCCAGCGCAAGGCGAATCGCCAGGTCCACGCGGCCAATCGGCAGCACGCACACCGGGCAGCCCGGCCCGTGGATCATGCGCACATTGGCGGGCAGCATGTCGGCAATACCGTAGCGGGAAATGGCGTGAGTATGGCCGCCGCAAAACTCCATGAAGTTGTAGGCCAGGTCGGGGCGGACTTCAGCAGCGATATTGGCGGCGATGTGGCGTGCACCATCCCCATCGCGAAACTCGTCGATGTACTTCATGGCTGGGCTTCCGATTGCGCCAACTCGGCAAACAGCGCCAGCGTGCGTTCTGCCTCCTCGGGGTCAATCTTGCCGATGGCATAACCCACGTGAATGATCACGTAGTCGCCCACCTGCGCATCGTCCACCAGATCAATGGACACGTCCTTGCGCACCCCAGACAAATCGACGATGGCCCGCATTCCGGGCAAAAGTTCCACTACGCGGGCGGGGATGGCTAGACACATGATGGGTTCCTTAGTGTGCTATTGAAATAGTAGCTGCTTGCGCATATTCTACGAGGGCTAGCGGCTTGTTTTGTTGTTGAAGTTCCAGCAAACAGCCCAACCGTTTAGCACGATGGACTTGTTAGCTGCCAATTGGTGAACAAAGCTCAATAAGCGACCCATCCTTGGCGCGGACATAGGCCACAACCTGCCCCCATGGTTTTTCAATCGGCGGCTTGATTGCAATGGCACCAGCTGCGACCGCCTTGGCAAAAGCGAACTCCACGTTCCCGGTGACGAACGCCAGTTCGATACCCAAGGGCGCAGCATTGGGGTCAGTCTTCTGATACTGGCCGCCCAAGTTCATTTCACCCATTGCATGTGACGCAAATGCTAGAACGGTCGCGCCAGTGTCCAACTCTCCGTATTGATTGGAGTCGTGCAGGAAGCGGGTTTCAAAACCAAACGCCTCTTTGTAGAAAATAAGGGCTTCAGTGACCGAAGAGACATAAACGATGGTGTAACCGAATTTCATTTGTAGGTGCCTTTCTGCTTGAGCGATTGCTCTCGTGGTTACCTCTGCCCCGGTCTTTCCATGGCGACTTCGGATAGGTCAAAACCCAGTTTCTCGTAAAAAGCAGAGACACCCGTCCGGCCGGCTCGAAGCACCCAGGTCATCTCTTTGTTACCACCCATGGCACTCTCGACCAAGGCAGTTCCGACGCCCTTGCCTCTGTGCACTTCAGCGACCACGACCATCGAGATGTAGCCATTGAATATTCCGTCAGTAAGCGCCCTCAGGAAGCCAATGACTTCGTCTCCTTCTATCGCCACGATTGCAATCTGTGACTTACTGACTAGCTCAGCGAATATTTCAGGATCGGCGACGCGCTTACCCCAGTTGTTTGCCTGCAGCAACTCACGCACGGCTTCAACTTCGGCAGGGCGGACGGAACGGATTTGCATTTCGTAGTGCCTCAGCGTCAGAGTCAAGCCGCGACACACTTGCGCGTCGTTGTCCCTGGGCGACCAGCCACATTTCTAAGAATAATTGTGCTGCCCCCCTCTGCCAAAGTGCGGGCAGCAACCCACGCCTGGCCCAGCGCCAGCCCGGCATCGCCGCACGATAGATTTTTGGTTTGCAGCACATTCAAGCCCGCCGACTCCAGTTGCGAAACGATACGGTTGGTCAGAATGCGGTTGAAGAAACACCCGCCGCCCAAAGCCACATCCTGCACCTGTTGCACATGCGCTTGGGTGATGGCGCGGGAGCACAGAGCGTCGGCCAGAGTCAGGTGAAAACGTGCTGCGGCTTCGTCGACTGCGGTGGAGTCATTTAGGTCGGTTGCAAAGAGGTTGGAGTGCAGAAAGGGCCGCAGATCAATCTGGCCGTTCGATGTCACTCCCCAGTCGCTGGCACGGACTTCCAGGGTGTGGGACTGCAGATGGCGCGCAGCGGATTGCTCGAGTGCGATAGCTGCTTGCGCCTCAAATTCCTGGCGTACGCTTAAACCCAGCAAGCCCGCCACCGCATCAAACCAGCGCCCGGCCGCGGTGGTCTGCGGGCAGTTGAGTGCACGCTGCAGCATGGTGTGGATGGTGCGTGCCGCTTGTTCGCCCACGGTTGGTGCGAAGCGTGGAACGATCTGCGCTGCGTTGCCGCAGGCATGCAGCGCAGAAGCAGCCATGCGCCAAGGCTCGCGCGCGGCCACGTCGCCACCGGGCAAGGACAAGGGACTGAGGTATCCCACGCGCTCAAAACGTGCTCCTTTGACCAGCAGCACTTCACCCCCCCAGGCCACGCCGTCCGTGCCCAGCCCCACACCGTCCAGGGCCACACCGAGTACCGGACGCTCAATACCCTGTTCCGCGAGCACGGCCGCAATGTGGGCGTGGTGGTGCTGCACTGCACAGGCGCCAACTCCGTGTTCATGCGCCAGCCGCAGGGCCAGGTGTGTACTGAAGAAGTCTGGGTGCATGTCATGGGCAACGGCATCGATGGTGCCGCCGGCCTGCGCCAGCAGCGTGCGCACGGATTGCTCCAGCGCCGTGCAGGCAGTCGGGTCGGACAGGTCGCCATGCTGCTCGGACCATAGCGGCTCGAGAGGCGCATCTGTATCGAGCAGGCAGGCGGTGTTCTTCAGGAACGCGCCGCAGGCCAGGATGCGTGGCATTGTTTAGGAGTCGCCGCCGGGCCGCCCCAAGGCGAATCGCGCCCCCTCGGGGGGCAGCGACCCACGCGCAGCGGGGGAGCGTGGGGGCTCAGGATTTTCCGCCTTGAGTTGTG
>CAIQBN010000422.1 GCA_903870065.1 uncultured beta proteobacterium | reverse complement strand
GGCACCCACGCCGCCGCCCTGTTTGATGCCGGTGGCGCACTGCTGGCGCTGGCCGAAGACCTGGGCCGGCACAACGCGCTGGACAAGGTGATTGGCCAGTGTCTGCTGCACGGTCTGTCCAGCGCGGGTTGCTGCGTATTACTGTCCGGGCGCGTCAGCCTGGAGATGATCACCAAGGCGGCGCGCGCCGGCATCGAGCTGGTGGCTGCCGTGTCTGCCCCCTCCAGCATGGCCATCGATGCCGCGCACAAGGTGGGCATTACCTTGTGCGGCTTTGTGCGCGGTCAGCGCCTGACGGCGTTCAGCCATTTGCAGCGACTCATGCCCTCGCATTGCGCAAGTGGCTATCCAGCGCCATCTTGCGGTACAGGGTCTGGCGGCTGATACCGAGGCTGCGCGCGGCTTGAGAAACTATCTGGAAATCTGGATGTCAGCTAAGTGCCTACTGCTGAAGTAGGAATAGACGCGCCGGTGCTACGTTTTTGGAGTCGCCAGCATCACGTTATGCGAACACTTCTGGCGGGGCGACATTCTCTGCGGGTGCTTAGTGAGTTGGAAATTGCCAAAATGCCGCTTTCCGTCATTGCGAAAGCGAAGCGCGGCAATCTAGTCTGTGGCGGCCGAACATGGATCGCCACGCTACGCTCGCGATGACGATGTTGGTATGTTTTCATTTTCTGTTTCCCTTAGCGGGCGCGGTCATCGGGATTGTGGAGCGTCGCGCAGTCGCTGAGTCGATTGCTATCAAAAGCTGCTTCAAAAAATATAGCTATTCGCCCAGTGTTTGTGTGCCTTTCAACGTAAGCGGGTGGCCAAGTCGTCTTGCCGTGATCAGAAATTCTTAAGACCATCGTGTCCACTTCAACTCAGGTGGACACATGAACACTCCAAATTCAGAAATTCAGATACCGGCGTCGGGCCGCCGTCGTGTTCGCTACAGCGATGAATTCAAACGCCAAGTCGTAACTGCCTGTCACGCACCTGGCGTCTCCACGGCCGCCATCGCTCTCGCCAACGGTCTGAACGCCAACATGCTACGCCGTTGGGTAGTCGAATCATCAAGGGGTAGCAATCGTCAACTCGCCACGGTCACAAAACCACTGGCGCCAGCGCTAACCAAGCCGGCTTTCATACCCGTCAAATTTTCCCAGGCACCATCGGCTCCAGCAGCCGACATCCGCATTGAGCTCCAGCACGCCAGAGGCGCCATGCAAACCCATTGGCCATTGGGCGCAGCAGGCCAATGCGCCCAATGGCTGCGTGAAGTACTGTCATGATCCGCATTGATGCCGTGTGGCTCGCCACACAACCCTTGGACATGCGCTCTGGCATCGACTCAGCCCTGGCACGGGTTGTTCATGTCTTTGGCGCCGCCCACCCGCACACTGCCTACCTCTTTGCCAACCAGCGCGCCAACCGCATGAAAGTGCTGGTGCACGATGGCATCGGTTTCTGGCTGGCCTCCAGGCGACTGCACCAAGGACACTTACAAGTGGCCGGGAGAGACCCAGCGCGAGTGGGGGCGCACGATCAGCATGGATGCGGATGTGCAACAGCGCATGGACGGGATCTTAGAGGCGCTTGGTTTATAAGCCAAATCGGCCTGTAGCCCCCGTGGAATGTGTGCAATCAGCTATCAATTCAGGAGTTAAAGAGCTGTCCACTGACGCCAGAGAAATCCAGAAAGCTGGATATAAACACAGTAACATCAGGCACCCAGCCCATGCTGGCACTGCCCCATGCCCACCGCCGCCCGCCCAACGCAAGCGCATTCTCATGCGGGCG
>CAIQBN010000421.1 GCA_903870065.1 uncultured beta proteobacterium | reverse complement strand
CGACGATTCGGACACGGTTTATTACCAGGTGTTGGGCACAGCTGGTGAGTACCTCAGTGGTGAAAGAAACCTGCCATTGCCCCCAGAAGACGAAAAATTGTCACCTGGTGAAGTGCGCATGCGTGACGATGAATTTCGGGGTGTGGGCATCAAGGTGGCCTACACCTGGGTCAAGCTTGAGGTGCCGCACAGTAAACCAGCCTTGGTGCAGGTGGCGGAGACAATGGACAAACGCTCGGTGCTGGCAACCGAAATTGTCAAAGGCGTGATGCTGCCGCAGTTTGTCATTCTGCCGCTCGCGGTTCTGCTGGTGTGGTTGGCGCTGGTCCAGGCCATCAAGCCGCTCAACCATCTTGAAGAGCGCATCCGGGCCCGCAGCCCTGACGATTTGAGCCCGCTCGACGCCCAGGCCGTGCCCATTGAAGTCGTGCCACTGGTGTCCTCCGTGAACGACTTGTTAATGCGTCTGAAAGACTCCATTTCCACCCAGAAGCGATTTCTGGCGGATGCCGCGCACCAGCTCAAAACGCCACTAGCCGGCCTGCGGATGCAAGCCGATCTGGCGCAGCGTGAGGGCGCCAACGCCGAAGATCTGAAGCAGTCACTGCGCCAGATTGGTCGCTCCAGCATTCGCGCCACCCACACGGTGAATCAACTGCTGGCATTGGCACGGGCCGAGAGCAGTGGCACTGCGATGAGCCAGCAGACCTGCAATCTGGTACGTCTGACCATGGATGTCATCCGCGACTGCGTGCCACGGGCGATGGAAAAGCATATTGACGTGGGCTACGAGGGCGCCGAACCCGCCGATGAAGACGTCACCCTGATGGGCAATCCCACGCTCCTCAAGGAAATGGTGCGCAACCTGATGGACAACGCGATCAACTACACCCCTTCAAGCGCAGACAGGCCTGGCATGATCACGGCCCGAATTCTCAAGGATCCATTCAGCAAAGTGCTGGCTTTGCAGGTGGATGACTCAGGCCCGGGCATACCGGCGGCTGAACGCGAACTGGTTTTTCAGCCCTTTTACAGGGTGCTTGGAACCGAAGCCGATGGTTCTGGATTGGGGCTGCCAATCGTGCTCGAAATCGCCCGACAGCACCATGCGAGTGTCAGCATCGAAGACAGCAAGCCCGGGCAGTCGCCACCCGGCACGTGTTTTACCGTACGTTTTTCACGCCCACCAGACCAAGCCTAACGGTGCGATGCGACGGTTTTGAATCGGTTCAGCAGGGGCGGACCTTGAATTCAACGCGGCGATCCAATGCATCGCGAAGATCGTCAGTCCCGGTACCGACAATATTTTCCCGGTAGCCCATGCCCAGGGCCTGAATGCGCCCCATCAGGTCCGCGCTGCCGGCCTCGAGCCGACGTTGCATGGTGGTTGCGCGCTGCAGCGAGAGTCGATCGTTAACCTGCTCAGCGCCTGTCTTGCTGGTGTGTCCAACAATCAACAGACACACCTTGGCAGCAGCAGATTCCTTGGAAATTTGCCTAAGCCACATGGGATAGGGTTGATTGAACTTGGCGTCGGCGATGAACTCGGTGGTTCCAGGTCGAAAGTAAAACCGGACCGACAGATTGTTGGTGGCCAGACCCAGCGCAACAATGCGGCCAAAAGCCACTTCGGCCGCATCAATTCGGTTCAACTGGCTCTGACACAGATAAATGCCATTCAGGATTCGAAGCTGCTGGCCGTCTCGCCGCGCGGCAGCGGCATCAAAGTATTTCAGGGCATCCTCGCAGCGACCCTGCTCAAAGTACTTGTCCCCCTCGGCAAAAAGCGCATTCACCGGCAGTCGTGACAGGTACAGGCCATCGGCTTCACCGCCCGCACGCATTTGCGCAGTCTTGATCTGGCCATCCACACCGCGGTCTTTGGAAACTGCGGGGCTTTCACGGAAAAATTGGGTGGGCGTTTCATCGATGCCGACGGGCCGCACCCGTGCCACCGCTTGTGCGATCACAAAGCCCGAACGCATGTCAGTCAACGACGCGTCGAGCTTGAATGCGCCACGTCCACCCCGGCCCTGTGCCTGAGCCAGCGTGGCGGTGACAAGGTAATTGGCCCGTTTCACGTTGTCTTCCGTGATGGCGGCCACATCGTGTGTTGCCAGCTTCTGCCGCAGCACCTGCACCAGCCCAGCGTCCACCAGCCGGGTCGCAGCAGTTTGCTGTCCGGTGGCGCCGTCAATGCTGCTATCGAGCACCAGCAACGCCCGCTTTGGCGGTTCGCTTTTGATTAGTTGTTCCAGTGCACTCTTGGCTGGTGGCTGAAACCCCGGTGTTTTTGATGCCTGTGCAAGCAAGTCGTCAACCGCGAATTGAATGCCCTGCTCCAGCAGCGCGTCATCCGCCAGTTCCGCTGGTCGCTCAATTTGGGGTGGCGCCGTCGCAACACATGCTGTTAAAAATAATGGCAACAACAGCGCGGCACAAAGACCTGCGAGGCGGTCAACATATTGCGACACATTTATCGGCATGATTGCATCATCTCCCTGATATCGGAATTTGGAACGGTCTCACCCAAGGCGGCCTTGTTGAGTAACACTGTACACCGGTCACTGATACGTTCACTTGTGCCACTTTGAGGTGGTTTACGGTCTGCGTTTGGGGACAGTGCAATGGGCTTCTTCGCGCTACGTGCAGGTTCAGGCGCCGAAGTGGTGCGGACCTGCAATGCCGGG
>CAIQBN010000420.1 GCA_903870065.1 uncultured beta proteobacterium | reverse complement strand
TTCCCATACGGTTCCATCCTGCTTCAGGGCGACGCTATAACTGTTTCCAGCGCTTATCGCCGTTACATTGCTCAAACCGGCTACTTCCACCGGGGTCAAACGCAGCGTGCGGCTGGCGTCACCGAGTTGCCCTTCGTCATTTGTTCCCCATGCCCAGACTTTGCCGTCCTGACGCAGGGCAAGCACGTGTGAGTAGCCACAAGCCAGTGCCTGGATGTCGCTCAGTCCAGGGATCATGGCGGGTACCCGTTTGGCCTCTTGCGAACCGGTGCCTAACGTGACCGGAAAACCCCAGGTCCATACTGCACCGTCCTGGTCCAGCGCGGCCGAAAATCCATCTCCACCGCACGCTGTGCGGACCCGGCTGATGCCGCGTGCCTGAATCGGCTCCGAGCGATAGGCGGTGCTATCGTCACCAAGCTCCCCACTGGCATTGCTGCCCCAGGTCCACAGCTTGCCGTCACTGCCGACTGCCAATGAGTGGTTGGGGCCAATCCCAATGGCCTTGACCCCACTCAACCTGGCCACCAGACCTGGCCTGGATTCAAAAGTCTGTCGTCCCTGGCCAAGCTGTCCGTCGCGGTCCGAGCCCCAGGCAAAAACGGTTCCGTCACTGCGCAAAGCCAGGCTGTGCTCGGCGCCGACCGACAGCGCGGAGGTTCCTGCCGCTGCCCACAGCGGCGGCGCTAAGCCCACTGTGGCCAAGGCCACTATGGACGCGAAAAAACGAATCCGATGTGAACAAGACAGCATTGTGAATCTCCCGAAAAAAACACATCGCTCCACCCCCATGCAGAGCACACACCTTGACCCGGCATTGTCCACAAGCCCAGGGGTATTGTTCAAATTTAAGGTTATTCGGGTGCCGGAAGGCGGGCGTTGTTGCAAGATGCGGTCCTGCGCGCCTGCCGGTGCGAGCGCAAACTCGGCGCCACTGCGCGTGCATTTCGGCCCCAGAATAGCGTCTCCCGACAACACTCCCCAGCCTGAGCACCCAAGCATGCGCATTCTCCACACCTCCGACTGGCATCTGGGCCAGCATTTCATGGGCAAAAGTCGCCAGGCGGAGCACCAGGCCCTGATCGACTGGCTGTTGGTCCAGGTCGATGCCCATGCGGTGGACGCCGTGCTGATCGCCGGCGACATTTTCGACACTGGCGCACCGCCCAGCTATGCGCGCGAGCTGTACAGCCAATTGGTGGTGCGGCTGCATGGAGCAGGGGTGGCGCTCTTGCTGCTTGGCGGCAACCATGATTCGGTCGCCACGCTGTGCGAGAGCCGTGCCATGCTGGCCTGCCTGAGCACTACGGTGGTGGCAGCGGTGGCTGAGGCGGACAACGCCGCACAGGTCGTGGTGCTGCCCCAGCGCGGCGGAAAGGGAGAGGCGGGTTGCATCGTCTGCGCCGTGCCCTTCATCCGCCCGCGTGACGTACTGCAAAGCCAGGCCGGGCAAAGTGCTGAGGAAAAACAGCAGTCCATGCGGGCCGCCATTCAGACTCATTACCAATCGGTGCATGACGCCGGCCGCGCGCGCCAGGCTGAGCTGCAGCACGAGCTGGGTCGCATGGTGCCGCTGATCGCCACCGGCCACCTCACCACCGTGGGCGCCAGCAGCAACGAGTCGGTGCGCGAGATTTATGTAGGCTCGCTGGATGCCTTTCCCACCGCTGCCTTTCCAGCGGTTGACTATATCGCCCTGGGCCACATCCACAAGCCGCAAAAGGTCGGTGGGCTGGAACACATTCGCTACTGCGGCTCGCCCATTGCGCTGGGCTTTGACGAAGCACACCAGCAGAAAGAAGTGCTGCTGGTGGAGCTGGGCGCGCAGGGGCTTGCCGCCATCACGCCGCTGCCGGTGCCGCGATTTCAGCCCCTGGTGCCGCTCTGCGGCAACCTGGCGGGGCTGGCCGCGGCTATTTCAGCCGCCGCTCTGGAAGGCTCTGTTGAGCAAGCGGTGTGGCTGGAAGTGACGGTGACGGAAGACGACTACCTGGTCGATTTGCCCGCCCGCATTGAGGCTCTGACGCAAGGCTTGAACGTCGAGGTGCTGCGCGTGCGCCGCCAGCGTGGCAACGCAGCGGCCAGCATGTCCGGTGAGGCGAGTCAAACGCTGGACGAACTCAGCCCCAATGAGGTGTTTGCACGCCGCCTGGCGCAAGAAGAGTTAACGCCCGAGCTGCAACAGGCCTTGGGGCAGCGTTACCACGCCGTGGTGGCCAGTCTGACCGAGGCGCAAGCATGAAGATACTGAGCCTGCGCCTGAAAAACCTGAACTCGCTCAAGGGTGAGTGGACCATCGACTTCACCAAGGCCCCCTTTGCCGACAACAGCCTGTTTGCCATCACCGGCCCCACCGGTGCGGGCAAATCGACCTTGCTGGACGCTATCTGTCTGGCGCTGTACCACGAGACTCCGCGCCTGAAAACCATCTCCACGTCAGCCAACGAGATCATGACGCGCCACACGGTGGACTGTCTGGCCGAGGTGGAGTTTGAGGTAAAGGGCGCGGTGTACCGCGCCTTCTGGAGCCAGCGCCGCGCCCATGGCAAAGTGGACGGTGCTCTGCAGGCCCCCAAGGTGGAGCTGGCCAGCGTGGACCGCACCAGCGGAACGGGCACGGGCACGATTCTCAGCAGCCAGAGCAACGACAAACTCAAGCGCATTGCTGACATCACCGGGCTGGACTTTCCCCGCTTCACCAAATCCATGCTGCTGGCCCAGGGCGGCTTTGCTGCCTTTCTGAATGCCAGCGCAAACGAGCGTGCGGAGTTGCTGGAAGAGCTGACTGGAACCGAAATCTACGGCGACATCTCGCGCAGCGTGTTCGAGCATGCGCGCGAGGCCAAGCAGCAGCTGGTCCAACTGAAGGCCCGTGCCGACGGCGTGGAACTGTTGGGCATCGAGGCACGTGATGCCATGCAAGCCGATGTAGACCGCTGGGGCTTCGAGCTGGCGGTCGTGCAAACAGCCCACCAAACTGCGCAGGCGCTACGCCAGTGGCAATTGAGTCTTGCGCAGGCCGCGCTCGGGGTACAAACCACGGATACCGCTGCCAGCGCGGCCACGGCCGCCCTGGCAGCCGCCGCGCCGGATTTACAACGCTTGGCGTACGGTGAGCCTGCGCAGGTGCTGCAACCCTTGCACCACACCTGGCAACACGCGCAAACCGCGTGCAACAGCAGTGAAGCCGTGCTAGCCGCGCTGCAGCGGGAGCGCTACAGCGAGACCGCCGCACATTACCAGCAGCACTACCTGGCCCACACCCTGACCAGTCGCATGGCGCGCCGTGCGCAGGACCAATTGGCGCAGACCGAAAAAATGCGCCAGCAGCACGCCGACTTTTGCGCTGCGCACCCGCAGCGTGCCACGCTGGGCGAACACCTGGGCAGCTGGCGCCAGCAGTTTGACCAGCGCCACAAGCTGCAACACGCCCTGGCCGCACAACAACTGGCCTTGCAGGCGCTGCAAGCGGAACAAGCCGAACGCAGCGACAAGCTCAGCACCCAAAGTGTGTTGGTGGATGCCGCCGCCCAGGCAAAGACCGCCGCCGAGGCCGCACACCACGCCGCGCAGGTGGCGCAGGACCAGCGCCTGGCAGGGCAAACGCCCACCGCCTTGCGCATGCAGTGGCAGGCAGGGCAGGGCCATGTCAACCGTTGGCAGCAACTCCAGTTGCAGGCCCAACACCGCCGTGAACTCACCACCCAGCAAGCAGCCCTGGCCGCGGATGTACAGCAGGGCCAGGCAGCAATCAAGGAACAAGCGCAAGCGGTGCTGGCGCTGCGCGAGCAGCACAAGGCTTTGAAGGAGCAAGTGGCGGACAAGCAAAAGCTGCTTGACCAGGAACGCCGGATTCAAAGTCTGGACGCCCACCGCCACGCTCTTCAGCCCGGCGAAGCCTGCCCGCTGTGTGGCTCCGCAGAGCACCCCGCTATTGATGCGTATCAGGCCTTGAACATATCAGCGACGGCCGCTGCACTCGAGCAAAAACAAGACGCGTTGGAAAAACTGGTCGTGCAAGGCCAGACCGCCGCTGCCGCGCTGGCGGCAAGCCAGGCCCAGCAGACCGAACGCCGGAGTCAACAGGACAAACTCGCCCAGCAAATCAGCCAGTGGGAAACCGACTGGGCTGCGTCCATCGCCCCAATGCGCGCCGCCCCGATGCTTGGGGCAGACGATTGGCAAAACGCCCCGACCCTGGCCGCAGGCCACGCCGCCGCCGCGCAGGCGCTGGCCCAATGCACCGCTGACCTGCAAGCCGCAGAAGCGGGCGAGCAAACGGTGCAGCGCGCCCAATCCGTTGCCTACCACAGTGCGCAAGCGCTGCAAACCGCTCAGAGCCAACTGGCTCTGTTGCAGCAAGCGACCCAAGACGCGCAAGCCCGCCAAGCGGTCCTGGTGCAGGCCGGCCACGCCCACCAGCAAGACATCAACGCCCTGGAGGCGAGTCTGCACGGCACACTGGCGCAAGCGGGTTATACAGGTTTTACGGTGCCCGTCGACCACAAGCACTGGCTGCAAGAGCGTGACGGTGAGTGGCAGCACTGGCAAAGCACACAAACCCAGTTGCAAACCCTGGCCCAAGCCATCACGCGCCAAAAGGCAGAGTGCGATGCCGCGCAAGCCGCCGCCACCTTATGGACACAACGCTGGGCCGACCTGCAGGCGCTTGCGCACGAGTCCGCGAATGACACAGCGAACGACCCCGCCACGGCGCCGCCAGTGCACGCCGAGCGTGCCGATGACAAACTACCCATTGACCTGCCCGCTGCGCTGGCAGCCTGCACACAGGCCATCACCCGCCTGAGCGAATCACTCGCCGCTTTGCGTGGCCGCCACGCACAGGCCGAGGCCGCGCTCGGTCTTCAGTGCACCGCCTTGCAGGATGCGCAAGCCGCATGGCACACCGCATTGCAGAGCAGCCCGTTTGCCGACACCGCCGCGTTTGCTGCCGCGCTGTTGCCCGCGTTGGAACGCCAGCGCCTCACCGTGCTGAAAGACGAATTGCAAGCCGCACAGCAACGCGCCGGCGCACTCCAGCAAGCCGCCCGCGACAAGTTCCTGCAGTTGCAGGCCCAGGCGCTCACGCCGCGGGCGCCCGAAGACATTTCCGCGCAACTGGATGCGTTGGAGACGCAACGCACTAGCTTGAGCGAGCAAATCGGCGCCCAGCGTGCCCTGCTGGCCAGCGACACGCAGCACCGCAACAACCAGCAAGCGCTGTTGGCGCAGATCAGCACCCAAACCGTGGATGCCGACATCTGGCAACGGCTGGACGGCCTGATCGGCTCCGCTAAAGGCGACAAGTTCCGCAAGTTTGCCCAAGGGCTCACACTGGACCACCTGCTGCAACTGGCCAACCGACACCTGGCGCGCCTGCATGGCCGCTACCTGCTACGGCGCAAAACCACGGGCGAACTGGAACTCGACATTGTGGATGCGTGGCAGGGCGACACCACGCGCGACACGCGCACCCTCTCAGGCGGCGAAGGCTTTCTGGTCAGCCTGGCGCTGGCCCTGGCGCTGTCGGATCTAGTGAGCAACAAAACCTCCATCGACTCGCTGTTTTTGGACGAAGGCTTTGGCTCGCTGGACGGCGACACGCTGGAGATTGCGCTCACCGCGCTGGACTGCCTGAACGCCAGCGGCAAGATGATCGGCATCATCAGCCACGTGGAAGCACTCAAAGAGCGCATCCCCGCGCAGATCCGGGTGGAGAAGGGCGGGGGAATCGGGCATTCGCGGCTGGTGGTGTAGCTGCATGGAGCGTGCGCCAGCCTGAGCACCAGTCCATGGGATACGTCGCTGCAGGTTTGTAAGCGAATTTGGCCTGTAGCCCTCGTGGAATATGCGCAACCAGCTATTAATTCAGGAGTAAATATGCGCCGGTGGGGACGACCGTACACCGCCGAAATTGACAGCCGGCATTGCCGCTCAGCTGGCTTTGGCCTCTTCCAAACCCAGGCGGCAAGCCACCCTGCCGGCATAATCTCGGAATGCCAGCCCCCATCGCCACACTGCTCGCACCACAAGGCCCCATTGTGTCAACGGTTCGTGCGCGTTTTCGCAATGCCATGGCGGTCTATGCCTTTGGCAGCCAAGTGCAGGGCACTGCTGGGCCGCAGAGTGACCTGGATCTGGCGGTACTGGTTGCCGGTTACGCCGACCCGCTGGTCTTATGGGACGCGGCAGGGAGCCTGTCCGATGTGGTGGGCTGCCCGGCGGACCTGCTGGACTTGCGTGCCGCCTCCACCGTCATGCAGTACCAAGTTATAACCACCGGCCGGCGGTTATGGTCGATTGGACTGGCTGCCAGCCTGTTTGAAACCTTTGTGTTGAGCGAAAAAACGTCCCTGGACGAAGCACGCGCACCATTGATGGCCGACATTCAACGCACCGGGAAGATCCATGGCCGATGACGTATTGATCAACAAGTCCGCAAAAGTGGAGCGTTGCGTAGCACGTGCGCGCGAAGAGTATGCACACGATCCAGCCAACTTTTCCACGGACTTCACACGTCAGGACGCCGCTATCCTGAACGTGCAGCGCGCGTGCGAAGCGGTGCTCGACATGGGCCAGTACATTGTGCGCCGCGAAGGCTTGGGCGTGCCCCAAAGCGCACGCGACGTCTTTGACTTGATGGCGCGCGCCCAGTGGATCGACGCCCCTCTTGCAGCAGCGCTCAAGCGCATGGTCGCCTTTCGCAACATTGCTGTTCATGACTACCAAAGCATGATTTTGCCTATTTTGGTCAAGATCATCACCTGCCATTTGGATGAGTTTTTGGCCTTCACGCGCACCGTGTTGCGGCGCGCGTGACCCGTTCCGTCGGATTTTGAGTAATCACCTATGAATCCGCCAAATCTTGCAGTCGTCGAAATCAAGGCATTTGTTCCAGCAAGGGACTTCACGTTATCAATGCAGTTTTATGAAGCGCTTGGGTTCACACGCGCTTCAGTTTTTGACGACATTGCCTACTTTCACTGCGGTGGATCGAGCTTTCTGCTACAAGATTTCTACAGCCAAGAGCACGCTGCCAATTACCAAATGCATTTGCTTGTTGAAAACGTCGATGCATGGCATGAAAAGGCCCTGGCGGTAGCGCAACTCTTCAAAGTCGAAATAGGGGAGCCAGAGAATCAACCCTGGGGCATGCGGGACTTCACACTCTTCGATCCGAGTGGTGTTTTGTGGCGCATTGCGCAAAACATATGAGTGGCTCTTAACGATACCGTGCCTGCCGACCAATGTCATCGCAATCGGTTGAGTCATACACTGCCCGTGTGGTCGAGTACACATTGGCAGCGTCGGCCCTCGGCATTGATTCTGTCAGCGCCAAACAGGACTAGACTGCCGCGCGTTGGTGATCTCCCTTTTAACGCGACAGAGGCCTTTATATGCGATTGTTTCAGACTGCGTTGCTGTGCATTGTGCTGGCGGCGTGCGCGGGTGTTCCAGAGTTGCAAGGCACCCAAAATAGCGCGGGCATCCCGTCAGCTGCCCCAACGGACCTTTTCAAAACGTATGCACAGCTGCGCTCGGATGGCGGACGTGTGTTCAAACTCAATCCTGCGCAATCCGAGGTTCGAATCTATGCCTTTCGCTCGGGCAAAGCCGCCAGGTTCGGGCACAACCATGTGTTGTCGGCACCCGCGTTTCAAGGGTTTGTGTACCTTGCTGCGGACGCTGCGTCCGATTCGCGATTCGACCTCGTATTTCGACTGGACGAACTGACATTTGACGACCCGCAGCACCGAGCCTCCTTGGGACCAGCGTTTGCATCGGTCATCACTGCCGAGGACACGATTGGCACGCGCAACAATATGCTGGGCAACAACAATTTTCAGGCGGCGCGCTTCCCATGGGTGCACATTCACTCCTTGCAGATAACCGGTGATGCACCCAAGTATGCTGCGCGCCTAGCGGTCGAGCTGCATGGTCAGACGCGTGAGATGCTGGTTCCCCTCACGGTGACAGGGCTGCCCGAGAAGTTGGTCGTGGCGGGCGCAATGGTTCTGCGGCAAACTGACTTTGGCGTGACGCCTTTGTCGGTGCTTGGCGGTCTCCTGTCGGTGCAGGATGCGGTGATTGTCGAGTTCAGCTTGTCTGGCGACACCGAATGAAACCCGCGTAGATGGTTTCAACTGCTGCTTGTGTGGTGTGTGGATTCAAGCAAGATGGCAAACGCCGATTGGAATAGGAATAGGGGAGAGCCTGCCGGTCATACCGGGTCGCACAGGCGTACGCAATCACGTCCTGCCTCTTTTGCGCGGTACATCGCGCTGTCAGCGCACTTTGTAATTGCCTCGGCGGTGGATCCATTGTCGGGGTACACAGCCACGCCTATGCTGCAAGAAATAGTCAGTTCGTGAACATTGACAGCAAAGGGCTGTTTCAGGGCCAGGCGTAGCTTTTCGGCCAAAGCGAGAATGGAGTCTGTATCGCTAAGCTCGGCCATCAGAGCGACAAATTCATCTCCACCGATGCGGGCAACGGTGTCCGCTTCCCGAACGCAATCGGACAGCCGTTGGGCCACCTGAGTTAGGAGTTGGTCGCCCACGGCGTGCCCGTAGGTGTCGTTGATCGGTTTGAAATTGTCGAGGTCAATGAACACCATGGCAAAGCGTCCGTACTGGCGTTTTGCGTGAGCCAACTCCCGATTCAGTCGGTCATTGAAAAGGGCACGATTGGGCAATCCGGTGAGTGAGTCATGTTGCGCCATATGTCGCAATTCATCAGTCATGGCTGAGGCAATGCGCAACGCGCGATCCCGTCCGCTCGCCAGTTGCCAGGCGAGCAGCGCCAACAGTAGACTTAAAACGGTGCCAGCTCCTGCAATCGCGGTCTGCGCGCCTCTCCCATATTGACCGACAAAGGCCTCCTGCGTGCTGAGTGAAAGGGTCCAGCTGTGGCCGCCAACGACCAGGTATTCGTTCACTGAGATGGCATCACCAGAGGATTCAGTGGGGCTGGTATTCTCCTCGCCTGATCGGTACATCAGGCTTGCGTTGCTGGGTTCGGTGCCGTCGTAGACTGCCAGTGCCAAGCCAGGAGCATGTCCGCCGTACAAACTTGCCATGAAGTCGTTCATTCGGAATGCGGCATAGACCCAACCAAGCAGGTTGGCGCGTCGCTGTTCCACGTTGTCGTGGGGTTGACCGGGGGCATAGATCGGCAAATACAGGATAAAACCTGGCGGCGCATCGGCTTCTGTATCAAGCTTCAAACGGACCTTGCCCGAAATTGCAGCCATTCCTGAGTCGCGCGCCCGTTCCAGAGCGGGCCGTCGCACCGGATCCAGCCATACGTCGGTGCCCAATCGCGCCCGGTTGCGGCCCACATAGGGTTCCCTCTGGACGATAGGGGCATAGTTCTCCCGAAGTCCGCCAGGGTCCAGGGCATAGTCTGAAAAGCCTGCGCGGCGCATGGACTCCGTATGCTCGACCCGCTGGGAGGCATCAACCCAAGCCACCACACCGATGTTCTGCGCACCTGAAAAGTTGGCATTCAACTGAAGCGATTCCACATAATCGCGCAAGGCCTGGCGATTTTTGAATGGCGTTATGGAGTACAGGGACTGCACCCCACGTAGCATCTGCTCGTATCCCACAGCGCGCTGGTCAATACGACTGACCGTTTCACGCAGGGCGAACTCAAACTGGGATCGCAAGTGGTTGCGCGTGATTTGGCGTTCGTGGTCCCAGGTTAGCCAGGTGACGCCCAATGCAACGAACAAAACGAACCAAGGCAATACCCCGGACATTGCAAGGGTTGCCGATTTTCGCAATTGAACATCGGTCATCGGAGCGCCAGTTTTCAGAAATTTACCATGGCACCGGCCAGTTCAGGCTTGAAGTACTTCTCAAAGATGCGACGCATGGTTCCGTCAGCACGCATGCCGCTGATGATTGTCTGCCATTGCTCTTGCTGTGTCGCTGTCAGAGCCTTCTTTGACATGATCAGGCCGTGCGGAACCGCAGAGTCGTTGAATTCCAGGATCGCCGTTGCTTCGCGAATCTTCTTTTCGTCCAGCGCAGGGAAGTCAAACGGTTCAATGATCATCCCGTGAATACGCCCCTGCATCAGCGTCTGGTACAGCGGTGCAAGCCCGCCGGACTGGGTAACGCGGTTTGCACTTTGCAGCTTGTCAACCAACCGGTTGGCCGATTCACTGTAACGGAAGCTGCGGATCACGCCCAGCTGCAATTTGTCGTTCTGCTCGAATGCGGCCAAATTGCTGACCCCGGAATCCTTGCGTACCAGCAGGTAATACTTGTTGCTGAAATACCAGGCGAAGCCTGCAAACCGGTCGCGTTCGGCATTGGTTATGCCGGACAGGCTGAAATCCAGTGCGCCGGATTCGATCAATTGCCAGATGCGCGCGCGTGGCATGAGGCTGACAGTCACTTTGCACCCGCTACGGCGAATCAGTTCATCGACCACGTCCCTGTCAATGCCCAAGTCGGTTTCCGCCGAATACAGCAGACCGTGGTCGTGCAACGCCAACGTATAAGTCCGCGAACAATCGGTCGCCATAGCAGTGCTGAGTGGGCCCCAGCCGCCGAGCAGGACAAGGACTGCAAAAATGAATCTAGCTGACACTGGCATTTTTTGGATTGCGTATCGATTAGGGTTAGATTGAGTCTAAGGCATTATCTCGGCTTTGTCGGGTTGCGGTCGCGACGTGTGG
This sequence comes from uncultured beta proteobacterium, assembly GCA_903870065.1. Lineage (GTDB taxonomy): Bacteria > Pseudomonadota > Gammaproteobacteria > Burkholderiales > Burkholderiaceae_C > Allorhodoferax. Next base: position 18,076 of record CAIQBN010000420.1, on the reverse strand, counting down.
CGCGTGCTACGGCATCAGGTCGGCCACGCCGTCCCATGCCTCGGGCGCCAGCCGACCCTCAAAGCGGGCAACCACTTTTCCTTGCGCATTCACCAGCAGTGTCAACGGTAGCTTGGGTGGCACGAGTCTGCCTTCGTCCTGGCGCAGGGGATACAGGGATTTGGGTGGCATCTTGGTTTTGCTCAAAATGCTTTCATAGGCCAGCCAATCACTTGCTTTGACGTCTACATTAACCGTGACTAGGGCAAACGGCTTGTCGCGCCACCCGGCCAGATTGGCACGTAACTCAGGCAGACTGTCGCGGCATACGGCGCATGATGTAGACCAAAAAAACACGATCGCAACCTTGCCCTTTAGGGCGTTCACTTCAAACGGCTCGCCGCCCATATTGTGGGCATGCAAACTCAAGGCCGGCAGCGTTGCGGCGGGCGCGACCGTCGGCGATGCGGCTACGGGGGCAGGTTGGGCTTGGATGGTGCCAGAACCGGTTAACGCCACGCAAAGCAGCAGAGTGTTCAAAATCTTCACAGTGGGCTTTCAGTCAGTGTGGAATGCAGCAGTGTAGACCCAATACCATGGGGTCCGAGGCTCTGCGCCACCCTCCAAGCCCACTGCTGCGTGATCAGCGCTTGGGCGCTACCAGTGCGAAAACGGCGCCCTGCGGGTCAGTGCAGTTCACAATCCAGCTGCCGCCGGGCACCTCATGTGGCTCCACCAAAAGCTTGCCGCCGCCCTCGGTTACCCTTGCGACAGCGGCATCCAGAGCCGCTACGTTGAAGTAGTACAGCCAAAACGGTTGCGCCACCTCTGCCGTCTTCGTCATCATGCCACCCACTGGAACGCCATCGATAGCAAACATTTGATAGACCCCCAGTGGCCCCATGTCCATGGCCTCAGCCCGGGTCCAGCGAAACAGGCTGCTGTAGAACGCAAACGCGCCTGCCCCGTCACCCGCATGCAGTTCATGCCAGCCAACGCGGCCAGGTGCATCGGGCTCGATCGGCGCGGGAGTTTGCCCGCTGTAGTCCTTGAAGAGGTTAAAAACAGCGCCATAAGGATCGGTAACGACCGCGAAGCGCCCGACTCCGGGAATATCCTCAGGCTCGCGAACCAATTGCCCCCCAGCTGCCTTGACCCGGGCGGTATAAGCATCCACGTCGTCCACGCTCACGTAACCGGTCCAGCAGGGTGGCACTCCCATGGCACAGGCTTGCTCGGGCAGGGTCATCAGCCCTCCCACATCGGTACCCTTGGCAAGGAAAAGTGTGTAGTCGCTGCCTGGCATGTCTGCGTCTTTGGTATCCCAGCCAACCACTGATCGGTAAAACGCTGCCGCCGCTTGTGCGTCGCTGGTCATCAGTTCATACCAAACAAACTTGCTGCAGGGCTGAGACATCGTGGTTACTCCTATTTTGAAAAGTGGGGTGATAAAGCCGGCCAGCATAGCCAAAGCCAATGGTCATGACAAGCGGTTCGTGTGGTACCTGTGCACCAAGCCTTTTGCCCTGGAAAATCCGCCCACGTCGTGGACAGCGATGTCTTTTTTTTGCTCACATGTTGACAGCATGCAGCCCGATCAACACAATAGCGCCTTCGACGGTGACAGGCCGTCTGTCGCGTTTTCAACCCACCGTGAAGGAGTACCGCCATGATTGATCGCACACCTACTCCCTCGACGCTGGCCGCCTGAGAACCGAGTTGACCTGTTCGACTGCTCATTCCAACGATTTCGCAGCAATAGTCGCTAGTTGATTGCCCCGCCGCGCGGGGCTTCATGTCCTCTCTGTTTTTGTCGGAGCGCCAGCCGGTTCCGCTTTTTCCCTTTTTGGGTCTTGACCTTTGATGCTGCTGCATGTGCGCTCGCTGTGTCGGGCCATTTCAAAGACACCGATAGACATGATTGACTCTTCATTTGCATTGGCGCGCCGCATGCGCGCTACCGCCATCCACCGCGAAACCGTGGAGGTACATGATGGCGAAAACGTCCACAGTGCCCGCTGCAGCGCACGCCTGACCCGTGACCTGCAGGCCGACAACCAGGAGCTGGCGTGTGGCGATTGGGTGCTGTGCACCTTTGACGAACACCAGCAACTGTGGGTGCATACCCGTGTGCCGCCGCTGAACCAAATTGTCCGACGCGACGCAAATGGCAGCCGCCACACCGTGGTCAGCAACGTGGACACCGCACTCTTGGTCATGGGGCTGGACCTGGACTTCAACCTGCAACGCCTGGAGCGCTACCTGGCGATGGTTGTCAGCAGCGGTGTGCAGCCCGTGGTGGTTTTGACCAAGGCCGACATCGCCGGACTGAACTCGCCCGATGCGGTTCAGCTGCGTGTGGCGCAAGTGCGAGCACGGGTGGGCGCACAGATTGACGTCGTAGCGGTGGATGCGCGCGCATCCCACGCGTGTCAGGCCTTGGCGCCCTACCTCGGTGAGGGCCAGACGCTGGTGTTGCTGGGGTCTTCTGGCGCCGGCAAGAGCACTCTGACCAACAGTTTGCTGGGCGTCGACACACAGGACACTGGTGTTGTGCGCGAGCATGACAGCCGTGGCAAGCACACGACCACCGCGCGCTCGTTACACCAGTTGCCCACAGGCGCCTGTGTAGTCGATACGCCCGGTGTGCGCACCCTGCGCCCCGACGTAGACCCTCACACGTTGGGCAAACTGTTTGAAGACGTGAGCAAGTTGTCCGCGCAGTGCCGCTTTCGCAACTGCAGCCATCAGGATGAGCCGGGTTGCGCCGTGCGCTGCGCAGTGGACCCCCAGCGCCTGAAGAACTACCAGAAACTGTTGCGCGAAACCCGGCGCGACAGCATGGGTGCACTGGATCGGCAAAGCCAGCTGGCGGAGTGGAAATCGCGCACCCGGGCCAGCCGCCAACGCAAGGCGATGGAGCGCGGGTAACGCAGGCGAGGCTGCTGTCAGCACTGTCGCCCGCCCTGGGCAAAGTGAAAGTCGTTGCTTTGCAAATTTGAACTGGACACACACCCAGGAATCCGCTGTGGCTCTTGGACCATGTCCTTGAACAGAACAGCCTGTGTGCCCTTCATGCGATAATTTTGGTGCTTGAAGCAGGCAAAAAAACCTGTGCTTTTAAAAGGAATATGCATGTTGGACAGGTTTCGGATCACGCAGCGTTTTGTCGCTGTCATGGTCATTTTTTCGTTCGGTTTCATGGTTGTCATGGGCGTGAGTCTCTGGGGCCTGATGTCGGCCCGAGACAGCCTTAAGACGGTGCATGAGGACTCCATGCAACACGCCCTGCGGGCTGGTGCAGCCATCGACATGATCACGCAAAATCGCATGCAAGTGCTGTTGGCATTCCAGCACGCCACCGATGGTCCACTGGCATCTATCCACACCCATCCTACGAGTACCCATACCGATGCGATCGACGCCAACAAGGCCGAAGTCAGCCGGCTGTACAAGTTGATGGAAGCAGCTGCAGTGGAGCCGCAAGAGAGGGCAATTTTGGATGCGACGAACGCGACTCGCAATGCCTGGACGGTCAAGCTTGACGCCGCCACTGGCGCCATCAAATCGGGCGATTTCACACCAGCCACCATGGCTGCGTTCCTCAAAGCCGGGCGCGAGGAGGGGGAAGCCGCCATCAAGACCATGGTCACGTTTCGGGATTACCAGGTCAAGCAAGCGGGTGACGCCGCCATCCTGGCAGAAGTCCATTTCCGCAATGCACTGATTGTTTTTGTCCTGGTCATTTTGCTGGGCGGTATTCCTTCCGCAGTGCTCACGCTGGCTCTGATGTCCCGCTTGCGTTCGGGCTTTAGACTGGCTTCGGAGTCGGCCACGGCCATTGCGGGTGGCAATCTGTCGCAGGCAGTGCAGCAATCCGGTGGTGATGAGATCGGACATATGCTGGATCAAATGGAAAAAATGCGTAGCAGCCTGCACCGTGTCATCAGCCAGGTGCGCAGCGGGTCAGACTCGATTGCCAGTGCCTCCCGCGAAGTGGCCACCGGCACGCAGGATTTGTCCAGCCGCACCGAGCAGCAGGCCAGTTCACTGGAACGAACTGCGTCCGCATCTGAGGAACTGGCTAGCACCGTGCAAAACAACGCCGATAACGCGGCGCAGGCCAGTCAACTGGCGGGATCGGCCTCGGATCTGGCGACACGGGGCGGTGCGGTGGTGTCGCAAGTGGTGGACACCATGGGTGCTATCAACAGCTCATCGCGCAAGATTGTGGACATTATTGGCGTCATTGACGGCATCGCGTTTCAGACGAATATTCTGGCGCTCAATGCTGCTGTGGAAGCGGCCCGCGCGGGTGAACAGGGGCGGGGTTTTGCGGTGGTGGCGTCCGAGGTCCGCAGCCTGGCGCAACGTAGCGCCGAAGCTGCCAAAGAAATCAAGACGCTGATTTCAGATTCTGTCGAAAAAGTAGGCGTGGGCTCGGAGCAGGTTGCGCAAGCGGGCTCAACCATGCAGGAAATCGTCAACGGCATCAAACGCGTGGCCGACATTGTTGGGGAAATTGCATCTGCAAGCCGCGAGCAATCAGCCGGCATTGCACAGATCAACCAGTCGGTGACACAGCTCGATGGCGTGACGCAGCAAAACGCTGCCCTGGTGGAAGAAACGTCGGCGGCGTCCAATGCTTTGCAGGATCAGGCCCGGGATCTGGCCGTTCTGGCGGCCTCTTTCACACTGGAGTCTTCGGGTCATAGCGCACGGCAGCTTGTTCCGTTGCTCAAATAATACGGTGCGCAGTTGGCCGACTGCGCACATTCCCTTTGGCGATTGCACCTTTGGCGATTGCCTGCTGTGCGCAACCGCGGAATCGCGCAAAATGCAGGGCAGGTGACAGGCGCGCGAGCGATTTTCCGCGCCACGTTGTCCGCAATCCATGAACGATCCAAAGAAGAGCAAAAACTACGCCTTTGCCAAGGGACCGGTGAACCGCCGCACCAGCGCTGCCAAACCAGAGCCGAAGGCAGTGTTTGCGCCGGCGGTGCTGCAGCGCGTGAGCATGGCCCACGCCAAGCGCCGACTCGGCACACCGCTGTCGCAGCGCCTGACGGCATCTGCTGACCCAGTTGCGCACCGCCAGCCACCCAGCGCGATCGCAATTGTTCAGGCCGCTGGCGCTACCATCTGCGCGTTAGGCGTCGGCCTGGGCGTGATTCAAGGCTCGACAGTCGTGTTGGTGAGCAGCGGGCTTGCCTTGGGCGTCGTGGGAATCTGGGTTGTTATTAGCCGTCGAATGATGCGTGGCGGTGCTGCTCAACCGCGCTTCACCACGGCGGACTTGGCCGATCCGGAAGCCCTGGCACGACTCGACGCGGCCATGGAGAAGATGGCGCAACAGGGCGCACAAACCACCATAGAAAGCCTGGCCCGCCTGAAGGAGTCGATCGTGCGTTGCACAGCATTGGTGGATGCCACCGCAGCCGATGGCGGCCTGGCCAGTGAAGAAAGTCTGTATTTGCGCGAGGCAGTGCGCCGTTACATTCCCGATTCAATCAACAGTTGCCTGCAGGTGCCGCAAAAAGACCGCGCCAGTCTGGCGATTGATGGTGGCAAGCCGGCGCTGGATTTACTGCACGACCAGTTGCAGATGATCCAACTGCAGCTCGACACCCGTGAGGCCCGGTTGATCCAATTCGCGGCCGAAGCGCTATTGCGACAACAGCGCTTTCTCGCGTCCAAGTCGAACGGGCATTAGAGCGACCCGCGCAGCGGTGGAGCGTGCGTGGGGCTACAGCGTTGCGGGCTTGGTGTCCGGGCTGGCGTTGGCGGCGCGGTCCATCAGATCGGCCTCGTGTTTGTCACGCACGGTCTTTGCAACAGTGAAGGTGCTGCTCACCAAGAACAGCCAGCTCACCACCATAAATCCCTTTTGCCACTCGCCAATGTTCATGCGCCACAGGCCCCAGGCGGTCAGGCTGAAGGCCGCTGCAAAGGCAACCCAGACTGTCATCACCCAGGAACTGGTGTCCACTTGCCCATCGCGGTTGTCACGAATGGTTTTTGCCACAGCAAAGGAGGCAAACAGGCAGAAGAACAAACCGATAGCCAGAAACGCGCGGTCTAACTCCTGACCTGGCAGCATCAGCACGCCGATGGCACTGGCACCCACGGCCAGGCCAAACGAGAGCCAGACCTGGGTGCGCCAACCGGCGGTGTCACGTTGCATCACGTATTGTGTAGCCATACAAATCCCTTGTTGAAAATCAGAAAAATTTAGAGCGCGACCGGGCCACTGATGGCCTGCTTGGTGGCTTCGCGCGCTTGCTGTTGCCGGGTGCGGTCAATGTACTGGTCAGCCCGGGCCAGTTGCTCTTTCATCATCGCGTTGTTCTGGCCCATGACTTCAATGGATTTTGCACGGAAGTTGTCCATGGCGTCCATGGCGCGGAAAGTCTGGTCGAACATTTCCTTGAGTTTTTCAATACCTAGCAAGGGGTTTTGCGAGAACTCACCGGTCTTTTCCACATGGGTGCCCAGTTGACGCCCGGTCTCAGCCACCAGGTTGTTGATGGACGCGTTAACGCCCGACAGCATCTCCATGACCTGGATCTGGTTGCCGGTGGCACGCGCCACGGTCTGCGCCACGGCCAAGGCGCTCATGCCGGTGGTGGCGACGCGGGTGCAGCCGTTCATCATCTCGCGGCCGGTTTTTTTCAGCACGTCCAGGGCCAGATAACCATTGGTGCAGACTGCCTGCTGGGTAATCATGTCCTGCAGGTTTTGCCGCGCGTAAAACAAAACCTCTTGCTGCAAGGCCTTGGCCTTAATCGGGTCAGTGGCCTGCAAAGCGTCCACCTTGGACGCAAGCTTGGCGTCCAACTGCTCGGCAAAATAGATGGCTGCAGACAGTTTTTGCATGGCCTCCCACAGTTTGGTGCGCGTGGCTTCGATGTCGACCACATCGCGTTGCATGTCGTCCCGTGCGGCATAAATTTGCTGCATGCTTTTTTGCAGCTGTGTTCCGGCACTTTGGTATTTCCGAAAATAGGATTGCAGCTTGTTGCCATAGGGAATGATGCCGAGAAACTTTTGGGGCTGAAACAGGTCGCCCTCTTTGCCGGGGTTCAGTTCATCCAGGTGGCCGCGCATATCCTGTATCGCCTTGAATGCCGAGGTGTCTTCCACACCGGCAAAATTGCGTTGCATCAAGCGCCCCTGCATCAGACTGGCCGCAACCGACACTTCTTCGCGGCCCAGTGCAAATGCACTGTCAAGTTTGGTTTTAAAGGCCTCGCTTTGGACGTCCTCCTTGAGCAGGCCATCCATAAAACGGTCCACTTGGTCATCCACTGCTGTTTGGGTCTCCTTGGCGAGCGGAACGGCGGTTTTTGCGACCTCCATCGGTACGGGTGCCAGGACCTCAGGTGGAGCTAGGGTAAAACTGGCTGTGCTGACGACGGTGGTTTCGCTCATGGTGTCTTCCTGCCTATCAAATGCTGTGGTCGCGTTTATACCAAAATAGGGTTTCACCCAAAAAGCATGCATGCGCCATTCGGATGCGGTTGCGTTGGACAAAGGCCATGCACGCTTGGCTATTCAGTGCGAAAGACCGCCACGGTGTTGACCAGTGAGTTGGCCTGCGCGCTCAGGTCACTGGCGGCCTCTGCCATCTTTTCCACCAGACTGGCGTTTTGTTGGGTCATCTGATCCATGAGCGTGATGGCGTCTCCGAGTTGGGAAACCCCGGTCGCCTGATCGGCGCTATCCTGGCTGATTTCGCCCATGATGTCGGTTACTTCACGGATGCTGCCAACCACCTCGTTCATGGTGAGGCCCGCCTGGTCGACCAGAGCGCTTCCGTGCTCCACGCGTTCAACACTGGCCCCGATGAGCTCCTTGATTTCCCGAGCAGCTTCGGCGGAACGGCCGGCCAACGACCGGACTTCCGACGCCACCACGGCAAACCCCCGGCCCTGCTCGCCGGCGCGGGCCGCTTCCACTGCGGCGTTGAGCGCCAGGATGTTGGTTTGAAAGGCAATGCCGTCAATCACTTGAATGATGTCTGCGATCTTGCGCGAGGACTCGTTGATGCCGCGCATGGTGCCAACCACCTGCGCAACCACTTTTCCACCTTTTTCAGCGATTCCGGAAGCGTTTTGTGCCAACTGATTGGCCCGCTGTGCATTCTGTGCGTTGTGCTGGATGCGTTCGCTGAGTTCATGCACCGCGGCGGTGGTCTCTTCAATGGAGGCTGCCTGTGTACCGGTGCGGTCGGAGAGGTCGTGGTCGCTGTGGGCGATGTTGGCACTTGCACTGGCAACATTGTCCGCATCCTGGCGCACGGAACGCACAATCAGAATCAGTCGGTCCTGCATATCCTTGAGGCTTTGCAACAACTGCCCGGTTTCATTGGTGCTGGTCACTGCAATAGTCTGGCTTAAATCGCCGCTGGCCACGATACGGGTAATCTGTACCGCATTGGCCAGAGGCACGGTGATGGCGCGGGAAATAAGAAACCAGAAAACGGCCGAAAGGACTATCGCTGCCAGGCTGCAAATCCACATCGTGGTCGTCATCGTTTGGACGTCGAGAATGGCTTCTTCGGAGTTTTCAGTCGCCAAGGTCACCTGACGCGCCCGGAACGTTCCCAGCGACTTGCGAATCGATTCACTGGCCTGGTCAAAGCCCGGCTTGCCGTCTTTGCCCTTCATCAGTTCGTTGCCACTCTCCATGCCCTTGTCGATATAGGCCTGTGCCATGGCCTTGCCCAGTGCATAAAAGACATTGAAATCAATGTCGATCCGGTTCAATTGCTCAAGTGTTTTGGGGTCGGCGCGATAGACTTCCTTGAAGCGGGTGATTCCGTTGGAAAAAATCTTTGCGGCTTTGTCCGCATCCGCATAGCCCGCCGGGTCGTGGGTGGCGGAAACATCAGTTAAAAATTGTTGTACTTCCGAGCGCGCAAGGTCCATTTCGTCGGCCAGCAAAACGTTGGGCAGGGTGTTGCGGTCGGTGTCGCGCACATGCTCGCTGAGCTTTCCCATGAGCACTCCCACAATCAACAGGGTCGCTACAAAGCTGGAGACAATAATGCCCAATGCCAGTCCGAGTTGGGTCTTTACACGAAGGTTATCCATCATTTGCTTGGTCCATGAGATAGTGAGTGTCGCCTAGCAACAGGCTATCGTAGCCGCTTCTTTGTGAACTGCAATGTTGACCAACTGCAGTGCTCAGTTATGTCAACAGGAAGACGTTGCTGCATCCTGTCGAAAGCAGGAATTATGCGGAACAAGTTTTGGCTCACGGAGCTTTTCCGTTGTTGCCAGGGGCGCTTGTTTTTAGTAGATTGTTTTAGCCACTATGGCCTCCAGCCCTCGTGAAATATGCATATAGCGCTATAAAGTTAGGAGTATATGAGTTGCCTGCCGACGGCATGGATGGAAACCCGTCTGCCACGGTGCCATTTCTTGCATTAACGCAAGCCGCGTCCTAGGGGCGCTGGTTTAAATAGCGCATGTTTTCATGGAGCACAGAGGTGGCAAGCGTGAGCGAAGAACCCAGTACCGCATTGCCGCGAATTTTGTACGTGAACACCACGGGCCATGCCCAGCACGGCACCGCCCGAATTCTTGTGGACGCCGGCTTTTGTGTTCAGGAGATCAGCAATGCCGATGAAGTGCTGCATCAGGTGGAGCGTGAGCAGTTGCATCGGTCCCAACCCTTGCCTGATCTGGTGTTGTTGGAGGCCGCGCCACTGGATGTGAAATGTTTGGAGGTTTGCGAAAAGATCAAGACCAATCCCCACACCGCTTACCTGCCTCTGGTTTACCTGTCCGACCTCGCTGCAGCGCCTAGTCAGCGCATTACCGCGTTGAAACGGGGTGCAGACAGCTATTTGACCCAGCCTTTAGACCCGGCTGAGCTGGTGGCGATGGTGCAGGCCCTACTGCGTCTGAAGGCCTCTGAAGCGGAGTTACACCGCAGCAATGCGTATTTGGTCCGCTTGTTTGATGGGGCCAGCGGTCCGATTTTGGTCTGGGATGACCAACGCAACATTACCCGGCTCAACCAGGCGGTGGAGAGCTTGACTGGACGAGCGGCTGCGCAGATGGCTGGCAGACCGGTAGGCGAGTTGTTTGCGACAGCGCAGTCGGCACAGGCGTTTTTGTCGGCGGCAGAGGGCCAGTCCGAACCACACCGGGTCCCGTTTGAGTTCGATATCGCACATCTTGATGGCGCGGTCCGCACCGTGCTCTGGACGGCCAGCACATTGATCGCCATCAATGGCAAGACCCCTGTCGCTACGGTTGCACAGGGTCTTGATGTGACCGAGCGCAAAGCGGATGAGGCGAAACTTCGCATTGCAGCCATCGCCTTTGACTGCCAGGAGGGCCTGAGCGTCACGGATGCGCGGGGGCTCATCCTGCAAGTCAATCGGGCGTTTTGCCAGACCACCGGCTATAGCGCGGACGAGGTGATTGGCAAGAACCCCCGAGTGCTGGGTGCAGGTCGCCACGATGCTGATTTCTTCAAAGACATGTGGGATGTCATCGCACGCACCGGAACATGGCAAGGCGAGATCTGGAATCAGCGCAAGAATGGCGAGCAATACATTGAGTGGCTCACCATTGCGGCGGTCAAGAATGCAGCGGGCGAAGTGATCAACTATGTGGGAACCCACTCCGACATCAGCCAGCGTAAGGCCGCCGAGCAGGAAATTCAGACCTTGGCCTTTTATGACCCATTGACCGGGCTACCCAATCGCAGACTACTGCGTGACCGGCTCGAGCGGTCACTGGCGACCAGCACGCGAAGCGGCCGCGAGGGTTCTGTGTTGTTCATTGACCTGGATGGCTTCAAATACTTGAACGATACATTCGGTCATGGCTGGGGTGATCTGTTGCTGAAGCAGGTCGCGCAGCGCCTGGGGCAGTGCGTGCGCGAGGGCGACACTGTTGCGCGTCTGGGCGGTGATGAATTCGTGGTGGTTCTCGAGGAATTGGGACACCAATCGCTGGAAGCAGCTGCCCGCACAGAAGAGATTGGCCACAAGATGCTGGACAGAATGCGTGAGGTTTACCGGATTGACGGCCATGAATACCAGGGCACTGCCAGCATCGGCGCCACGCTGTTCAGTGACCATAGGGAGTCAATTGAGCAGTTGTTGAAACAGGCCGACCTGGCAATGTACCGGGCGAAAGCCTCGGGTCGGAATGCCATGCGCTTTTTTGACCCGTCGATGCAAGCGGCGGTGGAGGCGCGTTCCACTCTGGAGCGCGAACTGCGATTGGGCTTGCAAGCCAATCAGTTCCTGTTGTATTACCAGGGGCAAGTCGACCTGGAAGACCGGCTGATTGGTGTGGAGGCTTTGCTGCGGTGGCAGCACCCTACGCGAGGACTCGTGTTGCCGAACACGTTCATTCCACTGGCAGAGGAGACAGGTTTGATCAGACCACTGGGTCGATGGGTGCTGCAAACTGCTTGCGAGCAGTTGGCAGTCTGGTCACGTCAACCCAAGATGATGCAGGTGACTATGGCCGTAAACGTCAGCGCCAGGGAGTTTGAACAGGCCGATTTTGTTCAGCAGGTTTTGATGGTGCTGGAGCGAACTGGCGCCGATCCCAAGCGGCTTAAATTTGAGCTGACCGAAAGCACGTTGATGCGGGACATCGATGCGGTCATAGCAAAAATGCACGCACTGAAAAAGCATGGTATGTGCTTTGCGCTGGATGACTTTGGCACCGGCTTTTCGTCCCTTTCGTCGTTGCGCCGGCTTCCATTGGATCGTTTGAAAATTGACCAATCATTTGTCGCTGGAGTTCTGACTGACCCCAGCGAGGCGGCTATTGCCAAAACCATCGTAGCGATGGCTGGAAGTTTGAACATGGGGGTCATTGCGGAGGGTGTCGAGACACAGGGTCAGCGCGACTTTCTGGCTTCGTCTGGTTGTCAGAGCTTTCAGGGATACTTATTCGGCCAGCCCGAGCCGGTCGAGCTATTGTGTTGAGCACCGAATGCCAGTCATTGCGCCTGGACTTCGCTTGCGCGATGATTCAAGCGTTTAAAACGTTTCCCAATCGTCATCACCTCCAGAAGGCACGGCCTTAGGCGTGTTGGTGCTTTGAGGCGTTGCCTTGGGCGCGACCAAGGCCTTACGAGGGGGGGATATTTTGACCCCTGACCGCACCGCACCTCGTAAAGCAAGTTGAGGTGCCGGCGTTACTTTTGGTTGGCTGGTTTGGGCGCGCAACTTGTTAGTCGGCGATTGCTCAGCTCCATTCAGTTTGAATGCTGCAACCACTTGCACAAGTTCTTGGGCTTGTCCCGAAAGGCCATTGGCAGCAGCTGCCATTTGCTCGACCAAAGCGGCATTTTGTTGAGTGGCCTGATCCATTTGAGAGATGGCATTCGCCACTTCGGTAATGCCCGTGGCCTGTTCGTTGCTGGCTGCACTTATCTCACCCATGATGTCGGTTACACGTCGAATGGAACTCACCACTTCTTCCATCGTGGCGCCAGCTTTGTCGACCAACGCGGTGCCATGCTCTACTCGCTCGACGCTAGCCCCAATGAGGCTCTTGATTTCTTTGGCGGCTTCGGCACTGCGACCTGCCAAGGAGCGTACTTCACTGGCTACTACCGCAAAACCACGCCCTTGCTCACCGGCGCGTGCCGCCTCCACTGCCGCATTGAGCGCCAAAATATTGGTTTGAAAGGCGATGCCATCAATGACACCGATGATGTCTGCGATTTTGCGGCTTGACTCGTTAATACCCTTCATGGTTTCCACCACTTGCCCGACCACATCGCCTCCTTGTACCGCTACGGTAGACGCAGTCATGGCCAGCTGGTTTGCCTGCCTTGCCGAATCCGCATTTTGCTTGACGGTCGAGCCCAATGCACTCATGGACGAGGCGGTCCTTTCCAAGGCGCTGGCCTGTTGTTCCGTTCGCGAGGACAGGTCGTTGTTACCCTGGGCAATTTCTGATGAGGCAGTGGCCACGCTTTCTGAGCCTTGACGTACATTTGCCACCACTTTGGATAGGCTTGCGCGCATATTTTCCAACGCGCTCATCATCCGACCCAATTCATCACCTTGTGTCGATTGAATGGGTGTGGACAAGTCGCCTGCAGCGATATGGTGAATTGCAAGTTCCACGCGCTTCAAAGGACGCATGATGGCGCCGAGAGTCATGAATGCGACCGCCAAAAGCCCAATCAAGCTGATACCGCCCACTCCGATCCCAATGGTCAGCCACTTTTCGCTCTTGCCCTGCGCCGCAGAAAATGATTCTCCAGCATGTTTTTGTGTCATCGGAATGAGTGCCTGCAAGGGCTTGATCGCGGCCTTGTGCAGTACGGCCCAATCGTCTTCCAACACGCTGGCGATGAGATTTTTGTCTTTGTCCAGGTAGCCCTTCTCCAGCTTGTTCAGGGTGGTGTTTACCATGCCCCAGTTTTCTTTCAACTGTTTGAATGTGGTCAAGGCGTCGTTGGTTTCCGCCAAGCTTGTGTCTGCCGATTGCAATTGCGTCCATTGTTCGCTCAAGGTAGCCTTCGACTCTTTGAGGTGATTGAGCGAGCCGGGTATCGGGAGTTGGTCCAGCAAGACACCGGCTGCCCGAAAGCGAATTTCGAGCAACAAATTTTCTACACGCTGCATCCGCACCAAGGCAGCCATATCCTGCTCATACAAGTCGGTCAACGCCGCCTTGCTAATGCGGTTTGAACCAATGCCCACCCCAGATACAACTGCAATGCCAATGAGGGCAAACACAGCAAGAATCATTAAACGGCCTTTGATAGATAGATTCTTCACTATGTCTGCTCCTTGTTCTTAAACGGCCATGTCTACTACTGAGTTGGCAAACCGGCTGCAACCCATTCGGGCATACCGCCGCGGAACCAGTACACCTTGGTGTAGCCTGCCTTGACCGCAGCAGCAGACGCTTTGTAGCTCTTCCAGCATTCGCCTGCGTTACAGAACATCACCATCGGGGCCGCTTTGTCTGCAGCTAATTTGGATAGATCAAATTGGTCCTGTGTCGCATCAAAACCAACGCCCTTGATGCTCTTTTCCTTGTACGGAATACTTTTTGCGCCCTTGATGGTTTTTTCGGCGTATTCGGCCGCGACGCGCGTATCAATGGCAGGTGCACCGCCGTCGATCAATTTTTTGGCTTCGGCCGCACTCACCACTTTTGTGCCCGTCAACGTTGTTGGTGTTTCCGATGCCCATACACTGGCAGTCAGTCCAATCGCCAGCGCTGCTGCAGATATCCATTTAAGGCAATCACGTGTTTTCATGAAGTACTCCGATCAGGTTAGGTAAGTTAAGTGCGCTCAAGATTTATACCTCATTTATTCAACATGCATCAACGCCGTTGAACTTCGTTTCAATCCAACAAACAAAACTTTGCGCCAAGTGGTATTGGGTACTGGATTGCGATGGGGGAATTTGTGCGGACTGATGGATGTTCTGCGGATGGGCATCAATTCTGACGTTGGTTTCAGATATATCTTCCGACGATCAGGGCTAACACGCGGCCTGCAATTTAAGCATGCAGGCGCGCGCATAGTCGCTTCTTGCGCGAAACGTATCGCCTAGCGCCTCGTACACTTTTGCCCGCCCGACATAGGCTAGCGGGAAGCTCGGACTCATTCTGATTGTTGTGTCGTAGTCGCGCAAAGCTTGGGCGTATTGTTGAGTTTTCAGGTAGGCGAATGCACGATTGCTGTACAGATCACTCTTGGTGGGCATCAGTCGGATCGCATTGTCAAAGTCCTGAATAGCTTCGGGATAACGCTGGACATCGAGAAGCACCGCACCACGGTTGTGATATATGCGTGAAATCCCAGTCGGCCGCTCACTGCGTTGTGCACGTTGCAATGCTTCAGTCCACAGGATCACTGGATCCGCAAAGCTGTTCAGTCTTTGCAGGGAAAGTGGCAGCAAAAGGCTCAGGCCCACAACCGGCAGAGCCCAATAGCGGGTCGGAATTTTTTGGAAGAAGAAAGGTAAACCAGCCGCCAGCCAGGGCATCCATAGGTAACTCCGATAAATGACAAAAATTTCCTGAATGCGCACGGTTGCCACCTCCGTGGCAAATAACAACCAAGGGCACAGCATTGCAAAGCCCAGCAGACCCGTGCGGCCCCGTTGCAGCAACACGATGATTCCGCACAACCCGTAGGCAATAAATGCAACAAAGCCAACTAACTCCGGGAATTTCAAGAATTGACGGGCAAAGTCTGCCCGCACATCAATTGCCATCAGCGACGGGTCGGGTACCAGCCACAACAGTAAATACTGGAAAAATAGGTGTCCCTGTGTCATCACCGATAGGGGGTAGAAAAAGTGCGGATCAACGCCCTCTAGCATTTGTTCTGCCTGCGGTTCGTAAGCCTTTCCGATCACATTGCCAGACGATACCTGGCTCACGATGTATACGGCAATCAATCCATAGAGCAAAAAAATAGGTGTCAACTGGATCACCAGTTTCTTGCTGGGGTTGCGCAATAGAAATATCAATGCCAGTACCACTGCAGGGACCATGATGGCATGTTCCTTGGAAAGCGTGGCCAGCAGGTACGTGAATGCCGAGGCCCACATCCATTTCTGCCGGTTTTTCTCCAGACCATGAAGAAAGAGTATTAACGTTACAAGTGAGAATAATGTTGCCATCAGAATCGTCCGCTGCAACAAGTAGGCAACACCGTGTACAGCCGCTGGTGCAATGACAAACCACAATGCACCGAAAAAAGCCAACCAAACCAATGGAAACTCAGTGGGGTCGGCTGACTTCACTTCGTACTTTGAGTTCGCCGCAAACAACGATTGCAAAAAATAGTACAGCAAACACCCATTCACGGCATGGAGCAACAAATTGCCAATGCGCAACCAGAACATGTTTTCGCCTGCCCAGTTGCGGGTCCACTCGAAACTGGCATAGGGAAGCCACCGCGTTACAAACCGGAAGCCCTGCTGCAAATATTCTGGATGGCGCACATCAAAAAAATTGAAATCGTCATACACATAGGGGCTATTTAGATACCCACCATATAGGCAGAACGCTACGACGATCAGCATCACCAGATGCAAAAGAGTGAGGCCACGTGTTCGATTATTCATACTGGCGGTGCAGCAATCAAATGCCGCTTGTCTTAGCAAAGTTGAGCTTAGCATACGCTGCTGCACCACTTGTTATGACTGGCACAAGGCTCCGAACTTTGACAGCGCCACAGCACCTGTTTGTTCAGCGGGTTCACACGTGGTTGGAGCGCGTATCCGCGGACGATTGGTTGCGTTTGCGGCGTTGTAGCGCGGCGATGGCTAAAGCGTGTACGTTCACGCGCGCCTTTAGCCGGATGGCCAGTAAATACAGGCCACCGAATTTGCGTTGCAGCAACATGGCGTCGGCCGGTGGGATTTTCCAGAACTCACGGTCCAATCCCAGCGCCAGTCCTTTGGCGCGAATGCGCTCGGGCAGGTCTGAGGTCCCAAAGTCGTAAGCGCCTGCCTGGCTGAAAGGTTCAAGTGCCTGCTGGCCAATGTCCAACACGGCTTGGCGGTGCTTGTCCTGGTTGGTGTCATCAAAGTAGCCAATTGCCAGGCAGGCCTGCGCCATGGCGTTGCGGTCGCCTGCCATGGCCCCTTGCATCAGGTGTTTGAAGTCACGCGACATGCTGGCCTTGTAGGGGCGAGTAGCGCCAAAGTCAAGCAGTATCAGCTGATGCGTGCGGGTGTCATATTGGTAGTTGGCAAAATTGGGGTCGGTCTGGACCAGGCGGAACTCCAGTAGTTCACGCAGCAGCAATTCAAATAGCAAGCTCATTACCCGGTCCCGCTCGGCTTGCGCTGTGTCCACCAGCGACTCCACCGCCACGCCGCCGACATAGTCCATGGCCAATACACTATGTCTGGTTAAATCGGCGTGGCGAGCCGGCAGCAAATACTGCGGAGCATCGGCAAGCAACTCGCCGTAACGGGCCAGGTAGTTGCCCTCTTTGAGGTAATCGGCTTCGTCGTGCAACTGGCGCTTGGCATCGCGCAGCAGGGGTTTGATGTCCATCTCCTTGGGCAATAGTCCGGACATGCGTAGCAAGCCTGCGACGTTATCAACATCACTGTCGATGCTTTCACGCACGCCGGGGTATTGGATTTTGATAGCCAGGTCGCGCCCATCGGTGGTCTGCGCCCTGTGCACCTGCCCGATGGATGCAGCCGCCATGGGTGTAAAAGAAAAGTGCCTGAACTGGCGCTCCCAGCCCTTCCCCCAGTTGCGCTCCAGCACAGCGGTCAACTGCGCTTGGGGCATGGCCCGCGCATCAGAGCGCAGGCGCGCCAGGATGTCGGCCAACGCGGGCGGCAACAGGTCGCCCGACTCCATCGACACCAGTTGCCCTACCTTCATGGCGGCGCCGCGCAGCTTGGCAAGTTGGTCTGCCACTCGCCGGGCATTGGCAGGGGTCAGCAACAGGTCACTGACCTTGGGTCGATTGCCCTGTGCCAACTGCCGCGCGCCTTCAGCTACCATGCCTCCGGCAATGCCGGTTGCCATCCAGCCAAGACGCATCAGGCGCGAGCCCCGTCCGCGGGGTACCGCCAGTGTGGGGGCCACTTTTTGATTGCTGTCGTCGGTATTGGGAGTGTCGTCGTTTGGCAAAACTACTGTCCTTTATTGGTCGAACACCGCAATGCCAGCAAGGGTCCAAAGCCGCGCACAGAGCCATGGTGACAGATTCCACCAGTAAACGCATTTTTAAAGCGCTTTTCGCCGAGGCTCTGACAAAAATTCATGGAGAATGGCCCATTCGGTCGGCCAACACGATGGAGTCAGTGCTATGAATCAACGTACGCAACGAGTGCCCAGCTTTGTCTGGAGACAGGGTGTCCGGTTAATGGGCAACCTCTCATTCGGTGCCAAAGCGGCACTAATTTCGTTACTTTTTTTGATTCCGTTGGCCGTTTTGGCTTGGGCGTTTTTTACTGCAAAGTCGGAAAATCTTGCGTTCTCAACCAAAGAACAGCTGGGCGTTGAATACAACCGCAATATTTTTCCTGTGCTCGACTTGGCTCAGCAACTTCGCCGTGATGCAGTGGCAACCGCTGCATCCGGCACGGCACCGGCCACCATGG
>CAIQBN010000419.1 GCA_903870065.1 uncultured beta proteobacterium | reverse complement strand
TGGATTACCCGTCAAGGCCAGTGTTTCGCAGTTATCCCGCCTGGCAGCATACCTTGATGCTGAACAACTATTTTCTGCGCGTGTTGGCGCAAAAGATCAGGCCGACATGAATGAAAAAGATAGATGTGCGGATTTGCCGGCTTTTTGACCGCTAATACAGTGAGCGTGGATTGCCACGCTGCGCTCGCAATGACGGATGCCGACACAATGACAGTGGTGGCCACCCGCATGGCGCAGGCCATTGTGCACCGAGGCCCGGATGATGCGGGGGCTTGGGCTGACGCGCAAGCCGGCATTGCACTGGGCTTTCGGCGCGTGTCGATTGTCGATCTCTCAGTCGCCGGCCACCAGCCCATGCACTCGGCCAGCGGCCGTTATGTCATCACCTTCAATGGCGAGATTTACAACCACTTGGAACTGCGGGCCGAGTTGCCCGGCTTGGTGTGGCGCGGCCATTCAGACACAGAGACCCTGCTTGCCGCCTTCGAGGCCTGGGGTGTTGAAGAGACCCTCAAAAAGACCGCTGGCATGTTTGCCATCGCCCTGTGGGACACGCAAACCCGCACCCTGCATCTGGCGCGCGACCGCTTTGGCGAGAAGCCCCTGTATTACGGCTGGGTTGGCAGCGGCGCAAATGCCGCCTTCGTTTTTGGTTCAGAGTTGAAAGCGCTGCGCGCCTATCCCGGTTTTACCAACCAGGTAAGCCGCGAGGCGCTTGCACTCTACATGCGCTTTACTTATGTGCCGGCACCGTACAGCATATACCAGAGCATCTTCAAGCTCGAGCCAGGTTGCGTGCTGACGTTCACTGGTCATTGCGAACGCAGTGAAGCAATCCATGACTCCCAACTGCATGCAGTGCCGCGCTACGCGCGCAGTGAGGGTCTTGGTTTCCAGATTCGCCGTTGGTGGTCGCTCACCGATGTGGTTCAGGCAGGTGCGCAAAACCAGATCACTGACGAAGCCCAGGCGCTCGCCGCGCTGGAGCAACGTCTGAAAGACGCCGTGCGCCTGCAGTCGCTCGCCGACGTGCCACTGGGGGCGTTCCTGTCAGGCGGTGTCGATTCTTCAACCATTGTGGCGTTGATGCAGCAGCAGTCCGGTCAGGCCATCAAGACCTTTACTGTGGGTTTTGAGGAGTCGGGCTTTGACGAGTCGCCCCACGCACGAGCGGTGGCCAAGCATCTGGGTACCGATCATTCAGAGTTGTTTGTTACCGCAGCCGAGGCACAAGGTGTTATTCCGCACTTGCCCGCCATGTACGACGAGCCATTCGCCGACTCGTCACAAATCCCTACCCACCTGGTGTGCAAAGCGGCGCGCCAAAAGGTCACTGTCGCTTTGTCGGGCGATGCGGGGGATGAACTTTTTGGCGGCTACAACCGCTACTTTTGGGGGCCGCGCATCTGGAGCCGCCTAGCCTGGCTGCCTTACCCGGCGCGCCAGGCGCTGGGGGCTGCAATTCGCAGTGTGCCCATGGCCGCTTGGGACGCCTTGAGCCGACCATTGAATGCCGTACTGCCACGTGCACAGGGATTGACCAGGGCGGGTGACAAAGCGCATAAACTCGCGGCCCGTTTGACTGGTGTGCGTGATCTTGACGACCTGTACCGCA
>CAIQBN010000418.1 GCA_903870065.1 uncultured beta proteobacterium | reverse complement strand
TTGCCAATGCAGTGGCGCTGGCCAATGATCTGGTTAAGCTGGCACGGATCCGGCAGACTTTGCGCGCTACCATGCGGGCTAGCGCAATCATGGATGAGCAAGGGTTTGCGCGAAATGTCGAACAGGCTTATTTTGAAATGTGGGCAAAATTTTCTGGGCAAGGTCAATGAAAGCAGTGATTCTGGCGGGCGGGTTGGGAACAAGAATTTCGGAAGAAACGCACCTCAAGCCCAAACCGATGATAGAGATTGGTGGTAAGCCGATCTTGTGGCATATTCTTAAGATGTACTCCGCACATGGAGTGAACGAATTCGTGATCTGTTGTGGCTACAAGGGCTACCTGGTCAAGGAATACTTCGCTAACTATTTCTTGCATATGTCTGATGTCACCTTTGACATGGCGAGCAATCAGATGCAAGTGCACCAGAAAAAGGCCGAACCGTGGCGTGTAACGCTGGTCGATACCGGTGAAGACACGCTGACCGGAGGTCGTCTCAAGCGAGTCGCTGATTACATCAAGGATGAGGAGGCTTTCTGCTTCACGTACGGTGACGGAGTCAGCGACATCGACATTCGGGCGTCGATCCAATTTCACCACAATCATGGCAAGCTTGCCACCATTACGGCAGTGCAACCGCCTGGGCGTTACGGTGCGCTGGAACGCTCGGGCGACAAGGTCACAGGCTTTGTCGAAAAGCCGCGTGGGGATGGGGGAGTTATCAATGGTGGCTTCTTCGTGCTGTCCCCCAAAGTTCTCGACTTTATCGAGGGAGATCAAAGCAGTTGGGAGGGCGAGCCGCTGGTCGCCCTTGCCAGCCAAGGTGAAATGATGGCCTTTGAACACCAAGGTTTTTGGCAACCCATGGACACGCTGCGAGAAAAGAATCTGCTGGAAGAATTGTGGGCCTCGGGCAAGGCGCCGTGGAAGGTGTGGTGATGCCAGCGATTACCACGCTGCGCCCGCAATGACCGCCAACGCCACCTTTTGGCGCGGAAGGCGCGTGCTGTGCACTGGCCACACCGGTTTCAAGGGTGGCTGGCTGGCGCTTTGGCTGCAGCAACTCGGGGCAGAGGTTACGGGCATCGCATTACTGCCGAACACCACGCCGAACCTGTTTGAAGTAGCACGCGTGGCAGAGGGCATGCAAAACCACTTTTGCGATATCCGCGATTCGGTGGCGCTGGCTGCTTTAGTGCGTTCAGCGCAACCAGAAATCGTGTTTCACTTGGCCGCGCAGCCGCTGGTGCGCGCCAGCTACCGCGAGCCGCTGGCCACCTATGCCACCAACGTCATGGGTACTGCCCACCTGTTGGATGCACTGCGAGATCTGGACAGTATGCGCGTGGCAGTGATGGTGACCACCGACAAGGTGTACCAAAACCTGGAGCACGCTTACCCCTACCGCGAGGACGACGCCCTGGGTGGGCACGACCCCTACAGTGCCAGCAAGGCGGCCAGCGAGATCGTCATCGCCAGCTACCGTGATGCCTTTCTCTCCGGCCAAGGCGTGGCGGTGGCAAGTGCACGCGCCGGTAATGTGATTGGCGGT
>CAIQBN010000417.1 GCA_903870065.1 uncultured beta proteobacterium | reverse complement strand
GGCCGAGATGACCACGACACTGATCGATCAGTGGCTGGAGCAAGGCGAGCCCCTGCTGCAGGAGCCAGTGGCGACCGATGACGTCTGGCGCGTGGCCGCGATGGCTATCGCCATGCGCAATGGCAGCAGCTGGCGTGCCAACAGCGTGGCTGCCTTTGACTTGCGTTTGCAGGCCGGTGAG
Organism: uncultured beta proteobacterium; assembly: GCA_903870065.1. Classification (GTDB taxonomy): domain Bacteria; phylum Pseudomonadota; class Gammaproteobacteria; order Burkholderiales; family Burkholderiaceae_C; genus Allorhodoferax. Next base: position 1,591 of record CAIQBN010000417.1, on the reverse strand, counting down.
ACGGTTCGCAGCATCCGTGTGCAGCCGGATCGCGGCGGAGGAGTATCCACGGGGCTGGACGGCGCAACAGTGCAAGCCAGCGTGCTGGGCTTTGGCGAAGGGAGACTGCGCTACGCCGTTGATGGTGTGGTGCGCAGCGCCATTGCCGTCTTTGCCGATGCGCAGGTGCATCTGGCAGTGGATGGCAACACGTTCGTATTTGCCGAGGTATCTGCCTTCCCCGACGCCGATGCGCTCAAAGATGCAAGCAAGGCACGCTCTCCTGTAGCGGGCAAGGTGACCCAGGTTCTGGTGGCCAGCGGCGCCGACGTGCAAGTCGGCCAGCAACTGGTCTGCGTGGAAGCGATGAAGATGGAAATGTGGCTGTGCGCAGAAGCTGCAGGCGTGGTGCAGGCAGTACACGTCAAGGCAGGCGACCAGGTAGAGTCTGGCGCGCTGCTGGTGGAATTGGAATTGAATAAGTAGAACTTTGCGGGACAGACGTTTGGCTCTGTCCTCAATTGACTATAGGATTTGACATGGAAAAAGCAATACTGACCTGCGCGCTGACCGGCGTGCTGACCAACCCCAAGCAGCACCCGGTGCCGGTAACCCCTACGCAGATGGCGGCCGAAGCGCGCGACGCCTTCAATGCCGGCGCCTCCATCATGCACGTGCACATCCGCAACCAGGAACCGGGCATGGGCCAGATGCCGTCCTGGGATCCGGATGTGGCAGAAAGTGTGGTCAATGCCATTCGTGAAGCCTGTCCCGGCGTCATCATCAACCTGACCACGGGCGTGGTGGGCAAGGACATCTCCGGCCCGTTGGCTTGTATCCGCCGCGTCAAGCCCGAGATTGCCGCCTGCAACGCCGGCAGCCTGAACTACCTCAAGATCAAGGAAGACGGCCAATGGGCCTGGCCACCTATGGTGTTCGACAACCCGGTGTCTAAGGTGCAGCAGTTTTTGGAGGTGATGCAAGAGTGCGGCACCCATCCGGAGTTTGAATGTTTTGACGTGGGTATCGTGCGTTCGGTGGGGATGTACATCAAGGCGGGAATGCTCAAGCCCGAAATGGGCCGTGCCGAATACAACCTGGTTATGGGGGTGGCGTCCGGCATGCCCTGCGATGCAGACCTGCTGGCACTGCTGCCGCAGTGGATGGCGCCCAACAGCGTCTGGCAGGCCACGCTGATTGGCCGTGCGGAGATCTGGCCCGTCCACCAAAAGACGGCGGATCTGGGTGGCATGCTGCGTACCGGGCTGGAAGATACGTTTTACCTGCTCAATGGCGACCGAGCCAGCGGCAACGGGCCCCTGATTGCGGAATTGGCGCGCTGCGCCGCCAACGCAGGCCGCGCGATTGCCAGTCCACAAGAGGCGCGTGCTTTGTTGGGTCTGACGGCCTGAATCAGCAGAAAAGCCTGTGCTATAATTTTTTTCTTAGCGGCTGTAGCTCAGTTGGATAGAGTACTTGGCTACGAACCAAGGGGTCGTGGGTTCAATTCCTGCCAGCCGCACCATAACTTTGTTGTTATAGATCAATAGCTTAGAAGCGTAGTGCTTCTAAGCTATTTTTCTTTGTGCGTCCAAATTCTTCTTTCGTGTCC
>CAIQBN010000416.1 GCA_903870065.1 uncultured beta proteobacterium | reverse complement strand
CACTGCCTTGATGTAGTTATAGATTGCTTTGTCCGCCGACAAATCGCCTGGCAGATCCTTGTGGATGCCCACCAGGGTTTCCATGGCAAGGTAAGGATGCACGGCTTCCGCGCCATAACCGGCCAGCACGCCAAAGTGATGCACTTCCCGGGCAGTACCGGTTTCAACCACCAGACCGGTGGTGGTGCGCAAGCCCTCAATCACCAGATGCTGGTGGATTGCACTGAGTGCCAGCAGCGCCGGAATGGCGACTTGCGTGGCGCTGATGGCCCGATCGCTGATGATCAGGATGTTTTTTCCACCCTTGATAGCATCCACTGCTTCAGCGCACAACGATGCCAGTTTGGCTTCCACACCTTCATGGCCCCAGGGCAGTGGATACGTGATGTCAAGGGTGTAACTGCGAAATTTGCCCTGGGTGTGCTTCTCGATGTCACGTAGCTTGGCCATATCGGCAAAGTCCAGCACCGGCTGGCTGACCTCCATGCGCATCGGCGGGTTAACCTGGTTGATGTCCAGCAGATTGGGCTTGGGTCCGATGAAAGACACCAGCGACATGACAATGGCCTCGCGAATCGGATCGATCGGCGGGTTGGTCACCTGGGCAAACAACTGCTTGAAGTAGTTGTAGAGTGGTTTGTTTTTGTCGGACAAAACGGCCAATGGACTGTCATTGCCCATGGAGCCAATCGCTTCCTCTCCCGCCGCAGCCATGGGCGCGATCAAAAACTTGAGATCTTCTTGGGTGAAGCCGAAAGCCTGCTGGCGATCCAGCAGTGTGACCTGGCTTTCAGTCGCGCTGGCCGGTTCGCCACTGCCTTGAACGTCATCCAGCCGAATGCGCAGGTTCTCGATCCACTGTTTATAGGGCTTGCTGTTGGCAAGGCTGGCTTTCAGCTCTTCATCGTCGATCATGCGACCCTGCTCCAGATCGATCAGGAACATTTTGCCGGGCTGCAGCCGCCACTTACGCACAATTTTGTTCTCGGGCACGGGCAACACGCCCGACTCGGAACCCATGATGACCAGGTCATCATCGGTGATGCAGTAGCGCGATGGCCGCAGGCCATTGCGATCCAGCGTGGCACCGATCTGGCGGCCGTCAGTAAACACAATAGAAGCAGGGCCGTCCCATGGCTCCAGCATCGCTGCATGGTATTCGTAAAATGCACGCCGACGCTCGTCCATGGTGGTGTGCTGCTCCCATGGCTCGGGAATCATCATCATCACCGCCTGGCTGATGGGGTAGCCCGACATGGTCAGGAGTTCCAGACAATTGTCAAAAGTCGCCGTATCCGACTGGCTGGCAAAACTGATCGGATAAAGCTTTTGCAGGTCGGCACCCAGCACGGGCGATGACATCACGCCCTCGCGGGCCTTCATCCAGTTGTAATTGCCCTTGACGGTGTTGATCTCGCCGTTGTGGGCGACATAGCGGTAAGGGTGGGCCAGCGGCCATTCGGGAAAGGTGTTGGTGGAGAAACGCTGGTGCACTAGGCCCAGAGCCGATACGCAGCGCACGTCTTCCAGATCGCGGAAATAGGTACCCACCTGATCGGCCAGCAGCAAGCCCTTGTACACCACGGTACGGCTGCTCATGCTCGGCACGTAATACTCCTTGCTGTGCTTGAGATGCAGGTTCTGGATAGCCGCACTGGCGGTCTTTCGAATCACATACAGTTTGCGCTCCAGCGCGTCCTGCACGATGACATCATTGCCACGTCCAATGAACACCTGACGCAGGATGGGCTCTTTTTCACGCACAGTGGGCGACATAGGCATGTCGCGGTTCACCGGCACATCACGCCAGCCCAGCAGCACCTGGCCTTCAGCCTTGATGGCACGCTCCATCTCCTGCTCGCAGGCCAGGCGTGACGCATGCTCCTTGGGCAAAAAGATCATGCCCACACCGTATTCACCCGGTGGAGGCAGTGTCACGCCCTGGACCGCCATTTCTTCGCGGTACAGCGCATCTGGCAGCTGAATCAAAATACCTGCACCGTCTCCCATCAGTTTGTCGGCTCCAACCGCACCCCGGTGGTCCAGATTTTCCAGAATCTTCAGGGCATTCTTGACAATGTCATGGGATTTGGTGCCTTTGATGTGCGCCACGAATCCGACGCCACAGGCGTCATGTTCGTGCTCTTTGGAGTACAAACCGTTGTCTTGAAGGTGTTGAATCTCGGCTGCCGTGGTCATGGCGCTCTCCTGGGTGTTTGTGGGACGGGCTGCATTTTCTGATGCGCTACGTCCTGAGCTGATGAAGGGTTTTGCAATGTGTCACAAGAATACTGCATTGCAACAATGGTGCCAAAAAAATTAAATGGGGTCAGATTCTAATTTTCAAAAATAGAATTTTATTTGTAATTAAACGGGGACATATTAGAACAATAGCAAGATACTCAATATTCACGAGGGCTAGACCCCAATTTCGCTATTTATTATTTCGCCGCAGGTGGACGCCCGGCAGTGCCTTTTGATACACGACGCTCGGTTAACTTTTGCAGCTTTTTTACAAAATCTTGCTCGCCCAAAGCCCAGCCGCGCAGTGCGGCGTCGGTCAATGCCAATTGTTGAGCGCCGCTAACACCTGCCTGCACCATTTCGGCGTAGGCCACTTCTCGCGAAAAGGGTGTGTTTCCCAGCTCCCAAAAAAAAGGGTGCGGAGTCAGCAACTTGTCCGTTCGCAAACCAACATAGTGCCCGTGGCTTGACCAGGCATAGTCCAACGCCCGCCCAACCAGACCTGCACGCACGGGGTTGAGGTCAATGTAGGCCATGCAGGTCAACAAGTACCGTTCGGCTTGAATCACGGTTGATTTAAAGCGTCCCTCCCAGAGGGTGCCAGTTCGCCGTTGGCTTTCGTTGAAGTAGCGGACATAGCGCCTTCCCACCGCCTGCATCACCTGTGGCAGACCATCCGTGGTGCTAGGTGTCGCAAGCAAGTGGAAATGATTTCCCATCAGTACGTAGGCATGTATCGAAACACCAAATTTGTGCGCATTCTCGTCCAGCAGGCCCAGCATCATTTGGTAATCGGCCGTTCCGGAAAAAATGGCCTGGCGGTTGTTGCCGCGCTGAATCACATGGTGCGGATGGCCAGGCACAATCAGGCGGGGAAGGCGGGCCATATCGCGCAGACGGTCGTGATATGTGGACCTTAAGCCGAAACGGATTCATTTGGGTCGGCTGAACCCAATGCCATCGCCGCGGGCAGCACAAAACGCGTTGACAGCAAAGTGCTCAGGCCAAACTCCTGTAACAGTGCTTTCAAGCGCTGCTCTGCCGCCCGATTGGACTTACCCGTTCGCCTGGCAATAATGAGCTCGTTTTTCATGCTGTGCTCCCAGCCCACGAGTTCCGTCACGGTGACCTGGTAGCCGCTAGCCTCAAGGTACAGACAACGTAATACGTTGGTGATCTGGCTCCCCATTTCACGCGTATGCATGGGGTGCCGCCACAATTCTGCAAGGGGCGTACGCGCCAGCTGAAGAGCCTTACCCGCATTGAGACTTCGGGCAATCTCGGCCTGGCAACACGGCACCAGCACCATGAAGCGTGCCTGTTTCCTGAGACCGAATGCAATCGCATCGTCCGTTGCAGTATCGCAAGCATGCAAGGCCGTTACCAGATCGATTTGATCGGGTAAAACCCGCGATTCAGTTGATTCAGCTACGCTGAGATTCAAAAACGACATTCCAGTGAACCCCAAACGCCCGGCGAGTTCATGCGACTTTTGCACCAGATCAGGTCGGGTTTCGATGCCAAAAATATGACCCTTCTTTAAATTCTTGAAAAACAGGTCATAAATGATGAAGCCTAAATACGACTTACCAGCGCCATGGTCAGCCAGCGTTGCGCCCACTCCGGCATGCGGAAGCTCGAGCAATAGTTTCTCGATGAACTGGTACAGGTGGTAGACCTGCTTAAGCTTGCGCCGTGAATCCTGGTTGAGCTTGCCATCTCGGGTGAGAATGTGCAATTCCTTGAGCAATTCCACGCTTTGGCCTGGCCGTAATTCGTTGGCCAGCGGGTTAATTTTCTCAAGGGGCTTGGCATTCGCCTGTGGCTTCTTGTTCATCGAGCGTGGCGTCTGGTGTTTCATGTCAGCAGTCTGCCACGGCCAACGCTGGCCTGCACTCCCAGTTCGTCCCACCCGGTGCGACCGAGGCGCTCCATCGTGCGAATATTGTTTTCATAAATCGTTTCGGCATGCGGAAATGCCCTGACTGCGCGGTCAATACTCTCTTCCCGCAGCAAATGCAGTGTCGGGTAGGGGGAGCGGTTTGTAAAGTTGGCAATTGCATCGGGTGCCGCATCAGCAAACTCATACCGCGGATGCAGGCTGGCAATTTGGACAACACCATCAAGCTCCATTTTTACCAATAAGCGATTTGCCTGGGACAGGAAGTCATTGAACTCCAGAAAGTCAGCCAATCCATCGGGAGCGATTAGAAGCGTTGTATCACGCACCGTTAGGTCCAGTGCCATAAGTGCATTCAACGCGTGCCTGAGATCCAATAACAAATCCTTAAAACCGATTGACCGGGTCACCTCGTAGTGAACCTGATTTTTTACGTCCACTGACTTGGCAAAAGGACAAAGGTTCAGGCCGATGACCGCACGGCGCAGCCAGCGCCGGGTATCCTCTTCGACTTGCTGGTCAGTTAAATCCAAGCCATCACTCATAGAAATCGATTTGGCTGAGCGACGACCATTTTCGCCATTTCATCAAGCAAATCGCTATCAATCCGCTCGGCCGGCCACGTGGTGGAGACGACGCCGAAGCCGTCGGCATTTGCGAGCCGAAATACCAACTGCGCGTTGTCGTGGTCAGCGGTCACCGTAATGTTGCCACTGGCGCGGATTTTGTATTCAAATCGTATCGCCTGCAGCGTATTTTTCTCGGGGTGACGTACATCTTTTCGCTCATGATCGACGTGTCCGAATGCCAGTCGTTTTTGCACCCGCTCCAAATCGGGCGGAAAGTTCACGCTAACCGCTCCGTTTACCGTCGAACCCGAGCGGGGCACGATGTCCCAGCCCATTGCAATGTAGTCGTAGACATCTTTGTCCCGCAGTTTTTTCTTGCGCGAATCGGCTCGAAAGCCTACCAATTTCATCGGTGGCCAGGGTGTTTTTCCGTCAAGAGAAAAATGCGGGGCGTCTGGCCCGATTACGTCAAGATGTTTAGACAGGTCTTGGAGATATTGCCAGACCAAATCACAAACACGCTCGGTCTTCATTGCATTTGCAGCAAAGTTCTGCAGTTGCTCTGATTGCTCGGTTTGCAGGGCACCCGCCTGCATTTTCAACTGGTTAAGAAAGCTCAAAGACCCTCCGTAGATGCTAGAGTTGTTGACCAATTTTAATGGCCCGACAGTGCCTGCACCCCTGTCCGTCACACCAGCAAGCGTTTACCAGTCAATCGCTCGTGCTCGCGTGAGGCAAATCGGTCTGTCATGCCAGCAATGTAATCGGCGACCATGCGCTCTGGCGCATTTTGAGTGCGTTGCACCAAATTGGTCTCGCCGTCAATGACTGCACCAAAAGTGGCCGGCAGCGCGTGCGGCGTCGCCAAATAGGCGTCAAACAATTCACGTACAACTTCTTTGGCTAGGCTGGTCGTCTGCATCACCTGGGGATGGCGGTACAAATTGCGAAAAAGAAACTGCTTTAGCTCAGTCCCCTGGCGACGCATTTCGGTACTGAATGACAGCAGCGGCGGCATTTGACGGGCAGCATCCGCATCTTTGGGCAGGGCAGCATTCAGCGCAGCCTGGCTAACTGCGATTAGGTCATAAACTTGGGCGCTTAGCATCCGCCGAATAGTTTCGAACAGCAATCGGCGGTGATTCTGCTTGTGCGCCAGGGTAGAAAAATCGACCAAGGCGTGCCGATAGAAGTGATCAAACATGCTCACTTCACGCAACTGTTCCATGGTGATCAAACCTGACCGCACGCCGTCATCGATGTCGTGTGCGTTGTAGGCAATCTCGTCGGCCAGATTGCACAGTTGGGCCTCTAAACTGGGCTGAGTTCCATCCAGAAAACGCCGCGCGATACCGCCGCACGCCTCTGCCTCGAGCAGTTGTGCATGAGCGAGACTACAGTGCTTGAGAATACCTTCGCGAGTCTCGAAAGTTAAGTTGATGCCGTTGAATTCCGGATAACTTTCCTCCAGATGATCCACCACCCGCAGGCTTTGCAAATTGTGTTCAAAACCTCCATGGTCAATCATGCAATCGTTGAGTGCGTTCTGACCAGCATGTCCAAACGGTGTATGCCCCAAATCATGCGCCAGAGCGATGGACTCCACCAGGTCTTCGTTCAACCCGAGTGAACGCGCCACCGAGCGCCCAAGCTGAGCAACTTCCAGCGAATGGGTCAAACGCGTTCGGAACAAGTCTCCTTCGTGGTTCAAAAAAACCTGGGTTTTATAGACCAGTCGACGAAACGCGGTGGAATGGACGATGCGGTCCCGATCACGCTGAAAGGCGTTGCGTGTGGGAGCATCGGGCTCGGAATGCAACCTACCCCGTGACAGAGCCGGGTCACAGGCGTAGTGAGCCAATTTCATCATATTAAATGAGCCATTGAGCCACGTGGAATAAGCGCGAACAGCTACTATATTGATAGCAAATCAAGCACAACACGCATCAATTACGCTGCGCACGAGGCCGTCGGGGGCACCTCGCATGCAGGCACGCGAGGGACCGTCGATAAGCACAAACCGGATCTCACCTGCTTCAGCCTTTTTATCCACGCGCATCAGTTCTAAATAGCGGCCCGCATTGTCCTCAGGATTTAACCTTGGACCAATTACAGGCAGACCTGCCCGTTGGATCAGGGTTCGCATGCGGCGCACGAAGCTGGCATCCACCAAACCCAACTCACATGAAAGTTGGGCTGCCATTACCATCCCACAGCCTACTGCCTCGCCATGTAACCACACGCCGTAGCCCATTCCAGACTCAATTGCATGGCCAAAGGTGTGCCCGAAATTGAGAATGGCGCGCAAACCCGACTCGCGTTCATCCTGCGCCACAACCCAGGCCTTGATTTCGCAACTGCGCTTGACGGCGTAGGCAAGCGCATCGACTTCGCAGGCCAACAATCGGTCCATATTGACTTCTATCCAGCCTAGGAATTCAAGGTCGGCAATCGGGCCATACTTGATGACTTCTGCAAGTCCCGCACTGAGCTCCCGCGCCGGCAACGTCATCAAGGTATCGAGATCACACACGACACGTAGCGGCTGGTAAAACGCGCCAATCATGTTCTTACCCAGCGGGTGATTAATGCCTGTCTTGCCACCCACGCTAGAGTCAACTTGAGACAACAGCGTAGTGGGAACCTGGACAAACGGTACGCCTCGCATATAACTCGCTGCCGCGAAACCAGTCATATCACCCACCACACCACCGCCTAAGGCAAACAGCACGGTTTTGCGGTCACACTCATTCACTAATAGGGCATCAAAAATCAGATTGAGTGTTTGCCAGTTTTTGTATTCCTCACCATCGGGCAATGTCACCGTGTGAATGGTCTTGAACCGATCCGCCAAAGCAGCCCGCAATTTCTGCAAGTAAAGTGGAGCGACCGTCACATTGGTCACAATCATCGCAGCACCACTGCTGGGGAGACCTGCCAATGTGGCCGGGTCGCCTAGCAAAGCTGGGGCAATCAAAATGTTGTAACTGCGGTCACCCAGATCAATAGGGACGCTGGTAGAAGGGGTCAGTACTTGCATAGCGTGCTAGTTTAGAGGATCGGTCCACCTGACAATGTCTGCTCGCCGATTGCCTTGCCCCCTAGCGCATTGCAGTAGGGCCTGTGACCGCGGTGACGCCTGCGAGATCGAGTTGCATCATGATCATGTTCACCAATGTGGCTACCGACGGACGCCCCGTCTCAATAGCGAAGTGCGCTACCTCACGGTACAACGGATCACGCGTTGCGTAGAGCTCACGCAAACGAGCCAGCGGATCTGCAACCTGCAGCAAGGGGCGATTAACATCATGTCGCAAGCGTCGAAATATTTCCTCCGGTGTCGAGTTCAAGTAAACCACTTTGCCGCGTTCGTGCAAGCGCTGGCGGGTTCT
>CAIQBN010000415.1 GCA_903870065.1 uncultured beta proteobacterium | reverse complement strand
GGGAAGCGCATTTCAAACGCGCCGGCAGCCTGTCGGTGGAACTGTGCAAGCGCTACTACGAGCAGGACGACATCACCGTATTGCCGCGCTCTATTGGCTTCAAGGCGTTCGAGAACGCCATCACGCTGGACATCGCCATGGGTGGCTCCACCAATACGATTCTCCACATCCTGGCGATTGCGCAGGAAGCCGAGATTGACTTCACGCTAAAAGACATCGACCGCCTTTCGCGCGTGGTGCCCCAGTTGTGCAAGGTCGCGCCCAATACCCAGAAGTACCATATTGAAGATGTGCACCGTGCTGGCGGCATCATGTCCATTTTGGGGGAGCTCGACCGCGCCGGCAAGCTGCACACCGACGTGCCAACCGTGCATGCGAAAACCATGAAGGATGCGCTGGACCATTGGGACATCATGCGCACCGAGTCCCCCGAGGTGCAAAAATTCTACATGGCGGGACCCGCCGGCAAACCTAGCCAGGTCGCGTTCAGCCAGGCCACCCGCTGGCCAAGCCTGGACAGGGACCGCGTCGAAGGCTGCATCCGCTCGGGCGCGCATGCTTTCTCGCAAGAGGGTGGCCTGGCCGTGCTGGTGGGCAACATTGCGCTGAATGGCTGTGTCGTAAAAACCGCCGGTGTGGATGACGCACTGATGGTGTTTGAAGGCCCGGCCCATGTCACCGAGTCACAGGATGAAGCAGTGGAGCATGTGCTAAACGACCAGGTGAAGGCCGGTGATGTGGTGATCGTGCGTTATGAAGGCCCCAAGGGCGGCCCCGGCATGCAGGAAATGCTTTATCCCACCAGCTATATCAAATCCAAGGGGCTGGGCAAGGCCTGTGCCTTGCTCACCGACGGGCGATTTTCCGGGGGCACGTCCGGCCTGTCGATCGGCCACGCCTCGCCCGAGGCGGCTGCGGGCGGCGCCATTGGCCTGGTGCGCAACGGTGACCGCATTCGTATCGACATTCCCAACCGGTCGATCAATGTGCTGCTGTCCGACGAAGAACTGGCAAAGCGCCGTGCCGAGCAGGACGCCAAAGGATGGAAACCGGCCCAACCGCGCAAGCGCAAGGTCTCGGCTGCGTTGAAGGCCTACGCCAAACTGGTGATGTCAGCCGACAAGGGCGCTGTAAGAGACCTGTCCTTGCTGGACGACTGAAACCTGAAGACTGGCCTATTGGGGTGGCGTAACCTGCCGCCATCCTTCTGGGCAAACCGGTGTGTAAGGATAGTATTTGCCAGCGGACTGGCAAAAATACCACACCGAGGCCGGTGCAGGTGGCGGCATGGGCACCACTACAGCAGGCTCCACATAGGTCACCGGTGGCGGGTACATCCGTTGTGGCGGTGGCTCATAGGGCATGGGTGGTGCACTGGACTGACTGGCCGCCGCACCCAAAACCGCCCCGGCGAGCCCCAGAAACAGCAGCGGCGCAACCCAATCGGATCCATGTTGGCGAACATGGGGCGCCCGGCGATGGTCGTGTTGGCGATAGTCCCTTCGGTAGTCAGCAAACGCATTGCTGCTCAACGCGCCCGCTAGCAACACCAAACTAATTGTCTTTACGGTGATCCGCATGGTGAACCCCAAAGTAATTTGCATGTCTGTACAACGCACGGCGCGTCACGGCGTTGACCGGTAAAAGGCTTCCACCTGACCTTTCAGCTTGATCAGCAGCGGATGGCCCCTGCGGTCCAGCGTCTTGCCGGCCGGCACCCGGACCCAGCCCTCACTAATGCAGTATTCGGCCACATCCAGACGCTCCTTGCCGTTCAGGCGGATACCCACATCATGCTCAAACACCTCGGCGTTGTAGTGCGGGCTGCGCGGATCGATGGAAAGATGATCAGGAAGAGAGGGGAGTTGCGTTGTGGGATTCATAACCTGGCATTTTCGATGCAATTCAAGACAAGACTGCATTTTGTCATTTGCGGGCCCAATAAACACCCCAAACCGTGACCGCCATACCAACCATTGCCATGCCGGAAAATGTCTCACCAAACAATGCCCAGGCCACCAGGGCAGTGCATGGAGGGACCAAATAGAACAGGCTGGCAACGTTCACCGCGCCACTATGGCGGATCAGCCAATTCAAAAGACTGACCGCGCCAATGGACAAAACAAAAACCAACCAGGCCAATGCAAAAACCAGCTCGCCCGTCCACACCACCGGCAAAGTTTCGGTGGAAAGTGCAAGCATGGCGGTCACCACCGCGGTCGGCAAAAATTGGGCAACACCCCCGGTTCGCCAGTCAAATGGCGGGCAATAGCGCTTTTGGTAAAGCGTTCCGGCGGTAATTCCGAGCAGTGCAGTGATGGCGGGGATCAGGGCTGCCATGCCAAAGCCGTCGCCGAGCTTGGCAAAAACCACCAGTCCGACCCCCAAAAAACCCAGCAGCAATCCGATCCACTGCCGGCTCAACACGGTTTCTTTGAGTAGCCAACCAGCGCCGACCGCCGTCAACAACGGCTGCACACCGACCACCAGCGCCGCCACGCCGGCAGGCAGCCCCTTTGAAATGGCAATGAACACACCACCCAAATAGACCCCATGAATCAGCAGACCGGCAATGCCAATGTGCAGCCATGCCCGAGCAGAAGCCGGCCAGGGCGCGCGCATGACCACGGCCACGATCACCATGCAGCCAATCACAATCACGTAGCGAATAGAAAGAAAAGTCAGCGGCGGCGCGTGAGGCAAACCGAGTCTGGCTCCAATGAAACCGGTCGACCACAGCAAGACAAATAACACGGGAAAGCCACGGGTGAAGCGAGAGGTCATCGGGTCCTAGTTTCAATGTCGAACGGTCAGTGGAACACAATTGTCTTACTGCAGCATCGCGATGCGCGTAAGGACACGGTCAGATCACAACTTTATGCTGCAGTGCAACATGACCACATCAACCAGTCTCCAATTAGGCCTTGACGATCTGCTTGCGGACCTTCAATACGCACGAAAACACGGCGAGTTGGGGCGCCTTGCCCTGCTTGCATACTGTGAGGTTCGGTGCTGGGCCCGTCAGGCGGGCGAGTCCGACGTCGCGGAACATTCAACAGCCATGTTCACCGCACTGCCACATGCAAGCAAAGAGGCCTTTCTTGAACAGGTTGACCAGCTGATTGCCGAATTGGAGCGTGCAAGGCCACGGCTGACCGACTCCATGGCACGCATGGCCCAGCCAACGCCCTACTACAGCGGGCCTTACAGCCACCCCTAAACCGGCGGTTCAGTCGAACCACCACCAGGCCCGACCGGCCCCGGTGTATTCCACAAACAAGCCACTGCCATTGAAGCGAGGGTCAACCGGGGCGTCGTGGCCGAACCCGACATAGGCCGCATCCCGCGACAGGGTGACATACGCCGATGCGCCACCTGCCGCCCCCATGGCGCGGGTCTCGCCGGTTTGCAAATTGCGCAGCACCACCTGCCCCGTCTGGACGCCCAAATTGGTGGCCAACGTGGTGTAAGCCACCCACTGACCGTCATACGAGATTGCAATACGGTCGCCCTGCCCCACTGGACTGTCGCCTGAGGCGGCAATACCGCCAATGCCAGCGCTGGCGTGCTGGACCGAGCCAGTCTGCAAGTCGGCCACATAAATATCCTGCAAGCCATTGGTATCGGCGCTAGCCATATTGGTCGCGGTTGTGGCAAAGGCGACGAAGCGGCCATTGCCCGAGAGTGCTGGCGACACCAGGCGACTGGCGCTCTCGTTACCCTGATTGCGTTCGCCTCCGGCTGGCGTCAGGCTAACACGCCGTTTGGCAGCCGTGGCAACGTCATACACAAACACATCCCACAGATCATTGACGTCACCGCTGACCAGCTGGGATGAATAGGAGTAGAAGGCCAGCCGATTGCCGTCCTCCGACAGGACGGCGCGCGAGCCTCCCACCCCCAACCCGCGTGCATCGGCCGAAACCAGCATGTTGATGCCGGAGGTCAGGTCCCGCAAGACCACATTGATCGTTGCGTTACCACTGACACCACCGGTCAGGTTGCTGGCACCGCTGCTGAACGCTACCCGGCGTCCGTCACCGGACAGCGTGGGTTCGAAACTTTCACTATTGCCCTCCACCCCATTAACACCGACACTCGCGCGCTGCGCACCTAACTGGCGGTTATTGGCCGACCACAGGAACACATCGCGAACGCCGTTGGTGTCGTTGCCAACCAGATTGGTGGCATAACTCTCAAATGCCACGGTCAGGCCGTCCGAAGAGATGGCCGGCGCAAAGCTGTCGCCGTTGCCGTGCACGCCGGCCACGGAAGCGCTAACCAATACCGTCTCACCGGTCAAACGATCACGCCAAAAAATCTGGCGATTCGCTCCGCTGGCACCGCCGAGCCCGATTGCCGACGACACAAAGGCGACAAATCGTCCCTCACCGTACCCGTCGGGGGTACGACCAACCGGGCTGGCGGCGCCTCCCATCACCAGTTCACGGCTTTCAAAGTACGTGCCGCGTACAAGACTGTCGGTGCTACGGCTGACCAGGTCATCACGCCACTCACACCCCACCCGCAAGCCACCCAAGGCCACTGGCATGGTGCCTGTGCTGCCCTTGTAGACAGCGCACAACTGCCCCTGCGGCGCCACCTTGATGCTGACCTGATAGGGCACACCATCGGGCAGTGCCGTGGCAAAACTAAAGGGCTGCAAGTTATACGGGTCGGCCGAACCCTGGAACGCCGGCATCGTCAAGCTGAGATCATTGGCGCCATTGAGCTGCAGCGTCACATTGCTGCCCACGGGGGCGTGCAACTGACCCGCTAGAAGACTCTTGGAGGGCGGCCGGCCGCAGTCCATGGTCACCACAATGTCACGAAAACCCACCCAACCCGTGCGGTTGGCCGACGCAGAACAACTGCGGGGACCATCGGTCTGGCTGACCGCGTAGGCGCTACCGCTTTGCACGCCGGCACCGAATGATGCCGGTATGCCTTTGCCGTCAACGATGACCGCCTGAGACCCCAGCACAAACCGGAACTGCTCGCCCTCACCCATATCGGACACCAACATAACACTGATGGTTTGCGCCCGGGCATCCGCCAGCACCATGGTCGCCAAATCGGCTGTGCTGCCAAAGCCGGCGAGCTTGCCCGAAGTGAAATCACCCAGTCCGAAAATGGATCCACTGCTGCTGACGGCCAGATACCGTTCATTGGGGTAGGCACGGATGGTGTAGCTTGTCCCGTCCACACTCAACGGAAAACTCGACGGGCCGGTGCGCGTGAGCGATGGAGTCTGGCCCCTGAACAAGGACGGCAGCCGGTATTCAGCCCAGTCCAGCAAGACACCGGCATCAACCGCCGTGGCCGGGTTTGTCGGTTGTTGTGCCTTCACGCTAGAGCTACCCACTGCAGCTACCAATACACCGACGAACGGCATCAGCAGGGCTGGCAACCGAATGCCAGCAAGAGACGAAAAAATAGTCATTGTTAATCCAGGCTGGCCCGTGAATGGGCCAATTGCACATACCAATCCAGGCAACCCGGATTGGCCATCGCTTCGCGGTTCACCACTTTTTCCAACGGTTGCCCCAACAGCAGCTTCTTGATCGGCAATTCCTGCTTCTTACCCGAGAGTGTGCGCGGAATCTCGGTCACCTGGAAAATTTCGTTGGGCACAAACCGCGGACTCAGCGCAGTTTTGATGGAATCGACGATCCGGGCGTGCAGTGCGCCGTCCAGCACCACGCCATCGCGCAGCACGACAAACAGCGGCATATAACTTTCGCGCCCCAGGTATTCCAGGTCCACCACTAACGAATCCAGTACCTCGGGCAGTGCCTCCACCGCACTGTAGAGCTCGCTGGTGCCCATGCGCAGACCGTGACGATTGATGGTCGCATCACTGCGGCCATAGATGATGCAGCTGCCGTCGGCTGCCACCTTGAGCCAGTCGCCATGGCGCCAGACATGGGGGTAGGTGTCAAAGTAGCTCGACACGTAACGCTGATTGCCGGTGTCGCCCCAAAAATACAGTGGCATGCTGGGAATCGGCTGGGTGCAGACCAAATCCCCCACTTCGTCGATCACCGGTTGCCCTTGCTCATTCCAAGCCTCCACAGCACAGCCCAGCGCGCGGCACTGCATGGCACCCGGGGTTTGTGGCAACTCGCGGTTGCCACCAATGAATGCGCCAGCAAAGTCAGTTCCACCAGAAATGTTGCACCACCAGATATCAGGTGAGCCGGCGTCGCACAGTTGTTGAAACTGCTGCGTGCCCCAGGCCTGCGCGTCCGCGCTCAGCGGCGAGCCGGTGGTGCCCAGTGCACGCACCTGGGACAGTTCGCCACACTTGCGCAGGTCCACGCCGGCTTTCAGGCAGTTGGCATAGAAGGCCGCGCCCGCGCCAAAGAAGGTGACGCCCAGTCGGGAGGCAAAACGCCACAAGGTGGTCCAGTCGGGGGCGATTCGATTGCCTGCCGCATCCACCGTGCTGCCACCTGGGCTGCCATCAAAAATGCAGCAGGTCGTTCCGCCCAGCAAGCCGGCCACCTGCGCATTCCACATCACCCAGCCGGTGGAGCTGTACCAGTGGTAGCGCTCACCAAACGAATTGGGGTGGTAACTGCAGCCAACATCGTTTTGCAGGCATTTCAGCGCCATGGCCACCAGAATCGTGCCGCCATGGCCATGCACGATGGGCTTTGGCAAACCAGTGGTTCCGCTGGAATAAACAATCCACAGTGGGTGATCAAATGGCAACCACAGCGGCTCGAAGGCCAAAGTATCTGCATCATTATTGGCTGTAGCCCTCGCAAAAAATGCATAGTCAGCTATGTTTTTGGTAGCAAGTGTATTCAGGCCCAAATTGTCCTGCAAGATGAGGTGCTCCACTGTCGGCAGTGCAGCGCGCAGTTCGGCAACAACGGCTGTGCGGTCCAGATCCCGCCCGCCATAGGTCACACCGTCGCAAGCGATCAAGACCTTGGGGGTGATTTGCTGAAATCGGTCCAACACAGCATTGGTACCCATGTCGGGCGCACACAGGCTCCACACACCGCCAATGCTGACGGTGGCTAAAAATGCCACTGCGGTCTCGGGCGTATTGGGCATATAGGCGGCCACCCGGTCGCCCGGCCGAACACCCTGTGCACGCAGGTGCAGGGCCAAAGAGGCCACTTGTCTGCGCAATTCCGGCCAGCTCAACTCC
>CAIQBN010000414.1 GCA_903870065.1 uncultured beta proteobacterium | reverse complement strand
TCGTTGCAAACACCCTGACCGGAGGCGCCATCCTATGAATCACAAGGTCAGCCTGATCGGTGCGCCAACCGACATTGGCGCCGGCAGCCGTGGAGCCAGTATGGGGCCAGAAGCCCTGCGCGTGGCCCGGATTGCAAGCGTATTGACCCAACAAGGCTTGGAGGTGCGGGACAAAGGTAACCTGAGCGGCCCCAACAACCCCTGGCTGCCACCGGTCAACGGTTACCGGCATTTGGGCGAAGTGACGGCCTGGAACCAGGCAGTGCATGATGCAGTGCATGCCGAACTGGCCGACGGGCGTTTGCCCATCGTGCTGGGTGGCGACCATTGCCTGGGCATTGGTTCCATCAGTGCCGTGGCCCGACACTGCCGCGAGACCGGCAAGAAACTGCGCGTCCTGTGGTTGGACGCCCATGCCGACTTCAACACCCACGTCTTGACCCCTAGCGGCAACATCCACGGCATGCCGGTCGCCTGCTTGTGCGGTCATGGCCCGCAGGAGTTGATTGGCCTCAGTGGGCAAGTGCCGGCCATTTCACCCAAATGGGTGCGCCAGATCGGTATTCGCAGTGTGGACGAGGGTGAAAAGCGTTTTGTGCATGAAATGGATCTGGACGTTTTCGACATGCGCTACATCGATGAAATGGGCATGCGCGCCGCCATGGAGCTGGCGCTGGCGCTGGTTGATGTCAACACCCACTTGCATGTGAGCTTTGACGTTGACTTTCTGGACCCCGACATCGCGCCGGGCGTGGGCACCACCGTCCGCGGCGGGCCCAACTACCGCGAAGCACAGTTGTGCATGGAAATGATCGCAGACACTGGGCGACTGGCCTCGCTCGATGTCATGGAACTCAACCCCGCACTGGATGAGCGCAACCGCACCGCCGAAGTGGCGGTGGACCTGATCGAGTCGCTGTTTGGCAAAAGCACGCTAATGCGCAAGTAGGCAACGTCAGGCGGTATTGCGTGGCACGACGTCGCGGTCGACACCGCACGGCTGGGCGTAAAACGCTGACGCGGCGCCAGGCCGCTGGTTTGGGTAGGGATAAGTCCGCGACCGCAAGAACGTCGCGCAGCCACCTTGGCCCGTCTTTCCGCAAATCAAAGATTGGGGCAGTAGGGCACGGTCACCGCATACTGGACCACGCTGGAACTGGATGCAGAGTAGCTAGCGGATTTCATCGTGTCGTATCCATAGGCCGCGTAAACATTTGCGGTGCTGAGGAAATTCTTGTCTTTGACAGTCGTCTTTGGTGCAAACCCGCCGACCTTTAGGGCCCCCAGCGTTGCCGCGAGGTTCTTGCCCATTCCGTCGGCCATACGGTCCAGTGAATTCATGTTGTCGGCGCTTGAAGTCTTTTTCATCGCCGCATAAGCCTGCTCGCCGATTTGCGCCGTGAGTGACGACGGTAGAAGCTCGCAAGCCTTGGACGCCGCCGAATAAAACCACTCGGCCGCCATGGAGTCATATCCGCATTTGACCGAACTGGTTGCAATAAATGTGCTGGCCTTGAAGCCCGTTGGCTCGTAGTAGCCATGATGCGGAATCAAAACATCGACGTTGCCCCCTGTTCCAGCAAATTTAACGATGTCCTTGGTTGCCGGATCCACCTTTACACGGAGCACCGCCGAAGCGCTACCAAGATCAACCGCCAACATTCCGGTCGGCTCGGTGTAGTTTGGATATTTCACCGGATTGATAAAGGAAGGATTCATGCAGAACAACTGTTCAGCAGTGCCGGTTGGTTTATTGGCGGCCCAGCTTGGGTAGGTAGCAGGAGCCGACTGATAAGTGACGTAATTCGAATACCCGTTGAACGCTATGTCAGCCTTGACCAACTCAGTCTTGCACCGGTCGATGAGGAGTGTATCCGTCGCTGTTTCCCTGACCCCATTGTTGTCGGTAGGAACAGGAAAGGTGCCGTCGGTATCAAGATTGATTCCAATCCGAATCATGTTCGAAATGGGGGAATAGACTATGGTTGGATAGCCGGAGGCCGTGTAGTCGGCACTGAATCCGATCGAGGTTGGCTGCAATCCGCGCGACGAAAACGCAGCATAGGTCAGCGCCAACTCTTTGGCTTGGGTATCGAGCTGTGAGCAGGATGCCTGCGCAGCAGCCTGATCAAAGCCGACATAGTCGGTGGCCGAAAGGCCGTATGTGGATATAAGGTCGCCTGAAGGAACCTTGCATTCGACAAAGCCATTTTGGGTCTGCGCCTGCTTCAGGATGAACGGCTCAATGTTATGCCGAACATCGGATGCGATGTTGATCGTGTAAAGTGGCACCGTTCCGCCGTCAAAGACAGTCGCGCTACCGGTCACGTAGGCAGACACAATTTTTCCAGGCGTCTGCCCACCATTCTCCCCACTCTCCATTTCGGCTAAAAACTGGTCGGACAAATCTTTCTGCACTTTCCCGAAAAGTCCTTCGCACCCCTTCTTGGTTTCTTCTGGCACCGTGTTTCGGCTGGCGGAAAGGGCATCGGGATCCGACGTCTTGCTGACCTGGGTCGCCGTGAAAGCGCTCGTGCTGGCAGTGGCAGTGGCAGTGCGAGTTCCTCGCGTGTGACTGTTATTTTCGCTGTCAAGTACTGCCGGCGCTACTGGCATATATCCCGGCATGCCTTCATCTGGCTGCGACAAGCGCAATTCGACCCCAGCGTCCGGTTCAACATAGGCTCCCGACAGCTTGCCGCTCAGTTGACTGGGCAATGTGAGGCGCAACCCACCCACGCTATCGACATCCGCAAAGGTGCCCGCGATCTGTTTGCCCAACCAGATTCGATGGATTGGCATGCCGGCGGAAAAGTCGATGTCGGACACTATTGACACCCCTTGGCTGCCGTCATCCGCATTAAAGACGATGAGGTAACCATCGACGCCATCTTTTTTCCAGATACCGTCAAGCTTACCGCCCATCCAAGGTTGAATCAACGCGGCGGAAAAATCGGAGACAACACCGCTATTGATGAGCTGCCCGGTCAGCTTTCCGTTGCGCAATGCGGCAGTCAATCGCTTGCTTCGGTCGAGTGAGGAATAGTCAACCCGGCTGGCGATCATGCTACCTACCCAGACATCTTTGATGTCGAGTTGCCCGGCGCCGACCTGAACGCCGTAGGCCGCCAGAGAATCCCGCGACAGCAGAAAAAAATCACCCTTATCGCTCAGCCATAGACCGGTTAGACCGGCAGCGTTGGACAGTGTGCATGCCATCGACAAAATTACCGCGAAAGATACGCGAAAGAGAGTCATTACTTTCTCCTTTGAAGGGCTTGCGGCATTGGGCAACCCAGTCGAAGTGCCCGCTGTTTGAGGCCAGATTTTGCTGGCACCGCATGAAAGGCTAGACAACCTGGGTTTTAAATCGTCAACTCAATGCCTGCTCGGGCATGCTATCCGACGTTCGCATTTGACCAACAACAAAATAGCCGCAGCCGACTGATGACATCGACAAATTTATTGTTTTAAATCAAAGAAACTCAAACTGGCGAACCTAACGGGTGGTGTCCAATCCACCAAGAGACCATGCACCCAAACTCAAGCAAGTCAGTAAGAGATGCCACTACAGCGGCAAATTAAACCACCATGAGAATCCTGTTTAAATTGCTAAAAGGCTTCGGTAGACTGGTATTCGGCCTGGTGATTTTTATCGTCGTTGCCATGGTTTGGACCGGGCTGCTTTTTGTCGTCAACCCATGGTCTTCTGCGCGTTCGGGTGAGTGGCCAGACTCTCGCCCCATTGCGGTCACGAGCGGGGCGACGAACACGACGAGGGTCATACTTTTTCGGAATCTCGCCGAGGAAACCAAGGTTGACGCTTCACTGGTACCTTGGCCCGCCACCTCATCTGGTAGCAACCAGGTTGACCACGGGGATAGCCCTGTGCACACCACATGGAAAACCGTCAGTGGCAAGCTTTGGCAATTTGAAGTCAGCTTTGAAGATCGGGACCATCTGTTGGAAAGTCGGTATCGTTTGGAGGGTGAAACGCCAGTTCTGGTGGAATCTCGCGGGCGTGACCCGGGCCTCGGGTTTCTAGGGGTCATTCTTGCAGTCATTTCTCTGATCGTGTGGCGGATGGCAGGATGGTGGCGTAGCAGAATGGCGGCAACCATCGATACCCTCCCTAAGCCGATCATTTCTGGGGGTATAGAACCGTCTGCACGTAGTTATCACGCTTCAAATACCGCTGTGCCGCCACTTTCAGATCGTCCAGACTGATGGTGCCAACCTGCTTTTCATAATCCAGAATGGCGTGCAGGTCGGTACCGTGCAGTTCAGATGTTTGCAGCCGGCCCAGCCAATAGCTGTTTTCGCGCAAAACCTGGCGGTTTCGGGTCAGCCAGTTTTGCTTGACCTTGGCCAGATCACCCG
>CAIQBN010000413.1 GCA_903870065.1 uncultured beta proteobacterium | reverse complement strand
TTGAAGCCGGTGGACCAAAGCGGGCGCCCCAGATTGTTGAACGCTGCATTGGCAACAAACAGGGCGCCCATAAAAAAGAAACTGACCGCCAACCAGCTGCAAAAGGCATGCACCATCTGCGCCGCCAATCCGTCCAGCGAAAACACGCGGATCAGCGGATCCTGCAGCAGCGCCAACAGCAACCAGGCGAGCGCAACTGAACCCACCATGAACACCAGGCTGGCACGCAGGCTCTCCCGCACGCGGTCGAAACGTTTGGCCCCCAGGTTTTGCGCGAACACCGGCCCCACTGCACCACTGAGCGAGTAAATCAGTCCAAAGGCCACTGGCGTGAGCCGATCAATGGTGGCCTGCCCCGCCACTGCCGACACGCCAAAGGTGGCCACGCTGTGGGTGACAAACGCCGCCGCCACCGGAGTGGCCAGATTGGTGAGCACCGCCGGCCCGGCTACTATGGACAGCAGGCGCGCGTCAGCCCCAAGACGCCTGATATCAAAGCGCGCCAGCAGGTGGTGCACCCGCCACGTGCCGTAAAGCCCGACGCCAAGCAGTACCGAACGGGCAATAACGACCACGATGGCTGCACCATCGAGCCCCAACTTGAACCCGAAGATGAATAGCGGGTCCAGCACCGCCGTCACTATGGCTGGCAGCAGGGTCACCATCATGGCACGCCGGGCGTCGCCCACGGAGCGCAGCAATGCCGAGCACACCATGCCAACACCCAGCATCACGGTGGAGGGCAAGGTGATGTGCAGAAAGCGCTGCGCCAGTTCCAGGATGCGCTCGCGTGCGCCCAGCAGGTGCAGGAGAGGCTCCAGGAATGCCAGCGTCAGGCCCGTAACCAGTACCGCAATGGAGGCTACCAGCACCAGACTGGAGGTGGCAATTCTTCGCGCCTCGGGCATGTTTCCCGCACCAAGGGTGCGCGACACGGTGGCCGTGACGCCGATCAGCAGTCCGATAAACAGCGACAACATGAAAAAACCGACCACACCGGCAAATCCCACGGCGGCGGCGATCGCCTGCTCACCCAGCATGGAGATATAAAGCAGGTTGATCAGGTCCACTGCAAAAATAGCCACCAGGCCTATGGCACCCGTGCCCGCCATGACCGCGACGTGGCGCATCAGCGAACCGGTAACAAAGCGGGGTGGCGGTGCCGTCACAGCTGGACCATACCCGAGATGCAGGTGACGGTGTTGCCGCCCACCCAGACCTGGCCGCTGGCGTCGCGTACCAGGTACACGCGCCCGGACCGGTTAAGGCAGGTGCCTTGGCTGGCGATGTAGGAAGCGGGGGCGTGTCCCTCCGCCATCAGCCATTGGGCCAGGCTCGCATTGAGGCTGCCGGTGACCGGATCTTCGGTTACGCCGACCGGTGCGGCAAAGGCGCGAACCTCCACCGTCGGCTCGTCACCGCCCGCGGTGCCGGGCCAGGCGATGGCGGGGCCGAAAGCGCGCGCCTCGCGATTTGAACGGGCAATCAAAGCCGGTGTGGGGTCTGCTGCTGCCTCCACCGCGGCTACGCCGACCTTGAGCCCCATATTCTTGAGCGCCAGATGGTCTGGCTCCAGCGTCAGCACGGTCTGCGCGCTGTCCAGCAACAGCCCCATCCACACAGGGCCGTTGTCCAGCAACTGGGCAGCGATGATTTGCGACCCGTTCAAGCCCAGTGCCTGTGCGATCTGGGCCAGTTGCGCGGGGCTGGGCGTACTGCGGGCCAGCGGCGGTGCGGCAAACGCCAGGCGGCTGCTTTCGGATCGGATTTGCACCAATCCTACGCCGCACTCCTGCACGATGCGCTCGCCGGCGCGCGGAGTGCCTCCGGCCTGTAGCCATGCGTGGCAGGTCCCCAGTGTGGGGTGGCCGGCAAAAGGCAATTCGGCACCGGGTGTGAAGATGCGGACCCGGTAGTCGGCTCCTTTGACAGCGCCTTCTGGCGTCGGCGGCAGCACAAATGTGGTCTCGGACAGGTTGGTCCAGCGGGCAAAGCGCTGCATTTCCTCGTCACTAAGGCCCGTACTTTCGAGCACCACTGCCAGCGGGTTGCCCAAGTAGGCCTGATCGGTGAACACGTCAACTTGTTTGAACGGGCGTTGTCGCATGGCCGGGCTCCCTTTTTGGTTAGCTGGCGCGTTGTTCCGCAATGGCCGCCGCCAGCGCCGCGACACCCTTGCGAATTTCATCGCCATCGGGCGTCACAAATGACAGGCGCATGGTGCGTGGGTCGCCGTGGTCGTTGTAGAAGGCGGCTCCGGGCACAAAGGCCACGCCCTTGTCCACGGCCAGGGGCAGCAGCTCTTGCGCGTTCATGCCTTCGGGCAGGCGGGCCCATAAAAACATGCCGCCGTCGGGCGAGTTCCAGGTCACGTCGGCGGGCATGTCTTTCTTCAGTGCAGCCAGCATGGCGTCGCGCTGGCCCTTGTACAGGGCGCGGATCGTGGGAATGTGGCGGT
>CAIQBN010000412.1 GCA_903870065.1 uncultured beta proteobacterium | reverse complement strand
CCTGACGCGCGTTGCTTGCCAAACAGCCGTTTGAAATTGAATTCAGGGATACCGAATACTAAGACAGAGGACTTGGGGTTTAGCCAAAACCGGGGCAACGCCGATCAGTTGCATATGAAAACGGGGGCAACTTAAATTAACTGAAAAATTGTCTTGACACTGGGGTCCACTTTAGTTTGTCGAATCCGGCAGGGTTGTAACGTTCGAGGGCATGGGCGAGTTCATGGGCTGCTAAAACTTGTACGGACCGTCTAGAAGCTGGATCAAGGAAGATAACTCCGGGGATCGTCGGGTCAGAGACTCCCTCAGTTCCGAGATTTCTAACCCAGATAACGCGTCTTCCCATTGCTTCTGCCACTCGCTGTGCTCGGGCTGTGTCAGCATTTTGTGACTCTGGTAGCACTGCAGCGCGTCTGCCGTCAGTTGATCTTCCGATACGGGCATCCAACTTCTCCAGAAAGGTTTGATCTTCTGCTTTGCCTGCGGCAAAGTCAATAAATATCGGATTGCTTGGCAATGTGATACCTGCAACCACAAGTGCCGCACTTTTCGCAAATCATCCATCCGCAAGCATTGCATTTGAGGTTTAAATGAGAACCAACTTTGCTGTGGCAATTAAAACAAATCGAATCGCGAATGTTAAAGGCATTGGTAGGTTCAGATATGCCCCTGTAAGAGTGATCGTCTATCGATAGATGTTTTCGATGCATTACTTCAATGCGTGCAATATCAGCTAAAGCAGCAGCATCCTTTCGTCTCAAATCATGCTTGAGTGCTTCTATTTCCTCAACAGATTTCGCGGTTAGCCAATCCGAATATTTTTGTTTATAAATTTCGAACTGTGGATGGGTTGATGTGTGTTTTTTTGCATCAGCGCGTGCCGAAATACGACGATAAGCCACAACATTCTCTTGGTTGATTATGTATAGCAAGACCCATCGAGATTGATCGACTTGTATTTGTGGGTCGAACACGGCATGTATACCGTTTATGGAGCCCACCCAAAGCGAATTCGGATTGATCAACATAAAACTGAGTATTCAGAAAATATTTTCATATGACTGTTTTTATTGCTCAGATACCTAGGACGCCCATACCTTGAGCTTTATCCATAACACTGCTAATTTGTGCAGCCGATTTCAGTTTTATCAAAAAATTACAGCCAGCGTTATCTGGGAGCCATCGTGGACAGCCAAGAAAGTATTCATCAAACAAGTGATTCGACGAGTGATTTTTTCGCTTGAGCCGCAGACTCTCACCATGGATAGGACATCGGTATGTCGCGATTCCTAACGATTTAGAATTGTGTTGCCCACGGATGCTGTCCAATGCTTGGCGTATGCGTCTTGCTTTGGTTGGATTAATTGTTTCACGCGTCAAAGTAGCTGAGTCAATCGCAAACTCAGGCCTGCTAAGGTTGGTAAACAGGTTCAAGTCTGCTACGGTGAGCCTCTCTGTATAGGTGCATGCACGCTTACCTCTAAATTCGATGTAGTATCCAGAACAACCCCAAAAGAAATCTTGCAATCCAGCTGTTTCTTTGCGGCGATCCCATTGCAAGACCAGTGGCCGGCCGCATTGACAAATTTTGTTGCAAGCATTTTGTCCGACGTGGTATTGCAGGATTTGTGCATTGGCATCTTCTACCTGAATCGGTTTGAAGTCATGCTCATGTTCGACCAGTTCCTCCGCAGTTGTG